>CALANW010000136.1 GCA_937926145.1 uncultured Ruminococcus sp. | reverse complement strand
TTTTCGCAAATTGCTCTTTTGTTAATCTCATGCGTTTATTATAATATGTTTTCACGAAAATTGCAATACTTTAATGTGAACAGGCTCTAGATTATAGAGATGCAAATTCTTGCGGTTTAGTTTAGCATAAGACATTGGGGACTTGCAGAAAGAGTTTGATTATTTCCGAAGCGTGATGATTCGCTCATATACATTTAGCGATATGCGTACCAATATGATTAGCAGAGGTTTTGGCATACAAAAGTCCATTAATTATCGTGATAGCATATTCGCACGATATGTAATTAAACAGCAGCATTTTCCAACACGCTTGGCAGAGAATTTTTCAGAACTCGGGTAAAATATTCGACAACCTTTTCGGGGTCATGCCCTTCCTTGTTGTTAAACTCATCTATCAGCATTCCTGCGATAGCTTCTGTATAAAAATGAGCAAGAAATTCCTCGAACTGTTCTTCTGCCTGTATGCCGAGCTGCTGCTCGGTATTGCGGATTATTTCCCGTGTGATGCCGATGAAGTCCGAATAGAAAAATCGCTTCATTTCGTCCCTGCCCATACCGTCGTAGGCGCAGCACAGCAGGTGCTTGTTCTTTTTTACATAATCAAGCACGAACAGGATCGCCTCCCGATAGTCCACAAGCATATCAAATTGCTTGACGACCTCAATGGCTTCTTCCTCCAGCATCCACTTCAGCAGCGCATAAATATCCTGAAAATGATAATAGAATGTCTTGCGGTTTACCCCGCAGTCGGTGATGATCTCGCTGACGGTTATCTTTGAAAGAGGCTTTTTCTACATAGCCTTTTTTAAAGAAGCCGCCAGCGTTTTCTTTGTATTTAAAGATGTTATTTCGTGTTTCATACCCAATATCACTCCTTCGTGCTTATTATACACTTTACCATTAATTTAGTCAATGGACATTATTACAGTATTTGTCCGACATATTGTTTTTTACATTTATTTGCCCGTCAATTTGCATACTTGTGTCCGTTTTTTACCTAAACAGCACCAAATTGACCGTTTTATTTGGCTGAACTTTGTATTATACTGTGAAACGAAGAAAGGAGCAGGAACATGAGTGAAAAAAGATATCATATCTGCCTGTCTGTACCGCTGGGACAGCGGAACGGGATAATGTTCGTTCACGAATCGGACGGTCAGGTAGAAGGTTGGCTGGAAGTGATGAACTGTAAAAACGCATTTCACGGTCAGCTTTCAAACAATGGAGAGCTTACGATATCGGGAGCTATCCGATCGTTGGTAAGTACCATAGATTATACTGCTGTGGGAACTATCAGCGGACAAAAAATACTGTTAAATCTAAAAACGATGACCGGTGTTTATTATCAGGTCTTCGGAGAGGAGTTTGAGTTTGATGACAAAGTTCTATAAACGCATTGTCGATCATCAAAATCTGATTATTGCCGTGTTTTTGGTACTGTTTGCGATTAGTATTGTATGCAAGCAGTTTGTAGCCGTGAATTATGATATGAACGACTATCTGCCGAAGAAAAGTGCCTCAACGGTGGCTTTGGATCTGATGGACAGTGAATACAGCGAAGGAATACCAAACGCAAGAGTCATGGTGCAGAATGTTACAGTTCCGCAGGCGTTGGAATATAAAGAAAAACTGCTTGCCGTTGACGGCGTGACTGATGTGACATGGCTTGATGATGTGGCAAGTGTGACCGTTCCGCTTGAAACGTTGGAAACCGATATGGTCGAAAGCTACTATAAGGACGGAAATGCGCTGTTTTCGGTGACTATTGCCAAAGCTAAGAGGATCGATGCCGTAAATGCGATACGGGATATCATCGGTGAAGATAATGCCATGACGGGCAGTGCCGTTTCAACGGCGGTTGCAACTACAAGTACCGTCAGCGAGATATCATTTGCCGCAATGGTGGGCGTTGCATTTGTCCTGTTTGTCCTGATACTTACAACAACGTCTTTTGCCGAGCCTTTTCTTGTGCTGGGCGGACTTGGGATAGCGGTTGTGATAAATGCGGGAAGCAATCTGATGTTCGGGGAAATTTTCTTTGTGACAAATGCGGCAGGCAATATTTTGCAGCTTGCAGTGTCACTGGACTATTCCGTTTTCCTGCTGCATCGTTTTGCGGAATGCAGACAAAAGACAGATGATCCAAAAGAAGCAATGGTGCAGGCACTTACAATGTCAACCACATCGATTCTTTCCAGCGGACTTACGACGGTCATCGGCTTCCTTGCTCTGTGTCTGATGCAGTTCAGGATAGGTCCGGATCTTGGTCTTGCGTTGGCAAAGGGCGTGGCTATCAGCCTTATCACTGTTTTCATATTTATGCCTGCGCTGATACTGAAAACTTACAAGCTGATAGATAAAACGCAGCACCGCTCCTTTATGCCGTCCTTCAAGGGCTTCGGCAAGTTTGTAAGCCGTGTTATGATGCCTATGGTGATAGTATTCGCTATTGTGATCGCTCCCTGCTATCTGGCTTCCAATGCCAACAGCTTTTATTACGGAGCTTCTCATATATTCGGAAGTCAGACACAGCTCGGCGCGGACACGGAAAAGATCGAAGATGCTTTCGGGCAGCAGGATACCTATGTTCTGATCGTTCCCAAGGAAAGCATTGCAACACAGGCGGAGCTTTCTCAGTCGCTTCATGATATTCCGCAGGTAAAAAGCATTATTTCATACGTTGATACGGTCGGCGCAGTGATACCCGAGCAATATTTGGATATAGGCACGCTTTCAAAGCTTAACAGCGACCGTTACACACGAATGGTTCTGACCGTAGATGCCGCATACGAGGGTGACAATACATTTTCACTGGTGGAAAAGATCCGTGGAACGGCAGAAGAATATTATCCCGACGAATGGTATCTGGCAGGCGAGGGAGTATCTACATACGCCTTATGGATACTGTCACTGCCGATATGGTAAAGGTAAATCTTGTTGCCATAGGCGCAGAATTTGTTGTGCTTCTCTTTACGATGAAGTCGGTGATACTGCCCGTTATCCTTGTGCTGTCAATTGAAACAGCTATATGGATAAATCTTTCCATTCCTTATTTCAGCGGTCAGACTATCTTCTACATCGCTTATCTTATAATCAGCTCGATACAGCTTGGTGCAACAGTGGACTATGCTATTCTGTTTACCGACAGATATAAGGAAATGCGGCAGAGCTTCGGCAAAAAGGAAGCTGTCATTCAAACGATCTCCGCCGTGTCCGTTTCCGTATTGACCTCGGCAAGCGTTATGACGGCAGTAGGTTTCCTGTTGGGAGCATTCTCAACTTACGGACTGCTTTCGCAGCTCGGATACTTCCTTGGCAAAGGAACGCTTTGCTCACTTGTTATCGTATTGTTTGTACTGCCGGGATTGCTGTATTTGTTTGATAAGCTTATTGTAAAAAATCATAGGACCAAGGAGGTCATTTCACAATGAAAAATATAAAAAAAGTCAGTGCAGCGGCAATGTCCGTACTGTTTATGGGTTATTTGGCTGTTCCTGCATTCGCCGAAGCGGAGCCGTCAGAAAAAGAAGAGGTCATCTATATTATGACCGATGCTTTCGGTAATGTGACCGATATGGAAGCGGTAAACATCTTTTCGGGCGGAGATATCACCGATTACGGAGATTATTCTGCCGTAAAGATGCTCAATACGACCGACAGTATAACACAGGACGGTAATAAGGTCACATTTTCATCCGATTCCGATAAGGTATATTATCAGGGAACGATGAAAAATACCGAAATCCCGTGGAATATATCCATTCGCTACTTTATGGACGGAAAAGAGTATTCCGCCGAGGATATTGCGGGAAAGAGCGGCGCGCTGGAGATACATTTTACTGTCACCAAAAATGAAAACTGCAGTGGCAGCTTTTATGAGGACTATGCGCTCCAGGCATCATTTACATTTGATACCGATATCTGCAAAAACATTGTCGGCAGCGGCGCAACGATTGCCAATGTGGGCGGCGACAAGCAGCTGACCTATACTATCCTGCCCGATAAAGGCATTGATACAGTCATCAAAGCTGATGTTACGGATTTTGAAGTGGATTCGGCTGCGATCAACGGAGTTCGTCTGAATATGGACTTTAATGTTGATGACTCTGAGCTGAAAGATAAGGTAGATGAGCTTGTTTCGGCTGTTGACAAACTTAATGACGGTGCTTCTGAAGTCCGTGACGGAGCAGGTGAGCTTTATGATGCCACAGGAACGCTGAATGATAAGGTCGGAGAGCTGAACAGCGGTGTAGGCAGCCTTACCGACGGAGCAGGTGAGCTTTCGTCCGGACTTACAAGCATAACGGAAAAGAACGGTCAGCTTACCGATGCGGCATATACAGCGTATGAGGGACTCTGCACTGATGCATCGGCGGCACTCAATAATCAGCTCCAAGCCAATGGGTTTGAACCCATCACACTTACACCGTCGGACTATTCCGATGTGCTCGGAGGTCTGCTCAGGAAAACAGATGCCGATTCTGTGTATAAGGAAGCATATCAAACAGCACAGCGTGAGGTGACAAAGCAGGTCGAGGCTCAGGCAGATGAACTTTATCTCGGTTATATAAGATCTCAGGCAGATTCCGTTTATCCGGAATATGTGACCTCGCAGTCTGATGCTATTTATGCTCAGGCTGCATCGCAGGCAGTGAAAGAATTGACTGATGAAGAGAAAGCGCAGATCTTGGATTCTGCTGCCGCTCAGCTTACAGATGAGCAGAAGGAGCAGATCATACAAGGTGTGGCGGCTTCACTTACAAATGAGCAGAAAGCCGAGATCAGAGAAGCATATATCCGACAGATGATGATCTCGGAAGATGTAACTTCGCAGATAGAGGCTGCCACAGCTGCGGCAGATGATGCAGCCAAGCAGATCAATGATCTTAAAGGACAGCTTGACAGCTATGGCGAATTTTATCGTGGGCTTATTGATTATACTGATGCTGTCGGCGGCGCTTCTGAGGGCGCTGATATGCTGAAAATGAATATGGATACGCTTTACAGCAATACAGGAACGCTTGAGGTATCCGTCAGTGAACTGAATGACGCTGTAGGAGAACTGTATGACGGAACTAAGGAGCTTGCTGACGGGACTTCGGAGTTTGTGGATAAAACTTCGGATATGGATACACAGATCAGCGATGAAATCGACTCTATGACATCGTCCATATTCGGAAGTGATGCCGAGGTGGTGTCCTTTGTTTCCGATAAAAACACCAATGTGGACTCCGTGCAGTTCGTTATCAAAACAGCTGCGGTTGAAAAGGCGGAGACAGCAGCAAGTGCCAAAGCAGATGAAGCACCGCTTACATTCTGGCAAAAGCTGCTTCGTTTGTTCGGTTTGTATTGATATACTGAAAGAACGCTTTAAAAATGCCTTTTGAATTTCAGTTCATATATGTTCTTGTCGGTAAGGTCGAGGTTCTGACGCTAAATTCTGTCACTCATCTGAAAAGATCCGAGGGCATTTTCATAAATAAAAATGTTGTCCATACGGTCAGAAAGGTAATTCGCGTCACTATAAAAGCTTTATTTTTCTCGAAAGGTTCTTTCATTTTATTTCGTAAGTCCTTCGGAAAAGACAGTTGAGCGGCTCATTGGGCAAGAGAATTTTCCAATATTTCATATTGAAAATATTCCGAAAAATAAGGCAGTGACAAAGTGCCTGCAAAAGCTTTCAGAACTTGAAAATAATAAGACAGAGTTGTATGAATATAAAGTTTTGACAACGCTTTGTACGCTGTGGCTGGAGCTGTGCAGAGTTGTTGATCTGCCAGAAGAAAGGCAGAAAAAGAACGCTGTCAGCAAGCGTATGGCGGCTTTTCTGCGATACATAGAGGAGCGTTACTGCGAGGAAATTTTGCTTGATGAGCTTGCTGAGAGAGCACACGTCAGCAAGTCGGAATGTCTGCGCTGTTTCAGAAGATCGCTGAATACAACGTCGTACAAATATCTGGCCGAGTACAGGCTTTCCAAAGCCGTCGCTTTGCTCCGTGAAACTGATAAGTCGATAAGTGATATTGCCGCCGATGTTGGTTTCGGACAAACAAGCCGTTTCGGAAAATGCTGATTAAAGCGAAGTGTCGTTTTTGCTATTTTTTTAAATAGCAAAAACGTATTAAGCAACGTTTCCTTAGCATAGAAAATAACTGCGCCTGCAATGAATTTTTTACTTGCAGGCGCAGTTGTTTGGTCTAAACTTTGGTTAAAACTGGCGTTATATGGTGTTTTGTACTTTGGAAACATAGATCCCTTATGTTTCTGTCATATAGATTGGTGAAAAATTGTGTTTATCGGCCAATGAATCACAGTATGTTTCCGTTTGTCCCGAGGTAAAGATCAACCACACATTCATCATCGCAAATACCGCGCACAAGATAGTATACATCGGTTATCGGCTTGATATTGCTGCTGTCAACATAGCTGCAAAGTTCAGATGCAAAGCCGTTTAGCTTGCTGAACTTTCCGTTGAACTTACCCATGACCGCATTTTCAAGCTTGAAACAGGATTTGTACACATAGCGATTGTTGCTGTCAAATGCTCTATCAATAGGAATAAGAAGCTCAACTCCGAGTATTGTTGTGCGTTCAGTTTCGACCTTTTCGTCAATGGTGAAAATTATGTCGCCTTTCTGTTCAAGCTCCAGTGCGTCAAGCGCCACACCAACATGGGTTAAAAGCCGAGATAAATCCTTTTCTTCGACCCTTGTTCGGTAGGACATTATATTGTCATACCATAATTGCTGTTTCTCAATAATGTACATTCTGTACCTCTATTATTCACCAAATAAAAAATATAAAATATGACTAAGCCAAGACATTGTAATCCCTCCCGTATATTTTCTGAAATCATTTTAGAAAATTTGGGAGAAATGCTCAATGCTTATTAGATAAGGCATAATTTTTTCAGAATAAAAGAATTTATATTGAAAATTATGTGATTTTGTGGTAAAATATAGTCGCTGAGGTGAAACGAATGAGAGTTGCGATATGTGATGATGAGAAATCAATGCAAACAGTACTGGAAAAACTGCTTGATGAATACAGCAGAATAAGAAAGATCGACATTTCCGTTGATAAATTTGATAATGGTCATGATCTAATAAAAACCTTGAACGAAAGAGAATATGAAATAGTTTTTATGGATTATCAAATGCAGGATATTGACGGCATGGAAACTTCACGACTTATCCGAAATAAGAATAATGAGTGTATTATTATTTTTGTAAGTGCATATCCGGAAATAGCGGTTGATTCTTATGAAGTTAACACTTTTAGATTTATTGTTAAACCAATAAAAAAGGAAAAGCTTTTCAAGGCAATTGATGATTATCTGAAGTCGATCGATTATGACAATTTATTAATTTTAAAAACCCATGAGGGAACATGGAAAATAAAAATGTCCGATATAATCTATGCGGAAGCAAAAGGAAAGCATACGATCATTCGGACAACGCAAAAAACTTTTGAAATACATATTCATTTAGAGCCTGTTCACATTAAAATAGCATCAAAAATCATAGCTAAGGTAAGGTTC
>CALANW010000135.1 GCA_937926145.1 uncultured Ruminococcus sp. | reverse complement strand
CTATTATATATGGTGTTTTATTTTGTGAAAACGCTTGCATTTAACTTCAAAATATGCTATAATTATTTAAATTTATCTTATATAATTTTTTATCGCAAGGAGTAGGTTTACTATGAATTCCTTTGTCGAAGTTTTTGACAAGGTACTCGACTATTTTCAGTCAAAGGTCAATAACGGAGAATTGACGGACGTTGCTTTCAATCTCTGGATAAAGACCCTCAAACCCCTTAATCTTGATGAAAATGTCGCTTATTTTAACGTTCAGTCCGAATTTCAGAAGGGCATTATCTTAAAAAATTACAGCACTATGCTCTCGGACGCTTTTATAAATGTGCTCGGTTTTCCCGTTGATATCGAAATTATCCCTCTCGAAGATACTCAGCAGGACGATGAGGAGGAAGAATCCCCTATCGTAAAGCGCCGTGAGCTTGAACAGTCATTCTCAAATGCAGAGTATGACTATACTTTTGATACTTTCATAGTCGGTCATTCAAATGAGTTTGCCTACGCCGCAAGCACTACTGTTGCAAAGAATCCCGGCAGTGCTTACAACCCTCTTTTTATTCACGGTCCGTCGGGACTTGGAAAAACCCACCTTATGACAGCTATCAGCAATGAAATAAAAAAGAACAAGCCCGATACAAACATCATTTATGTAACGGGCGAAACCTTTGCCAACGAGCTTATCACCGCTATCCAGCAGAAAAAGGATACTTCCCAGTTTCACCAGAAGTATAGAAGCGCCGATGTTCTCCTCGTCGATGACGTTCAGTTCATCGCAGGCAAGGAATCCACGCAGGAAGAATTCTTCCATACTTTCAATGAGCTTCACAAGATCGGCAAACAGATAGTTCTCACCTCCGACCGTCCTCCAAAGGATATCAAGACCCTCGAGGACAGAATCCGCACCCGTTTTGAATGGGGACTTATAGCGGATATCTCCGCACCTGATTTTGAAACGAGAGTTGCTATCGTAAGAAGAAAAGCCGAGCTTCTCGACCTCAAGCTTTCGGACGATGTTGCAAATTATATTGCGGACAAGCTCAAATCCAATATCCGTCAGCTCGAAGGCTGCGTAAAGAAGATGAAAGCCTCGATGCACCTTGTCGGAACTCCACCGACGATCGCGCAGGCGCAAAGCACCGTAAGAGAAATTCTCTCGGACGATACTCCGTCGCCTATCACTATCGACAGAGTTCTTTCCCACGTTGCCGAAGTCTATGGTGTCACCTCCGAGGACATCCTTTCCAACAAGAGAACCTCGAAGATATCCCTCGCACGAAAGGTCAGCGCTTACATAATTAAGGAAACAACTTCTCTCAGCTACAAGTCCATAGGTCTTGACATCGGCGGAAGAGATCACTCCACAATTATGTATTATTACGAAGAGATAACCAACTCAATGAACAAAGACCCACACCTCAAAGAAACCATTGAGGACATCATAAACAATCTCAAAAACTGACTTTTTTATCTTTACAGATTGTTTAATCAAAAAGTTTTCAACATAGTGTGGAAAGTTAGGTGGAAAACTTTCAGATACGCTTTTATGGGCGTTTGAAGTACATTACAAAGCGTATAAAAATAGTTTTTAACATAGTTTTTTCCTTCAAAAAATTATTTTCACCGTATTTTGCACCTTTTTTCCTCTTTCCACTCACATTTTTCCCCACTTTTTCTCCGCATTTTGACTTTCCACAATGGGGCAAATTTATCAACACCCGATACGTTGAAAAAATTTATGTGGATTTTCCTTGATAAAACTCATCAAAAAGACCCTTTCCATATTTTCCACGCCCCCTACTGCTATTACTGTTTAATATTTATATATATTATATTATTTTATAATAAAACACCGAAAGTTTCTCTTTTAAAGCGGCAGTTTTCCCCAACCCTTTTTAATAAGAAAAACTTATGTAAAGAATAAGAAAGGAGAATTTACAGCTCTGTATAAATTCAGACTGTATTCAAGCTTATGAAATTTACCTGCGTTCAGAGTGAGCTTAACGAAGCTCTCAATAATGTAGTCCGTGCCGTTCCTCAGAAATCAACCATAACAGCCCTTACGGGAATAAAAGTTTCCGTCAACAGAAACGTCCTCGAACTCACCGGCTATGACCTTGAAATGGGTATCCAAACAAAGATCAATATAGTATCCGAAGATATGGGCGAATTTGTTTTCGATGCAAGACTTCTCTGCGAGATCGTAAGAAAGATGCCCTCGGAGGAAATTTCCTTTGAGATCAGCGACAACCTCTCCGCTACTATAAAGAGTGCCAATGCCGAGTACAAGATACTCGCAATGTCGGCTGACGAATATCCTACTCTTCCCTCTTATGATACGGGAGATGACTTCACACTCTCTCAGCCGCTTCTCAAAAATATGATAAACCAAACTATCTTCGCCGTTGCTGTTACCGATAATAAGCCTATCCTCACGGGTGAGCTTTTCGATATCTCCGACCATAACTTCAACCTCGCCGCTATTGACGGTTTCCGTCTTGCGGTAAGAACGGAAAAAATCGAAACCGACAACCACTACCACTTCGTCGTAAAGGCACGTTCCCTCTCCGAAGTTTCAAAGCTTCTCAAGGACGATGACGATGAAAAGGTCATTCTCCACGTTTCGAGAAAGCATATCATCTTCGAGATAAACGGATATATGGTAATCTCCCGTCTGCTCGAGGGCGAGTTCCATAACTATAAGGCTTCTATCCCTCAGTCACACTCGACAGAGATAATCATAAACACGAAAGACCTTATCCAGAGCCTTGAAAGATGCCTGCTTCTTCTCAATGATAAGAACAAAGCTCCCGTAAGATGCATTTTTAATGACGGAATGGTCAAAATTACCTGTAGTACGGGTATGGGCAAGTTCAATGATGAATTCCCTATCGACCTCACGGGTTCAATGGTAGAGATAGGCTTTAACTGCCGCTATCTCCTCGATGCTCTCAAAGCTACCGAAGCCGATAAGATAAGAATGCAGCTTTCGGGCGGTATCTCCCCGATGAAGCTTCTCCCAATGGAGGGCGATGCGTTCACATTCCTTGTTCTTCCCCAGAGATTGAGAGCGGAATCATAAAATATAATACAAAAAGTATTTTTATACTGTTTTTATACAAAATATCCTTAAAAAGGAGTTTTATAAATGGATAAAGATGTAAATATTACTACCGAATATATAAAGCTCGACCAGCTTCTTAAATTTGCGGGCGCAGTCGCTATCGGTTCGGACGCAAAACAGCTTATCCTTGACGGAAAGGTCTCTGTCAACGGTCAGCCTTGCCTCATAAGAGGAAAAAAGCTTCACTCGGGCGATGTTGTCACCGTAAACGGAGCAGAGATAACTATTCACTGATAATACAAGAAGCTCTTTGGGAAAGGAGTTAATTTAAAGCTTATATTCCATAAATGTCATAAAGCTTTAAATAGGTATTTGTTTTGATAATAGATCAGATATGTGCGGACGGATATAAAAATCTGTCCGAAGTGAATATTTTACCCGATAAAAGAATGAATATCTTCTGCGGAGATAATGCTCAGGGAAAAACGAACCTCATCGAAGCTGTCTGGCTCTGCTCGGGCTGCCGCTCGTTCAGGGGTTCAAGGGAAAAGGAATTCATCGGCTTCGATAAAGAGTTCGCCGATGTAAGGCTTACCTTTACCGATGAAACACGAAAGCAGGAAATTCGCTTCGCCGTAAAAAAAGGCGAGCTGAAAGAAAAGCTCGTTACCCTCAACGGCGTGAAGCTCCCTCTTATGTCGAAGTTGTTCGGCAGCTTTCAGTGCGTTGTGTTTACCCCCGATGACCTAAACCTCGCAAAAGGAGCTCCCGAAAACAGAAGAAGCTTCATCGACCTTTCGATATCGCAGATAAAAGGCTCTTACGTCAGCGCGCTCAATACCTATAATAATGTGCTGGCGCAAAGGAATGCCCTGCTAAAAAGCTTTTCAAAGGGCGGCGGTGATATCGACTCGATAAGCGTTTGGGACGAGCAGCTTGCAAAAGCAGGTGCTTATATATCCGTTGTAAGAAATACCTACTGTAATATGCTTAATAATTATACAAGCAGTTTATATAATAAGCTTGCCTCGGGCAAGGAAAACTTCCAATTGTTCTATCAATCGACAATATTTCCCGACCTTAACGGAAAAACGGAATATGAGGGCGAGCTTACGGAGCTTTATATGGATAAGCTCAAAAAAAACGTGAATGAAGATATCCGCGCAGGCTTCACAACAACGGGCGTTCACCGCGACGATATTGTAACTCTAATCGACGGTCAGCCTGCCCGATACCTCGGTTCGCAGGGACAGTCAAGGTCGATAGCTATCGTCTTAAAACTGGCGCAGGCGGAAATACTTAAGTCGGAAAAGGGCGAATATCCCGTTATGCTCCTCGACGATGTAATGTCCGAACTGGACGGCGGAAGACAGCGCTTCATTCTTAACTCGATAGAAAATATGCAGGTCTTGGTTACCTGCTGCGATGACAGATTTCTCTCCGATATGACGGGAGGAAAGGTCTTCCGCGTAAATAAAGGCAGGATAAGCTGAAAGGAACAATCTATGTATCTGCATCTCGGCGAAGATACGGTCGTATGCGATAAGGATATAATCGGCATCTTCGATATTGAAAATACTTCCGTCAGCAAGCATACAAAAGAATTTCTCAACGCCGCAGGAAAGGGCAGCAAGACCTTTAACGTTTCCTACGAAATGCCGAAATCCTTTGTTATATGCTGCGATAAAACGGGAAAAGAAACTGTCTATATATCACAGATCTCCGCCTCTACTTTGAGAAAGAGGTCGGAAAGCGGCAATGCCGCTAATGAAAGGTGGTCAAATAATGGCTGAAAATCAGAAAGCCGCAGTAAACACTGAATATGATGAAAACCAAATTCAGGTCTTGGAAGGACTTGAAGCGGTAAGAGTAAGACCGGGTATGTACATCGGTTCGACCGGTCCGAAGGGACTTCATCATCTTGTATATGAAATAGTCGATAACGCTATCGATGAAGCACTCGCAGGCTACTGCTCCGAGATCAATGTAAAAATTCTCCCCGGCGATGTTATCGAAGTTGCCGATAACGGACGAGGAATCCCAACGGGTATCCACCCGAAAGAGGGCATCTCCGCCGCAACGGTAGTTTATACGATACTCCACGCAGGCGGTAAGTTCGGCGGCGGCGGATATAAGGTCGCAGGCGGTCTTCACGGCGTTGGCGCATCTGTCGTAAATGCACTTTCCGAATGGCTCGAACTGACCGTAAAGGACGGCAAGCATATCCATTTCCAGCGCTTTGAGCGAGGAAAATATGACGAAGAGCTTAAAATTATCGGCGATACCACAGAAACGGGTACGACCGTAAAGTTCAAAGCCGACCCTCTTATATTTGAAGAAACAACAGTATATGACTACGAAGTTCTCTTGAAAAGACTTCGTGAGCAGGCATTCCTCAATGCAGGCGTAAGAATAGTATTCTCCGACCTGCGTGACGAAGCAGAGCCGAGAACAGAGATACTCCACTATGAGGGCGGTATCAGAGAATTCGTTGAGCATATCCATAAAACAAGAGGTCTTGAACCTTTAACGCAGAAAGTCATCTACGTCAGCGGTATGCAGGGCGACTCTTCTGCAGAGGTCGCACTCCAGTACAACGATTCCTATAACGAAGTTATACTCTCTTTCGCAAATAATATCCATACTATCGACGGCGGCTCGCACGAAACGGGCTTCAAGAACGCCTTGACAAAGGTACTCAACGACTACGGCAAGAAGTTCAACCTCCTCAAAGACGGCGAAAAGCTTATCGGTGAAGACGTTCGTGAGGGACTTACAGCTATCGTTTCCGTAAAGCTCACGAACTGCGAGTTCGAGGGTCAGACAAAGGGACGACTCGGCAACCCCGAAGTCCGTCCGTTCGTAGAAAATATGGTCTACGAAAAGCTGATGTGCTATCTTGAAGAAAATCCTGCCGAAGCAAGGGATATCTTCGATAAATCAATGGCTGCACAGCGCGCAAGAGAAGCCGCAAAGAAAGCAAGAGATACCGCAAGAAGAAAATCCGCGATGAACTCCGCTTCACTCCCCGGCAAGCTTGCCGACTGCTCCGAAAAGGATATAGAATTTACCGAAATTTATATCGTCGAGGGAGATTCTGCGGGCGGTTCCGCAAAGCAGGGACGTGACAGACGCTATCAGGCTATCCTCCCCCTCTGGGGCAAGATGCTCAACGTCGAAAAGGCTCGTATCGATAAGGTCTACGGCAACGAAAAGCTTATGCCTGTCGTAACGGCTCTCGGTACATCTATCGGCGAGGACTTCGATATTTCAAAGCTTCGCTACGGCAAGATAATCATTATGGCGGATGCCGATGTCGACGGTTCGCATATCAGAACTCTGCTTCTGACATTCTTCTTCCGCTTTATGCGCCAGCTCATTACGAACGGCAACGTTTATATCGCACAGCCGCCGCTTTTCAAGGTATGGCGCGGCAAGCAGGTACGCTACGCTTTCTCCGATGAGGAAAGAGATATCTATATAAAGGAGCTTGCAGGCGAAAACAATGCCAAGGTCGATGTTCAGCGTTATAAAGGTCTTGGTGAAATGGACCCCGACCAGCTCTGGGAAACAACAATGGACCCCGAGCGCAGAACCATTATCAAGGTCGAAATGGAAGACGCTGTAAAGGCAGACGAGATATTCACTATCCTTATGGGTGACAAGGTCGCTCCCCGTAAGGAATTTATCGAGAAGAACGCCAAGTTCGTCGAAAATCTCGATATATAATGAATATATTTCTGAAAAACTGTCCTTTGGGCAGTTATGTACCACGCACCAAAATATGTTGTTTGGAGTAGAGCCAAATGGGAATGTTAAAAGAAATGTTCAGCGAGGGTCAGGACGATAACTTCCAGAAAAGAGAACCCGTTCCCCTTGCAAAAGCAAAATATAAAAACAGCGCGGAAATGATACTTTCGGGCTATAAGACCTTTCAGAAAAAGTATGTCTATAAGAAAGTTTTTCTGAAAATGCTGCTTGTTGTCATTGCGATAGTTTCTTCTGTGCTTATGCTGCTCACTTCCGAATCGGGCGATGTAAGACCGATAGTTATGATAGCGATATGCGTTGTTATCGGAGCATATTTCATTTCTCAGCCGATAAAAAACCGTAATGAAGTAAAAAAATCGGCTGAAAAGCTTGACGGCTCGGAATATGATATCGAAATAACGGATCAGACGATAAAAATAACAATGGCTGATGCCGAAAATGCCGCAGTTTATGACGAGAACGGCGAATCCGCCGAACCGTCCGAGGTCACGGAAGAAGCTTCTTCCGAAAACAGTGACGGCAATGCTCCCGAAGAGGAAAAAAGCGAAGCGGAAGAGGACAAAGCTCCTCCTGCAACGCTCATTCACCTTGACGGCGCAGTCGATATTATCGACCGTGACGATATGTTCGTTATAATAGTTGGAAAAAAGTATGTTTTCATCGTTCCGCAGGACGTTTTCTCCGAAGAGGAGCTTGAAAAGACAAGACATAAGCTCGCTGCGGTAATGGGAATCCGATATAAAGTAGCTGACTGAGCAGTTACAGAACAGGAGATGTTTTAATTTGTATAATGACGAGAACGCAAAGGTCATTCATAGAGATATCGAATCGGAAATGAAAAAATCCTTCCTCGAATATTCTATGTCTGTAATCGTTGCAAGAGCGCTCCCCGATGTCCGTGACGGACTTAAACCCGTTCACAGACGAATTATCTACACAATGAATGACGCAGGCAATACCTCCGATAAGCCTTACCGTAAGTGCGCATACACCGTCGGTGAGGTTCTCGGTAAGTATCACCCTCACGGTGACGCGTCTGTTTATGATGCCCTCGTAAGACTTGCGCAGGACTTTTCGCTCCGCTACCCTCTCGTTGACGGTCACGGAAACTTCGGTTCTATCGACGGCGACCCCCCTGCCGCTTACCGTTATACCGAAGCGAGAATGGCGAAGATCGCAGGCGAAATGCTTGCCGATATCAACAAGAACACTATCCCCTATATCTCAAACTATGACGATACCCTGAAAGAACCCGAAGTTCTTCCGTCAAGATATCCGAATATCCTTGTAAACGGCGCAACGGGTATCGCAGTCGGTATGGCTACGAATATCCCGCCGCATAACCTCACCGAAACCATAAACGCTATCCAGCACCTTGTCAGAAATCCCGATGCGGAGCTTGACGAGCTTATGGAATATATCAAGGGTCCTGACTTCCCGACAGGCGGTATTATCATGGGCAGAGCGGGAATCCGTGCCGCTTATGCAACGGGACGCGGAAAGATAACACTTCGCTCCGTTACAAATATCGAAGAGATCAAGGGAAGAAACTGTATCATCGTTACGGAACTCCCCTATATGGTCAATAAAGCAAGACTTATCGAAAATATCGCAAATCTTGCAAAGGACAAGCGCATCGAGGGTATACACAATATCCGCGATGAATCCGATAAGGATCACGCAGTAAGAATCGTTATCGAACTCAACAAGGACGCTATCCCACAGCTTGTCCTCAATAAGCTTTTTGCAAATACACAGCTTCAGGACACAGTCGGAATCATTATGCTTGCCCTCGTAAGAGGCGAGCCGAAGGTCCTCACCCTTAAACAGATACTCACAGAATATATCGACTTCCAAGTTGATGTTATCCGCAGAAGAACCGAGTTCGACCTCCGCAAAGCAGAGGAAAGAGCGCACATTTTGGAAGGCTTGGTAATTGCCTCCGACAATATTGACGAAGTAGTAAATATCTGTCGCTCGTCCAAAGACCCGAACGAAGCTAAGTCAAGACTTATGGAACGCTTCGGCATCTCCGAGGTTCAGGCGAATGCTATCGCTCAGATGAGAATTATCCAGCTCACAGGTCTTGAAAGACAGAAGATAGAGGACGAACTTGCTGAACTCGATGCAAAGATAGCAGAGTATAAGGAAATTCTCGCAAGCCACGAAAAAGTTCTCGAAATTATGTCCGAAGAGCTTGAAACCGTTAAGAATAAATACGGCGACGACAGAAGAACTTCTATCGAAAGCGTAACTGGCGAAGTCGATATCGAAGACCTTATCCCCGTTGAGGAGTGCGTTGTTACTTATACAAACATCGGCTATATCAAGCGCCAGCCCGTAAGCGACTATAAGGCTCAGAAGCGAGGCGGCAAGGGCGTAACGGGTATGAAACAGCGCGAAGAGGATTTCGTTGAGGAAATGTTCATCTCGTCTTCGCACGATAATGTCCTCTTTATCTCGAATAAGGGCATAATGTATAAGCTCAAATGCTTTGAGATACCCGAGGGTTCAAAGCAGTCAAGAGGAACGAACGCCGTTAACCTCCTCCCTCTCTCCGAGGGCGAGAAGATAGCCGCAATGATAAAAACAACCGACTTCGACAGCGGCAAGAATATCATTATGGTAACAAAGAACGGCAAGATAAAGCGTACTCCGCTCGATGCTTATAAGAACGTAAGAAAGAACGGACTTATCGCAATAGGTCTTGACGAGGGCGACGAGATCGCAGGCGTAAGAATGACCGACGGAAACGCTCAGGTAATGGTCGCAACAAAGAATGGCTACGCTATCCGTATCGATGAGAACACTATCCGTAAAATGTCCCGTTCCGCTCACGGCGTAAAGGCAATAAAGCTCCGTGACGGCGACGAGGTAGTTTCAATGGCAAGAGTCCGTGACGGCGCAACTGTCCTCACCGTTACCGATAAGGGCAACGGCAGAAGATGTACCCTTGATTCGTATAGGATACAGAACCGAGGCGGATACGGTATGCTCAACTATAAGGTATCGGACGAAAAGGGATATGTCTGCGGAATAAAGGTCGTAGACGATACCGACGATATCATTATGATCGCAGATGACGGCGTTATCATCAGAATTCGAGCAAACGATATAAGAGTAATGGGAAGATACGCAACGGGCGTTCGCCTCATGAGAGTATCGGACGGCGTAAAGGTCGTTTCCTTCACAAGAGCCGAGCATGACGACAGTGCAGAAACATCAAAGGTAGAAGAGCCGAGCGAAGCAGAGCTTGAAGCCGAGATGAAAGCAGCCGAAGCCGAAGAAAACAGCGAAGTTATCGTAGAGGAAGAAGTTCCCGACGACGATAACGGAGAAGAGTAAATTTAATGCGTAATTCGTAATGCTTAATGCGTAATTATTTGCATAGCTCAAATTTGATGAGATATGCGAAGCAAAATAAAGTTTACGTCCACGCTTTTTAAAGGGTGGCAGGGGTCAAGGGGACAGAGTCCCTTGTCGCAGGTCAATTTGACCTTTAGCAGAAAGCGAAACTCCTTAAACTTTAGCTAAAGGCATTGCTGCAATAGCGAAATCACTAACAAATTAAAAGGCGCAATTCACACCAAATATGGAGAACGAAATATGAGAAATCAGTTTCGTAAAACCATAAAATGTGAATTGCGCCATTCTTTGTGTACAGAACAACTATTCTCGGTAAATAAACGTGAGAAGCAAAGCGACGAGCGTTTAGTGCCGACGGGATATGAGAGGCGGTTTTTCTTTTAGCAATCAAGTTATAAAATTCTTTTTTGTCAATATTCATAAATGCAATATACTTTTTCGACAGCCTGGGGCGGATTCTATATCCGTCCTTTTTCATAGCAAACAAATACTTGACAAAGACAAGATATATGATATAATATTTGTTGAGATAAGATAATAAAATATCCACGGAACAAAAAATTCCTACAGAGATGTGATGCTCTGTAGGAATT
>CALANW010000134.1 GCA_937926145.1 uncultured Ruminococcus sp. | reverse complement strand
TTATGAATTGCAGCTATCGTAGTCGAATGCACCTATTCCATTGAAATAAATTTCAATGGTCTGATGTCTTTTGTTATTCCCATCGTATATTGGTTTATGCACCAACACTTTGTCGATAAACTCCGACATGATTTCAGGAGTAAGGGAATCAATGTTTGTGTATTTATCTACAATAGCAATGAATCTGTCAGCATTAAGCTGTTTGCTGTCTGTGATTTCGATTTCTTTCGATATTGCAGACAGCTTATTTTTTATTTCTGCTTGCTCGCTTTCATATCCGGCGGCTAAAGTTGCTAACCGTTCCTTGCTCAGAGTTCCAAGAACAGACTGCTCAAAGATTTTCTTGATAAGAACATCAAGTTCCTGTATTCTTTGCTCACAGAGCTGCTTGTCTTTGCGGAGCTTTTTCACATCGTAAGACGTTCTGTTCGCATAGCTTTGAATGGCAACATTCAAGAATCTTTCTCTATCATTTTTGACGATAGAAAAAACTTTTTGAAGCTCATTCAGTATTAGCTGATTGATAACACATTCTCTTATGTAATGAGATGAGCAAAGTTCCGATGAACGTTTATATCTGCCGCAATGATAGCAATTCTTTTTCGGAAAAACTGTACTTCTTGTAATGTACATTCTGCTGCCGCAGTCAGCACAAAAAATATAGCCGCCTAAAGGATCAGGCTCTCTGACTATCGGCACTTTTTTTCTGCTCTCCATTATTTTTTGGACACGTTCGTATGTGTCACGGTCAATAATCGGTTCTTGCGTATCAGGAAAAATAACATATTCACTTTTATCCAAATATATTTTTTTCTTGCTCTTATACGATACTTTTTTTGTTTTGAAATTGACCGTATCTCCTACATACTCTTGGCGTTTGAGCATTTCCCTAATGGTTTTGCTGTCCCAAAGGCAAGGATCGGCAGGAGTTGCCCTTGCAGAGATTTTTCCATGTTCCCTTGCGTAAACAGACGGAACAAGAATTTTCTCGGAATGAAGATACTTTGCTATCTGAGAAGTCCCCTTTCCGTTCAGGAACAGTTGGAAGATTGTCCTGACATTCTGAGCAGCTTCTTCATCAACGATCCATTCCTTTGGATTATCGGGATTATGTTTGTATCCATAAATAACATTGTTGCAAATTCTCTCTCCCGACATTCCTTTATTATGAATGACAGACTTTACTTTTTTGCTCGTGTCCTTGACGTACCATTCATTCATAATATTTCTGAATGGTGTGAATTCATTGTCACCCTTTACCGAATCGACATCATCATTTATAGCAATGAAGTGAATATTATTTTCAGGAAAATAAATTTCAGTATAATAACCGACCATAAGATAGTTACGACCTAAACGTGACATATCTTTAACGATTATTGTGCTGATTTTTTTTGATTCACATTCAGCGATCATTGCCTTAAAATCAGGTCTGTTAAAATTCGTTCCGGTGAAACCGTCGTCAACAAAAAATTTTGTATTGACTATCCCTCTGCTGTGTGCATAGTTCAGCAACAATTTCTTTTGATTTGCAATGCTGTTGCTTTCACCATCGGGTTCGTCACGAGAGAAGCGAGTGTACAGTGCTGCGTAAGTCGAATAGTTGTTTGACTGATACATGATAAAATTCCTCCTATGCAGTCAAACAAAAGAAAATTGTACAAACAAATTATAACATATACTTTCTTTTGTTGGCTGCGGACAAAAGTTAAATTTTTATTGCAATAGTATCAATTTCCGCTTTAATAAGCTTTTCTATCTTCTCTGCAACTTCTTTTGGTTTGTCGGAGGAAAAGATTGACTTAACATAAAATGTACTGTCATCAATCTCATACTTACTGCTGACACATTCATTGTTATTGTTTTCTTTCATAACCAAACTCCTAACGTAAGATTTGAACAATACAGAGAAACAGTTCGTCATGCTGTTATCATAAGTCAATGCAAATGCAATGCTTCTTCCCATGCTTGTGGGTGAGCCGCACAATGCGGTGAGGCGTTCAATGCGGAAGTATCATTATACAAATCTTTCGGCTGCCGTTCCGATTCATTGACGTGAATCGTAAGCAAAGCATGGCTGTCGCTCATTCCTTAATTTCACCGTAATGGTTCATCATGGTTTGTTGCGTTTCCCAACGGAACAGGAGATCTTGGCGGACACCGAAATGATTTTATGTACTCTGTAAATGTTCGATATTAAATTTTCAAGATACTGTATGTATTAAAGAGGATAAATTTTCTCTCCTCTATAATAAATAGTGAAATTTTCAAGCGATTGTAATTGAAATTATGCCTATTTAACAGAAAGTTAATAAAGATTTGGTATAGTGCATAATTTTACGCTTTATCCATTGTTGACTATGTAGTCCTTTAATTTGGATAAAGCGAAATTAATTTCAGAATGGATTTTAGTGTGGCTTACTCCGTATTTGATCGCCAAGGTTCTCAGAGAGTAATCATTGAAAAAGTAATCCATTATCAAACCCTGTTCCCTTACGGTCAGAGTTTTGATAGCATGACGGAGCATTGCAATTTCATGTTCTTTCTCGACCGTCTCCTCTGTGTTATCCTCAGCAGCTATATCATATGCGCCATTATCGTCAAGCGATATTTTTTCATATTCAGCCTGCCTGCGTTTGAGATAACGTTCCTTATTTCGTTTACTCGCATATGCTTTGTAAACTGTTTCGGTACTCGTTACGGGAGTACCATCTTCAAGACGGAATTCTTTTTTGCTTTTGCTCATAGCGAAAGACCTCCAAAAATAAATTTACGGTTCAAACCGCAAAAAGTATGGAAGATCTTTCTATATTCATTATACCTTAAAGCAAATGTTATGTAAATACTTCAAAATATATTTTTTTATTTTAACAATATGTTTCCTATTTACAAACGCTATCATTTTTCACTATAATATATATAGGGATTCGTCCCCTGCCTATATTGGGCGTGTGGGGGTAAAAGTATGGGGGTGCATACAGTGGGGTAAAGCTATAGCATTGCAAGAGGGGGACGAAGTTGGTTTCTAAAATAGCAAGCAACGCAAGTGGGTGTCCACTCGCCGATTTTCGATAAAATCGAAAATATTTTTGGGAGGTTTCCCAAACCCTCTGAGATGACAGGAAAGGAAAAAATAATGAGCGAAAAAAATGATAAAAAGGAAAGTCAGAGAACCCGAAAGAAAAGAATATTTTTCAGAGTAGATGATGAAGAACTGAAATTTATTCAGGCACGAATGAACTTGCTCCATATTAAAAACCGTGAAGCGTATTTGCGAAAAATGGCGATTGACGGACAGTGTATAAGGTATGATTATTCGGATTTGGAAAACGAGATCCGAAAGAACAATTACCTTATGAGTAATGCTGCCAAGAACATAAATCAGATTGCCAAGCGTATCAATTCGACAAGCGATTTTTACGAAGCCGACCTGCTTGATCTACAGGAAAAAGTTGAAACTATGATGAAACAGCAAATTGAAATTATGAAGCTTTTCATGGACGTGACGGAGGAGAAAACGAATGGCGTACACGAAAATTCACCCGATTAAAAGTACGGTTGAAAAGGCAATCGCTTACATTACGAACCCTGAAAAGACAGATGAAAAAATTTATGTATCATCTTTTGCTTGCTCTGAGCAGACTGCTTTTTTGGAGTTTGAAAAGACAAGGAACAAACATCATTATTCGGGAAAGAACCTTGCTTATCATTGCATTCAATCTTTCAAGCCTAACGAAGTTACACCCGAACAGGCGCATAAAATTGGAATACAAACTGCGGACGAATTATTGAAAGGAAAGTATGAATATGTTATCTCTACTCATGTAGATCGTGGGCATATCCATAACCATTTGATAATATGCGGAGTAAATTTTGAGAACGGCTTATCCTTTGGAACGGAGCATGACAGAAAGAATAATCCGGCATGGAAACAGTTAAGAAAAATAAGTGACGATATTTGCATAGAGAATAAATTATCCGTCATTGAAATGCCTGAAAAGGGTTATGGAAAATGCTACTATGAATGGCTTCAGGATATGAAGAAAAATTCATATAAGAGCAAGCTGAAAAATGCTATTGACAGTTGCGTTATGACTTCCGACAGCTTTGATGATTTCCTGAACAGAATGCAGAACGAGATGAAATATGAATATAAAATCAGGGGACATTCTTTATCGTTCAGAGCTGAGGAACAGGAACGGTTCACAAGGTGCAGCCGTAAAAGTTTAGGTTGGTACTACGACCCCGAACAGATAAAAAAACGTATTGACCGTCAGGTGAAAAAACGTACTGCGACCATTTCAAAAGATACAGGATTTTATCAGATAAATGACGATAAAGCTGTAGGTCTGAACAGGTGGGCAGCTTTAAAAAATATGCAGGAAGCTTCACGGTTACTGAATTTTCTGTCCGATTACGGAGTTGGTTCTGTCGAGCAGCTTGATGAAAAAATATCGGATATGTATGACCAGCGGTTTGATGTTGTTCAAAAACTGAATGACTATGAATCATCAATCATTGAACAAAGAGAGCTGCTGAAAATGCTCAACACCTATTGGAAAATGAAAGCGGTTCACGATGAATTTTTGAGATCATCTTCAAAAGAAAAATTCAAGCGTGAACACAGCAAAGAGCTTTCAATCTTTAATTCCTCCAAGGAATGGCTGAGAGAAAAATATACAGGTACTACCCTCCCCAACAGAGCTGTTCTCGAAATGAAAATTACGGAAGAAGAAACTCAGAGAGAAGCATTGCTTGAGAACTATCATGATATAAAAAATTCACTTAACTCATTGGAAACTGCCAAGGGAAAAATCGAAAGATATTTTGAACTTGAACGAGACGAACGCAAAAAATCCAAGGGCGAACTTGAGTAAGTGTATTTAGTTAAATATTAAAAATATATGTACATACTATTGCTATTTTGTTAGGCTTATGCTATAATATGTACATAGGGGGAGGGGGTATAATTAAATCCGAGAGGAGCGGTAAATTTCAGCTACAACTTTTAAAGACAGAACGTAAAAGGGGCAGTACTTGATATTAAAAAAGTCAAGCAGTTTAAGAAGTATTCGCTTTATACTTCCCCGTCCTCAAAAGCAGAAAGGTGAATATCTTGAATACTAAAATAGGAATAAAAGAACAGGTTCTGAATGAAATTATTTTTTCTATCACGTCAGGAGAAAAGAAAGCCGGTGACTGTCTCAGGTCAAAAGATTATAATGCAGGACGGCAGATGAGTGCGATTTACAAATGTCTGATTGATGCAGACATTGTAAAAATCAATTCTGCTAATTTTTATGTGCTTACCGATAACTGTTTTGAAAAGGCTCAGGCACTATACTTTGATAAGATACTTGACTTGATTTCTCTAATCAGAACACTTGCCGAAGCCGCAAATTTATCGCCGGAGTGTTTGACAGACTTATTCAAAAGCGAGGTGAATAAGCTGAAATAAATTTTTCAATCAAATACTTTACATAATAGGGAGGACTTAAAATGGGTAATAAAGACGCAGCCGTTTTTAGACATTTACGTCAGATCATGGTTGACTATGAAGAAGACTATGAGAATAAACAAGAGAATATGTGGAAGAAAGAATTCTTCAAATACTGTAAGTGTATTGATGAAACCGCAAATGAATTAACAGTTCAGATAAATGAATATGCTTACTCTGCTCAGAACCTTGGATTTGTTCAGGGAATGAACTTTGCACTTGATATTATGAGAATTTCGGGCAAAGATGAAAATCGTGAAGTTCTTGAAAAAATCATCGAGAGCATTGAAAACATAGGCTCAGAAAAACAGGGGGAATAATGATGTCAAAGATAATTTCAGTATGTTCAGAAAAAGGCGGAGTTGGAAAAACCACTACCACGGTAAACGTTGCAGGAGGTCTTGTGCAGCTCGGCAAAAAGGTTCTTGTCATTGACCTCGATCAGCAGCAGAACGCAAGCCGGACCCTCGGCTACATTAAGGACGGTAAGCTTACAGTTGCCGAACTGATTTACAATGCTGTTGCTGATATTGATACAAATCTTTCGGACGTAATTCGTCATAATGAAAGCGGTATCGACTACATACCGTCCTCGCCTATGCTCACCAACATCACAAGCACTATGGCAAATGATGAGGACAGCAATTACATTCTCAGGCGTATTCTGAGCAATGACGTATTCGCAGAATATGATTACATACTGCTCGATTGCAGAACGCTTCTCGACTTGCTTGCAAGCAATGCAATGAACGCAAGCAATTATGTAATTATCCCTGTTGAAAGCGGAATTTATGCTTATGAGGGTCTTGA
>CALANW010000133.1 GCA_937926145.1 uncultured Ruminococcus sp. | reverse complement strand
TTAAAGCTATCGCTCACATCTTCGGGAATGTGAGAAGTGACTTTTATACCGTTAATGGTACGCTCGATTATTTTTCCTCTCATAAGCAAATGCTCCTTTCGATTTTTCTTTTGTTCATATAATGGAATAGCCTTTAGTTTGGTAAAAGCCTGCGGTCAACGTTCAAAATCATTGTATCTGCGGCTTTTTTCTCTTCTCATCTGTTCATCTCTTATCCTCTGCTCATATTTCCTGCGCTGTTCATTACGCACAGCGATATGCGCAAGCTCGGCATTTCTTTCCGCCGTAGGTCCTGGTTCGGACTTGTATGTGCCGTCCTCCTGAAGCTCCAATCCCTCATGATATTTTTCTATTTGTATGCGAAGCTGTTCCTGTTCCCGAATCCTGTCATAATCGGATTTCAGAAAATTCTCCAGATACGCAAGCGATATTTCAGCTTTTGAACGTTCTTTAGAAGCTCTGCCCATTTCTTCGGCAAGGCTGTCAAGCTGTCTGAGGTCATTACGAAGCTTGTCCTTCAGTTTCGGCAGCCAGTTCTCCATATGAGTATTCCAACCGCCGATACCACCGCTTTCTATAAGCTGCCAATGAAGCTTCTCCAACCGTTTCTGCTGTGCTTCATCTCTGTTTTCGGTTTTGAGCAGGCAAGCATATTCATCTCCCAGATAATTCAGCGTTTTCAGCTGCTCCTTTTTCTCGGTACACTTGCAATATCTGTGTAAAGCAAGATCTTCTTTTCTGTTTGCGGCTGCTGTAACCTTTGCCATATCTTCAAGAGAATGAATATGATTGCTGTGAATAAAATTCAGGATCTCAAAAGATCTCTTCACCTCTGCATAAGTCGGGTAATATATCACAGAAGTGCGGTAAATATCAAGCTGCTTTTCACGAATGCTTACGGCAAGCTCAACCTGAAAACCGACAAACGCACTTATCTTCCTGCCCACAAATTCGTTCTGCTTGTTATTTATCCTCTCCACAAGCATCTGATAAGAATATCCGAATCCAAGCTTTGCAATACAGCAGCCGTATTTCACGCCTTTCGGTTTTGCAATAAGTCTGTTTTCGTTGGTAAACGTGTAGCCATACTCTTTCATTTTTTCAATAAGTGAATAAATGTCCGTAACATCATCACTGTGGATAAGCTTGTCTATGGTATCAGCCATTTTTATTTTCCACGAATAATCTTTCTTTCGAGCATCATGTTCCTTGTAGCTGATAGTGCTGTTTCTTTTTGGATTTTTGATGATGTCAAGTCCGTGTTCCAGACAAATTTCATCAGAACGCTTTCTGACAAAATCCAGAGTTTTTCGATTAATGTGCCAGCGTATTCCGTCAAGGTCATAAGGACAGACAGCAATATGATTATGGCAATGATCTGTATTGCTGTGTGTACTGACGATTATCGGTCTGTTCTCGCCAAACACTTTTTTCGCCCATTCAACACCTATGCAATGTGCTTTTTCGGGAGAAACGGAGCTGTCGAACGACTGCGTGTATGAGTGGATTCGGATATTACGCTTTCCACTGTTTTTTGAAAAACTGCATTTTTCAAATTCTTCGTTATTGTACTTTTCGAATAATTCTTTGAAATTGTCATAAGCCGTTTCAAGGTCATCGCCGCAGCAGATGCCCGTGACATATTTCATTTTCTCATTTTTTTCGGGATTCAAGATGTACTTCAAATGAGCTTTCGGAGTTGTATGTATTGCCGTGTGCTTAACATAAGCCACATTACAGCACCTCGTAGGAAAGCGGTTTCAAATGTTCGGCAATGCTTCCGCTCATTTCATTAAGCTGCTTTCGCAGTTCTCTGACATCGAACAAATACACCGACTTGTTTGAGTTTGCCACCATAGCGATCTGATTGATGTTGTTCCCGATACGCCTGAGATCGGAGCGAAGTCCGTAAATGTCGGCGGTGTTGTAAAGCACAACCTGACTGTTTACGGCAGACGTTCTCAAAAATCTGCTGACGTTCATTCCTGCGGCAGCGGCTTTGCGTCTGATTTCAGCTGCTTCTTCCTCTGTCGCTCGGAATTTCATAACTATGTTTCTGTTCATGATACCTCCTGTCTGTATGATGTGGATATACTTATATCGGCGAAAGCCGACCGAATTTAGGTACACAAATTCTATGCTTGCTAAATCATAGCAGCCACCTCCTCCGCAAAAATCATGCGACTCTCCCGATTATCCGCAAGCGACCTGCACATTATATGCAAGCCTTGCAGATATGCTATTTTTTACGTCCGAATAAGGACTTTTTCGTGCTGTTCTGTTTCGATGCATCCTGTTTTGCAGATTGCTTATCCTCATATTTCTGAAGCTTTGCCTTGAGATCCGCTATTTCTTTATTAAGCTTTACTATCTCATCATCTCTCTTGGCAACGTCCATATTAAGGTTAGAGATCTCCACTCTGTTTTCCTGCAGCTTTTTCCACTGTTCATTATTCTTTTCGTTGGAACACTTGATCCTTTCCTTTAGCTTTTCAATCTCGGCAGTCAACCGTGCAGTTTCCGATTCGTGTGCTTCGTTTTCCTCACTGCATTTTGTTTCATACTGTTTGTTAAGCCTATTTGCTTCGTACAGTTTACTCTGATACTCTGCATTTTGATTTTTTAGATTGGCATTTTCGTTTGCGTATTCCTTGACCTGCTTGCTCATGAACTCAATAACGGCATCGGAATCGGCTTCTTTTGAAGCCAATTTATCACATTCTTCCCGAAGCTGCTCATTCTCCGAAACTGTTTCTTTATAGATATTTTCCAGATAAGAATTGCGTTCTTCGAGAGCCTTGTAGGTTGCACGCTTGGGTTTCAGAAGCTCTACCGCATACGGATCCAGGTCGGTCACATTTCTCTCGTCTTTCGTAATATGCCCTTCCAGCTCGGCAGCATGATTTTTCATTTTGTCATGTACTGCCTGATGGGTAACATTGAATTTTTTGCAAAACTCTCTGATCCTCATATTTCACCGTCCTTTTTGAAGCTTATACCACTTTACTGTTTTGATTTTCAGCTCCAAAACATTTGAAAATTGATACTGCTTACGATTTCAGCGTTAATATGGAGCATAATTCATACCACATTTTCGGCTTCATTTCTGCCCTATATCAGCACTGCTTTCTGGTTGGCTTCAATTATCCCTCGTTCCGATACCATATTTTCAGCTCCATTTCAGCCTGTTTTTAATGCTTATACCAAAACATCGGGATATTGAAGCCACACCACTCATAAAAAAGTTATACCAACTGCGAAAAATCTCACATATTCAGAAAATCATCATCAACAAAATCTTCGTTTTCATCATAATCGTTATCTGAAATATTTTCGGAATTATCGTTTTTCGAATTTTCACTTTCGAGAGCTTTTGCAGAAATTACAGATTTCTCGGAAATGCTCTCCTGCACAATATCCGCATTTTCAAAAACTGCACTTATCTCCTCTCTGACAATTTTCCTGATACCGTCAAAGAAATGTTTGCGATTTTCTTCATTTTCGGAAAATGAGAGAAGTGCAGCAACTATCGTTTTGGAATAGCTCTTATCGGAATTCTGCAAGATTTCATACACTTTTCTATGCTCCGGCTTATCAAGATTAAGCCTGAGATTTGTTGTCTTTACCATCTGCACACTTCCTCAGATTTCTCTTTGCCTGAAATTCATATCCCTTTGCATTCGCACAAATATCTGTGATGAACGTTGTGTTGGATGGATTGGTATTGTAATTGCTCATAACAACTGCTCCGCCGCCCACCACATACAGCTTCATCAGCTTTGAATTGTACTCGTTATTGTACAGAGCTGCAAGAATATCCGAACAGTAATCGGCAGTGCAGCTCTCCATTACCTTTCTGTATTCTTCGGGAAGCCCCTGCTCTTCGTTTCTGAAAAACTTTGTGATAATGCTCTCGTCAATACCTTCGTGAAATTTATTCATAACGGCACTGCGTATTCTGAAAACACACTTCTCAACTCCCAGCTTTTCGGTACGACAGCTGTCAATGATGCACTTATGGTCAATGACCTTCATAATGTTCATAGTGCCGTTCCCGATGTCTGCGATCATATTTACTCCGTCCATATCT
>CALANW010000132.1 GCA_937926145.1 uncultured Ruminococcus sp. | reverse complement strand
GGGCTCGGAGATGTGTATAAGAGACAGGTGTATATCTTTTGAATTTATACCATCACATAGACAATTGAGTGGCTTTTTGTTTTGTGACAGTAAATTAATGTTTGGAGAAGATTATAGAAAATTTGAAAAAATTATGAAAAACAAAAACTATAGTTTTTCAGGTGATGCTTATAGCGTAGAAATATCATGTGATGCTGTTCAAATTACGTGCGATATAGATTGTGAGGGGGATGAGAATGATTTGTTTTCATCAGATATCATATCAAGAGATAATTTTGTTTGGGTAATGAATGAGTGGATAAGAGAAAATAGAAAACTAAAGTCAACTGATTCAAAAGAAGAATCAGTCCATAGCAGTAAAGTGCTAAGGCGACAGAATAAATTGTTGTCAAAGATTTGCAGACTGTTTGGTAAGCGTTGAGTTAGCATGGAACGTATTACTACAGATGTTCAAGCAAAACCAATAATGACAGCACAGGTACAACCATATTCACATATTACCTTATGGACGGTCTGACCCTAGTTAGAAATATCAAGCTTGTATATTTCTTTGACATCGTAACCTTTGTTGGTTAATAATGTACATTCATCAATGTAAAGAAAAACTATGCTCATTATTTTGATAAATATCTGCAATTATGGGAGTAGAGTCCAGAGCAATGAGAGAATCAAAAAAATTGTCATAATCATAAAACCAAGTCTTCTGTACTGAAGTGAAAAAATGTGATATCCTGTATATTTTTTCTGACAGTAGATAACAGCCACCCCCTTTCGTATGGTTTGGTTCAAATTAATTATATCAAAGTTGGTTGGCTGTTTCTATATTTTGTAATGGCTATTTTGTTTGTTAGGTCTTACAAATCCGCTTCATTACTACGCTTGCGAAATTTTGATAAAACTATTTGTAAAATTTATTAGGGAGTAGAAAATATGGAAAAAATTTTTGAATTTACACAAATGAACATAATATATAACAGATGTATTTTGGCTTCAATAGCACATGCAATAATGAATGGTAAATATGAGCTGTTATCAAGTGAGCAATCATGGGATGATATGAATTATTTGTTTCAGGATTTCGAAGGGGTGAGGGGGGTAATAAGTTTTGGCAGAGATAATTTTATCTGTATGATACAAAATGATGATGATTATTTGTTTGGTGAAAATGAAATATTGCATCAGTTATTTTGTAATGTTGAGAAAAAAGTTTGTGATCTTGCTAAAAGTGAAGCTATGCAGTATTTATTGATTGAAAAAGGAAATGATGTTTTGCCTGCAGCTTCTATTGCTTTTTGGGGTGATAACTTTCACGTGTACTCAAATCAATCTGAAAAAGATTTAATGAAAAAAAGCAATAATATTTTACTTCCATATTTATATAAAGAACCAGATGCAATTCAATATTGGAAAAAATATTATGAAATGAACAACGATCAGATTGAGTTTATGAAAGAAATTTATTATAAAAAAAGTCAGACAAATACATTTATCAAATTAGATAAATCAATGAGAGAGAAGCTTTCATATTGGTTTGGTGATAAAATAACCGAATGCATTAACTCGTTTAAAGAACTTAATATCTTTTTTGAATGATTGTGACAATTTTGTGTGCTTACATCACTTGAACCTGTTGGATATATTTTGATGGGTGAGGAATTGATTCCAATGGAAAGATAATAAGTGCATTCCCAGTATATTAAGGAGTAGGGTATGATTAATTATTCAATACGCAAAGTAAGTGTTGACGGCTTTTCTCATATATTAGTGTTTGATTTTATGCCTAATAATGACATTTTGTCAGGGTTTTTAGTAACAGATAGCCAATTGGTGTTTGGTCATCACTTTGAATACTTCAATGATATAATGAGATATGAAAATTACGAGGTAAGTGGAAACGCATATGCTATTAAAATTCAATCTGAAAATGTAAGTATTACGTGCATAGTTGATGTTGAAAACGAAGAATCTATATCAATATCACGAAAAGAATTTATCTGGGTAATGAATGGGTGGATAAGAGAAAATAGAAAACTAAAGTCAACTGATTCAAAAGAAGAATCAGTCCATAGCAGTAAAGTGCTAAGGCGACAGAATAAATTGTTGTCAAAGATTTGCAGACTGTTTGGTAAGCGTTGAGTTAGCATGGAACGTATTACTACAGATGTTCAAGCAAAACCAATAATGACAGCACAGGTACAACCATATTCACATATTACCTTATGGACGGTCTGACCCGTGTGGATTATCCCGACGGAAATTATGTAAGCTATTCTTACGATAACGCTTGCAGGCTTACAAAGGTCACAACGCCTTTCGGTTCAACTTCTTATGAGTATGATCTGCTTGACAGGCTTACAAGAGTAGTTGACCGCAATGGTTATGCAACCGTTTATGAGTATGATGCAAACGGAAACAGAACTGCCGTTCATTATGCAAATGGGTTTACTACCACATATGAATACGACTTGCTCAACAGACTCATTTGTGAAAAAAACTGTTGACAGCGAGGATAATGTTGTGGTACAATACATTTATACTCTCGGCGCAGCAGGGGAGCGCAAGTCTGTGACTGAGCTTGACCGCACTGTTGAGTATAGCTATGATTCCCTGTACCGTTTGACTTCGGAAACCATTACCGAGGACGAAAAGGTTACTGGTTATACCTATGCTTATGACAACGTAAGCAATCGCATCTTGAAAACCGTAAACGGTGAAGAAACTGTTTACACTTATAATGCACTTAACCAGCTTGTAACTGAGAATGACATTGTTTATGAGTACGACCTTAATGGCAACACCGTAAGAATGACATCTCCCTCAAAATCTGCACTTTATGTTTACAATGCAGAAAACCGCCTTGTACGTGCAACTGTTCAGAGTGGAAACAATGTTTCTGTTGAAGAATACAAGTACGATTATGCAGGAAACCGCATTGCAAAAAGTTCCGAGGGCGAGTACACAAAGTATCTGCTTGATGTAAACGGCGAACTGACATATGTTCTTGCTGAAATGAATTTCGATAACACGGAAAAGTGTTACTATGCCCGTGGCGATGAGCTTATTTCTCAGGAACGTGACGGTAAAAAGTCTTACTATGTCTATGACGGACACGGCTCTGTACGTGCGCTTGCTGATGAGAATGGCAAGGTTACGGATAAGTATGTCTATGACGCATTCGGCAACCTTATTAGCAGTGTTGGCAGCACTAAGAATGACTTCCTTTTCTGCGGCGAACAGTTTGACCCTGTAACAGGACTTTACTATCTCCGTGCGAGATATATGAATCCTTCTGTGGGTAGGTTCATTACTATGGACAGCTATGAGGGTTCGATTGATGATCCTGTTAGTCTGCATAAGTATCTTTATGCTGATGCAAATCCTGTTTCAAACAGCGACCCAAGCGGATATAACACTATGGCTGATTTTGAAACAGCAACAGGAATACAGGGAATTCTCAGGCAGATAGCAACACCGAATCCCAAAGCGTTGCTGGATCTTGTTGGCGGAATAATTGACGTCGGAAGAGATGTAATTTCAACGATCAGGGACGGACGGGAAAAACATTTAGACACCAAGGAAATTGCTATCAATGTAGCAGCAGGATTGATTACAAGTTTAGCTACAAATCTTTCCTGTTTAATAACGCAATTTTTCCCACCTGTCGGCTATATCCTTATGGGAGTGGCGGCTATCGTTGTTGGATTGGTTGCCGCATATAATTTTGCCGAAGGCAATACGGGAATGGGAATAGCACAGGTAATAAACCTTGTTACCATTGTATTTTCAATGTTTAACCCGACTTGCTTCACGGGAGATACCGAAGTTTACACTGACAGCGGTTTAGTCTGCATTGAGGATATCGAGGTTGGCGATAAGGTCTGGGCATACAATCCCGAAACGGGCGAAACAGAGCTTAAAGAAGTTCTCAACGTTTGGGTCAAGGAAACAGATGAAATCCTGCACGTTTCTACTTCCGACGGTGAAACTATCGACACTACCACAAATCACCCGTTCTATGTTGAGGAAAAGGGTTGGGTAGCTGCCGGTAATCTTGAAATTGGTGACACTCTTATTACTGCTGATGGTGATGAGGTTGAGATTACTGATCTTCAACTCGAAAAGCTTGCTGAGCCTATTCTTGTTTACAACCTTGAGGTTGAAGATTTCCATACTTACTTTGTTGGTGAGTATGGAGTGCTGGTGCATAATAAATATCATAAGCATCATTCGGATCCTAAATATTTAGGTGGAAATCCAAAGCAACCTTTAACAGATGGTCCGGATTCTGTTCATTATAAAATACATGCAGCGATTGATAAGGTGTTTCCGCGTCAAAAAGGTAAAGCATATTATGATGAACTGGTAAAAAATGATCCCAAGTATAATGATAAGATAAAAGAAACACTTGAGAAAATTTATAAAGAGTTTTCAAATGAATGTCCTACTTTATTAGAAGACTTTGCTAAGAATTTTAAAAACAGATAGTAGTGTAATGGCGGAGGCTAATTACAATCTTCGCCATATATAAGGAGAGCTTGTAGTATGAAAGAGTATGTATATATAGAAACTTTTAGTGATAGTATTAAACTATCAAATAGGAAAATGCTATTGGATGATTTTTTTGAAGAATCATGCATAGAACTTGATGATATCAATTATATTGTAGAGAATAAGATAAATAAAATAAATGTTTATATTCCTTTGTTTGATAAAATATCGACAAATTATTATGATAAACAGGGTTATCCAATTAAGTTAATAACTTTAATTAATAATCGTATTTCTCAGATTGAATTTTTTCATAAAGATGATGTGGTTGGTTTTGTGAATGTTGAATTTGAGGTGGAAAATAACGAAATAAGAGTTAGTATAAAGTGCAATATGTCGGGGCTTCAAAAAGAAGTTAACGTTATTGGCGGTTGTTATTTCAATGGAGAGATTCAAGAATTATTTAATATCAAGGCAAAAAACGTTTTTAGTGATGAATTTGTGCTAGTAAAGGAGCAATTTGTAGAATATACTGATTTTTTTGTAAACATATTGGAAAATGATTGCCAGATATTGCATTTAGAATAATTCCTGATTTTGTAATGCTAAAACGAATTTTTAGGGAAAGATAAATACGGATAGATAATAAGTAATATTTGTTAACCGTATTGCAAAGATTTCCGAGGGCGAATACACTAAGTATCTGCTTGATATTAACGGTTCGCTTGCCTATGTGCTTGCGGAGCTTGATTATGACAATGCGGAGAAGTGCTTCTATACACGTGGCGATGAGCTTATCTCTCAGGAACGTGACGGAAAGAAGTCGTACTATGTTTACGACGGACACGGTTCTGTTCGTGCGTTGGCTGACGACAGCGGAAATGTTACGGACAAGTACGTCTATGACGCATTCGGTAATCTTATAAGCAGCTATGGCAGCACTAAGAATGACTTCCTCTTTGCAGGCGAGCAGTTTGATCCAGTAACAGGACTTTACTATCTCCGTGCGAGATATATGAATCCTTCTGTGAGTAGGTTCATTACTATGGACAGCTATGAGGGTTCGATTGATGATCCTGTTTCGTTGCATAAATATTTGTATGCTAATGCAAATCCCGACACAACAAGAGGAGCTTGTAGGAAAATGGCGATTTTACGTTATAAAAGCACAAAGAGCGTTACGAAAAATGTAATGCTCTTTGTGCTTTTTATTGATAAGCAGTATTTAGCCTCGGTTAAAGGAAATGACTGCATTGATCTTACAAATATTTTATTATCTCGCTTCTTATATTATCCATACGGCTGTCGGAAATACCAAAATCCATTTTCTTGTAGCTCCATGCCGCACGGGATATTCCCAGCCTGTCAAAGGCTGTATTTATAGCCTTGAACCACTTGAGAGCGTCCTCAGGTTCGGCAAGGTCGATAACGCCGTATTCTCCGCAGTATAAAACTGTTCCGTTTTTCTTTGCGGCTTCATATGCTCTGCTGAACCTTTCAATGAAATATTCGGGTGTAATGGGTGGTTCTGCTTTATCAAATGGCAGCCTGAAATCTTTGCTCATATTTTCCACCCAATATGCACCCTGGTGAGTGAACATAAGCGGGTCATAGCAATGGAAATTATAGATCACCTTGTTGTCATAGGGAGCTTCAAGGTCGGGCACCGCATCGGGGCTGTTCTGCCAGTAGCCGCCCACAAGGATATATGTGTCAGGGGCAATTCGTCGAATACGTTCAATGCAGTTTTTGATAATGCCGTTCCAGATGTCCTTATAGCTCTGTTCGGTAACTTCATTCAAAAGCTCGAAAGCAATGCTTCCGTCGCTTACCGCATAACGCTTCGCAACATGCTCCCAAAGCTTATAAAAACGCTCCTGCAATGCGGGACTTTCAAAAAATCCCGACTCATTTTCACCCTTGTCAAAAGAAAATCCTGCGGTCTTGTGGAGGTCGATTATGATGTTCAGTCCGTTGTTTTCAGCCCACTTAACAGCATTGTCTATGTAGCCGAAACCATCTTCCTTAAAATTTCCGTTCTCATCTTCAAGAAGATTGTAGTCAATAGGGAGACGGACGTGATCCACCATCCAACCCGATATCACTTTGATGTCGTCCTCGGTGATAAAGCTGTCGTAATGCTCTTTTGTGTGGCAGCACTGGGAAAGCCAGCCGCCTAAGTTTACGCCTTTTCTGTAGCCTGTAAATTCAGTCATACGGTATTTCCTTTCATCAATTGGTTTGCACGCATTCCTCTTATGAAGAATGCGTGCATTTATTTGAAAATCAGAAGTTTTCTTCAATTTCCTTATTAAGTGCATCAATTTCATTCTGAACGGCACTGCTTATCTCATCACGTGTTGTTGACCACTCCTTGCCGTTGTAAGAAGCGTCCTTGATAGGATTGTGAACAAGGTCATAAATATCAGAAGATGTGCCAGCATAGAAGTCGATAACGGGATTTTCGTTTGTAAGCTCCTTTGTAGTGTGCCACATATCTATCATTTCGTCAGTCCAGCCGTAATCCTCTCTGTACTGTTTTTCCGCAATTTCCTGGGTCTTTTTATCGCCCACAGCCATAAGCTTGCACTTCATAAATGCCGCAGCTCCTTCGGGATTGGGTGCATTTTTGCAAAGCGCATAAGCGTCAACACCTGAGGGAAGATAGTATTCGTCAGCCTTTGGATCCTTGGGCATGGGAACAAACATTATCTCGCCCTGCTCGCCGAATTTGGAAAGATCAGCCTCATAAAGTGCCCATACACCGCAGGGATAGAAAAGTGTGGTACCCTCTGCGATTCTCTGGGGCTGCTCTACCCAGTTGTACTCTGCCTTTGGAAGAGGGAGCTGCATCTTATTCATGTCAAGCATAAAGTTTTCAGCACGTTCCATTTCAGCGCTCATAAGGTTGCTGGTTATAACGCCGTCCTTCATATCAATAACAGGCTTTCCTGTTGTAAGCAGGAGGTTTATCTCAAACCACCAGCCGTCAAAACCGTACTTTTTGTTTTCGGGATCGGTGAATTCCACGCACATATCCTTGAAAGTATCCCAGTTCCAGTTGCCCTCGGCAAGAAGCTCCGCAGGGTCGGGCAGACCGTTTTCACTGATAGTTTTCTTATTATAAATACATACGCAGCCTGCATCTGTTGAAACCACGGCAACATAATGCTTGCCGCCAAGAGTATGCTCATCTGAAAGCTTCTTTGCGCCGACGCTCCAGAGGTCGCTGTCAAAATCAAGATAATCGTCAAAGGGCTCAAACATTCCCGCAATTGCCTTTCCGGGGAAAGTGTCAAGATCAGCGGCGGGGAAAAGGTCGGGAGATGTGCCGCCCAGGACAAGAGTGGAAAGGTCGCTGTAGCGAGTTTCATATGTAGTTGGGATGTATTCTATCTTTCCGCCGTACTTTGTCTCGAAAAGCTCCAGTTCAACTGATTTTGGCTTGCCGTTTGCAGGATTTAAGTCCCAGAAGGACAGCCACTTTACAGTGCCGTTTTCAAGCTTTTCATCATCTCCCGTGTCCATTTCCGCAACCGCTGCCTTGTCCTCTTCATCAAGCTCCTTTGCAGGGGTTGTCTCAGTTGTGACGGAAGTCTCGGCTGATGTTGTTGATGTGTCGCTGTCAGTTCTGCCGCAGGCTGTGAATGTTCCCATAAGTGTCAGTGCAGAGATAAATGCCATTGCCTTCTTTACGTTTTTCATAATGAACAACTCCTTTTATGTTTGTGCCGTGATTTATTGTAATTTAATTTAAACATATTCCTCACATAATAAATATCACATTTTTGCTTTTTTTATCAGAAGCTTGTTGTAATTTTCAGCGGTGTACTGTATAATAAAATGTGAGGTGGTAAAATGTCACAGACGGAAAAGGAACTTACTTATAAAGCATTTCTGAACAGAGAATATGAGTTCAGACATTCGCCCTTTGAAAAGGAATTTGAATTTTACGACTGCGTAAAAAAAGGTGATACCGATGGTGTTGAGCGGCTTATGACCCCACTTGGCAGCAGCGGCACAGGAATGCTTTCGGAGGATCCGCTCAGAAATCTCAAATATCATTTTGTGGTGACTGTTGCGCTTATAACCCGTTTCTGCGTTGAGGGCGGAATGGAAATGGAGACGGCTTATACTCTCAGCGACCTGTATATTCTGAAAGCGGACAAATGTATGACTGAAAAGGATATCCACTCTCTTCACAGCGAAGCGGTTCTTGAGTTTACCCGACAGATGAACAGGCTCGCCACGGCAGATGTGTATTCCAAGCCGGTCATAATGACAATGGACTATATTTACGATCATCTGCATTCAAGGATAAACGAGACGGAAATTGCGGAATATGTCTCCCTCAGCCCCTCATATATATCACGGCTTTTCAAAAAAGAAGTGGGAGTTTCACTTAGCACATATATTGCCGTGAAAAGAGTTGAAACGGCGCAGAATATGCTGAAATATTCCGATTATCCCCCTGCGGACATCGGTAATTATCTCGCATTTACATCTCACAGCCATTTTATCAGTGTTTTCAGAAAATACACGGGAATGACCCCAAACGAGTTCAGAAAGAAATATTACCGTGACAACTGGGAAAATATAAAGCAAAACAGTGCAAAAAAATGATATGATACGCAAAGCTGTGATATATTTTGGGCTGTAAGGAAAGTATAATATAGCTGTAAATCTTACGGAAAGGACTTTTTGAATATGAAAAAGGAAAATATACTTTGCTTTATCGCCGCATTGATCTCCTGCACTGCAATATTCTGTTCCTGCGGTGCTTCCGATGAAAATGTACCTGATGTTTCCAAAATGACAGTTTCCGCTGAAGCTGAGAGCATTTCAGATGTTGACCTGACAAAGGGTGCATCATCGCTTTTTGAGTGTGCCGATGGCTGGTGCAACGGAAATATGTTCAACGTTACATGGCGCAAGGAAAACTGCACCTTTGAAAACGGAAGAATGCAGCTTATCATCGACAAGGACAAAAAGGACGGCAGCGTGCCTTACTCGGGTGCGGAATACCGTTCAAAGGATTTTTACGGCTACGGCAGATACGAGGTCAGAATGAAAGCTATAAAAAATGATGGTGTTGTTTCCTCATTTTTCACCTATACAGGACCTTCCGACAACAATCCCTGGGACGAGATAGACATTGAAATCCTTGGCAAGGACACAACAAAGGTGCAGTTCAATTATTTCACCGACAGCAAGGGAAATCATGAGTATCTTTATGACCTGGGCTTTGACGCTTCCGAGGATTTTCACGATTATGCCTTTGAGTGGCACAAGGATAAAATAGTGTGGTTTGTTGACGGAAAGGAAGCCTATACCGCAGCGGAAAATATACCCGTTACTCCGGGCAAAATAATGATGAATGCCTGGTGCGGAACGGGTGTGGACAGCTGGCTGAATGCCTTTGATGACAGTCATATGCCTCTTACCGCAGAATATGAAAAAATCTCGTTTACTCCGTTTGATGAGTGAGGTTAAAAGTGACATATGCGAACAGCCAAAAATGAATAAGCCTTTGGGATAACAAAAAAAGGGATTGCGTGATGCAGTCCCTTTTTGTATAGTATAATTATGTTTTATCGCATTTACTGTTATTCCGTATAATATGGTGAGGTCTGATGCAATAATTCAGAGCATTTGAATTCAAAATGCAATTTCTTTGAGCTGTATTTTTTTCGAACCGTGATATACAAAATACAGAGCGTGGACTCCATCGGGGATTTTTACATCAGATCTGTATTCTGTCCATTCCGCAGAATTTCCGATGCTTATTTCGCCGACCTTTTCACCATTTTCTTCAAGATATATTTCAAGCACGGGAGCTGTATCTGCGTGTTTTTCCGTCCGAACTTCGTCCTTATCGTCAGAAACGCAGCGCTCATCGATTCTGATAGGACCGTTGTAAACGACTTTGTTTTCGGCGGCTTCTATCCTTGCTGTTACCGAAACGGTGTTTACATTTTCAAAGTTGAAATACTTATATCCGATAAGTGTGCCGTCCTCGATCTCGGCAATAAATCTGTCCTCACCGATGTTTGTAACATTGGGAAATTCTGTTTGATAAACGCTGTTTGAACCGTGGGGCATATGACCGTTTGTGAGGTTGCAGGCAATTACGGCAGGATAACGGCAGCCTGATTTTGCTTCAAGAGGGCCGCTGTTAAGTCCGCAGCTTGTGACTTCGACTTGCTTAATAGAACCGTCTTTATCAATGCTGATCTTTTCTGCACAAGCTTGCCTGGAGTAATCCGATTTATGTGTAAGACGATGATAGAACACATACCATTGACCGTTTATTTCAATAATGCTGCCGTGGGTAGTGCCCGTCATATTTGTCTTTTCCTTTACTGTTCTGCCGTTGTATCCCACATCTCCGTTTGACACAACAGTACCGCGGAAAACAAAATCCCTGTCCGGATATTTGCTTGTTGCATAGCAAAGCTCGTGGTTCTGCCATGAGGAATAGATAAAGTAATATGTATCTCCGACCTTTCGCATGGAAGAACCCTCAAAAAACGGGTGGGCTTCAAAGCTTGTGCCCTTGACCTTGTAGGGAATGATATGATGAGGAGCTTCCTTTACGGTCAGCATATCATCTTCAAGAACTGTCATAACAGCACCGTTTATGCTGTCTTTATCGTTTGGATCGCCGCTCGGACAGCTTTCGGGGTGCTTGCGGTATTCCAGTATCTGTTCCCTTGTCTTTCCAAACATACCTGTTTCAATTTCAAGATATTCGGGGTTTGTGTCGAAATCATCACGTTCTTCATAATCATACTGCGTTCCGTAATAAAGGCGGATAGTGCCGTTGTCATTCATTACCGCAGGGTCAAAGCAGACATATTTCATCATCACCGAACCGTCGGGATATTTAACGTGTCCGAGATACTCAAAAGGTCCTGCGGGCTTGTCGCTTACAGCAACGCTGATAGGACGGCTGTAACCGCCATAGCCATATTCTCCTGCCATACAGTAGTATAAATAATATCTTCCGTCATTTCCGCAGACAACATCGGGGGCATACATATATTTATACTCGGAATAGTCGGGATCCTGCTCCGCACGGTATGACACTCCCTCGCAGCGCCAGTCAGCAAGATCGTCAATGGGAGCGGAATATACAACATAATCGTCCATACAAAATGTCCAGCCGCCCTCTCTGTCATGGGAACCGTAGTGATAAACTCTGTCGCCGAATACATGGGGTTCGCCGTCAGGGATATATTCATTAAGTGGCAAAAACGGATTAAAGGCTTGTTTTTTCATAATATTGCTCTCCTTTTTAATACTGTAATTTTCTGCTGTATGATTTTAGTATGTATTTCGCTTTTGTATCATAATTATAGCAGATACCGTATTATTTTTCAATGATTTAAAATACAAAAAGACTGACATATTATGCTTAGAAAATAGATTCGGGGAGTGTGATATTTGCTCACGCTTACCGATAATATCGGTTCGGACTAATGACGTTATTATCAGTCTGTCAATGAATCCATAATTGCCTCTACTACCTTTGGCGAATACCAGCTGAGGTTCTTTCGGTCAAAAAGCCCGAAAAGCTCATTGCCCGATGTGTGGTAGCCGTTATCCCACCATACGCAGGGAATACCGTACTTTTCCGCTGTACTGATATAATATGATGCCCATTTTGCGACCTCTTCTTCGTTGTTGAGATACCAGTCCTTATCAATTATCTTGGTCACGGAGCCGTATTCTGTAATAATAACGGGAATACCCTTGCTGATAAAGGTATTGTTGAGATTTTCAAAAAGAGTGTCTATTTCAGCTGCACAGGAATCATCGAAGTACAGAGCGTTCCAACTTTCGGTGGGAGAATCGTATGTAAAACGGTACGGCGTGTATGCGTGTATCGAAACACCCACATATTTATCATCCGGAACGGCAAGGTTTTCAATGGCAACGGGCATAGCCTGCGCTGCAAATGTAGTTATGAGAAGTGTGCGCTTCTCGTTGTTTCCGCCTGTTGCTCTTACGGTCTTAACAAAAACGTCATTAAGCTGATTAAGGGCATCTCTGCCTTCCTCCGTGCCGCCGTTCCATTCATTTGTGCCGCCCTTTATACGGGGTTCGTTCATTCCCTCAAAAATAAGGTGGTCACCGTAATCCGCAAAATGCTCGGCGATCTGTGTCCAGAGCGTTGATAATTCTGCCTTGACATCATCAAGTCCGTCATACTGCGGTTTCAGCCAGTTGTCCTCATGATGAATATTCAGGATAACATACATATCATCTTCGAGGGCATAATCAACGACTTCTTCAACACGGTTTATCCACTGCTCATCTATTATATAGTCGGGGGCATTTCCTAAATGACCGTCCCAGGTGGTCGGGATTCGGATAGTATTGAAGCCTGCATTATGCACTTCATCTATCATTTCTTTGGTAGTGGTGGGATTTCCCCAGCCTGTTTCCCCACCTTCTGCATCAAGTGTGTTTCCGAGATTCCAGCCTGTGTCCATTTCTGCAATAAGTTCGGAAGCGGTTATATCTCTCATTTCTCCGAGAGGACGGGTATCCTCTTCTTTTTTGCATTACATGCTGTCAGCGTCATAGACAAAATAACTGCCGCTGTTAATATTGATGCTTTTTTCATATTATCTTTTCCTTTCAAATCAAAGGGCATTAACTATTCTTTCAATACAGGGAGCATAGTGACTGCCGCTTATTCCGAAATCAATGCCTTTGTAAGTCCACGCAGCTCTTCCTACGCCGTATTTTTCAAATTTGCTGTGGATATCCTCAAACCATATTGCCGTGTCACTTATGACTGCTCGGTCGATAACGCCGTATTCTCCGCAGTAAAGAGGAACATCGGCATTTACGGCTGCATCGACTGCTTCCGAAATAAGCTTATCCATAAACTCAGTACCCATTTCGTCGGTGTTTTTAAGTCCCGAACCGAAGCAGCCTATGTTTTCGGAGGTCTTGCGGTAAATTTCCATTGTACCCGGATATCTCATAGATATGTCCGAAACAGCAGAGAGCCATGATGCGTGCTGATGTGTGAAAAGAAACGGCTCGTAAAAATGGAAATTGTAAACTATATTTTTATCATCGGGAATTTCAAGAAGCTTCAGAGTATGAACGCTGTTCCAATGTGTTCCTCCGAAGATTATTTTTTTATCAGGAGCAAGTGGACGGATAGCCGAAAGCAATTTTGAGATAAGAGCATTCCATTTACGGCTGTCGATCTTCGATACCTCATTGAGCGGTTCAAAAACAACATTGCCATTCTTTCCGTAACGTGCAGCGATATTTGTCCAGAGTGAGATAAAGCGCTTCTGAAGCTCGTGGCTGTCAAACATAATATTGTTTTCTGCGGTATCGTCAAAGGCAAAGCCCTTGGTTTTGTGCAGATCAATTATCACATTAAGGCCATATTTGCCGCACCATTCAATGCAGTCATCAATGTGCTTATAACCGCTTGGAAGAACACGACCATCTTCGTCTTCAATAACATTGTAGTCAACGGGCAGACGAATATGGTCAAGTCCCCATTCGGATATGGTTTTTATATCATTTTCAGTGATAAAACTGCTGTAATGTCCTTCGGAATATTCGGCACACTGGGAAAGCCAGCCTCCAAGATTTATTCCACGCATATATCCTTCAAATCTTTTCATATCAACGACCTCTTTTCAAAACTATCATATTCCAGGAATGTGGTGCCAGAATGATTTTATCATTTATACTTTTGGCTGTTGGAATGACATTTTCGGGAGAATCGGCGGTATTGACAGCTTTAAGATCGCTGCCCTCAAGCGATACGTGAGAATAAGGTTTGTATTTTTCATATCCCGCAGGACTGATATCAAGCTCGCATTCGCTTTCAAGAGATCGGTTCACCGCAAAAATTGTTATCTCATTTTCATCATCTGAAATAACAGCTGCGGAATCAATAAGCGGTACATTCTTCTTTGAGCAGGTATCATAGGAATCGCAGCAGCAGAAATTTTTCAGAGCCGTGCCTCTGCCGTAATGAGATGTGTACATAAATGGATAGAATATCGTCTGTGCCCATACACGTCCTCCCGTTTCGGTCATTATGGGAGCAATTACATTTACAAGCTGTGCAAGGCACGCTATCTTTACCCTGTCGCTGTTGTTTAAAAGAGTGATGAGCAGATCTCCGAGAACAACTGCGTCCTCAAGGTTGTATATATCCTCAAGAAGCGGCGGAGCGACCTGCCACTTGTCAACTTTTTTGTCTTGCTCGCTGCTGTGAAACCAGATATTCCATTCATCAAAAGAAAGATTAACAGTTTTATCCGATTTTTTCTCACGCTTTACTTCATCGCATATAGCTGCTACCTGTTTAATAAAGCTGTCCATATCAACAGCGGAGGCAAGATAGTTAGCTGTGTCATTATCGGGATTTCCGTAATAATTGTGCAGGGAGATATAGTCAACGTATTCATAGCATTCCCTTAAAACGGTGCGTTCCCACTCTCCGAAGGTAGGCATATTTATATGAGCGCTTCCGCAGGCTACCAGTTCTATAGATGGGTCAGTCCATTTCATAAGCTTGGCAGTTTCGCAGGCTATCCTGCCGTATTCATAGGGAGTTTTGCTGCATATCTGCCAAGGACCGTCCATTTCATTGCCAAGGCACCAGAGCTTTATGCCGAATGGCTTTTCAAAACCGTTTTTGCGGCGCATCTCCGCATAATAGGTATCAGTCTCGCTGTTGCAGTATTCAACAAGATTTCTTGCCGCATCAGCACCTCTTGTACCAAGGTTCACAGCCATCATTATTTCACTGCCTGCACGCTTTGCCCATTCCTGAAATTCATCAATGCCGACTTCATTCGTTTCTATCGACTGCCAGGCAAGCTCCATTTTTCGGGGACGCTTTGCTTTATCTCCCGTGCCGTCCTCCCAGTTATATCCCGAAACAAAATTTCCTCCGGGGTATCTTACAACGGGAACTTCAAGCTTTTTCACCATTTCCATAACATCAGTACGAAAACCCATTTTGTCAGCTGTTTTATGCGTCGGTTCATATATTCCGCCGTAAACAGCTCTTCCGAGATGTTCAATAAATGAACCGTAAATACGGTTATCTATCTTGCTTATTATATTTCCCTTTGATATTGTTATCTCCGCTTTCATAAGTAAATAAATTCCTTTCAGATATTGGTATTACCGCATTTTTATGCTGATTTAATTATATATCAGTGTGTTTGCATCTTCAATGTCATATCCTGCTAATTCACTGACATATTCTGCTTTTGATATTTGCACATCTATGAAAAGCTTTTAAAAAAATCCTGCACTGACATATCCTGCAAAATGACTGACATATGCTGCTATAAAATTTAAAAAAGCAGGATATGTCAGTGATAATGCAGAATAAATCATTGTAAAAGCCTCTTGATTTGATTATGATTAAGTTACAAGGTTTGAACCGGTAACAACTTCTAAAATATCAATGAGGTGAACGATCATGAAAAAAGAACTCGTAAAAAGAATTTCTCTTATATCTGCTATGGCTATTGCTGCATCATCACTTGCAGGCTGCGGCAGCAGCGGAAATGAATCACAGGAGGCTTCAACACTTCCCACTACAGCCGGAACAACAGCAACGATGCCTGAGGAACACGCACAGATAGTTGAGCAGGTAGAGCTTAATGTGGATAAGCTTGAAAACGGTACACTCAAATGGCTCTCATTCTGGGATATAAACCCTACAGAGGGCAAGCCTGTTCCCGTCTCACTCCAGCTTTTCCAGACAAAATACGGCGGAACTATTGAATATATCCCTACAACTTGGGAAACGAGATACAACGATCTTGCTACACTTGTGTTGGGCGGTCAGTCACCCGATATGTTCCCGGCCAGCGACCTTGATATTTTCCCCGGAAAGGTTTCAGCAGGAATGTTTGAGCCTATGGACGATTACGTAGACTTCAATTCAGATGCGTGGGGCGAGGGCTGCAAGAGCATAAATGAAATGAATTCCATTAACGGAAAACACTATCTCAGCTGCGTTTATACCAATACAGGCTTTGTAATGATCTATAACAAAAAGACTATCGAGGCAAACGGACTGGAAGATCCTGCGGAGCTTGCTTACAATAACGAATGGACCTGGTCTAAATTCAAGGAAATGTGTTATGATTTCGCAGATCGTGAGCAGGATAAATACGCTGTCGGAGGCTGGTGGTACGAGCCTGCAATGATACTTTCCACAGGCAAGCCCATTATCGGTATGGAGAACGGCAAGATCGTCAACAATCTTATGAGCTCGGAGCTTGAAAGAGTTGAAAATCTTTTCCGTGAAATGAAGCTGGCAGATGTTATGTTCCCATATTCCGAATATGACTGGAATGATTTCCCCGAAAGAGTAAGCGAAGGCAAGACACTGTTTTATCCTGTTGGACGCTGGAAACTCCTTGAACCCGACCTTTCTGCATTCGGTGATCCCGATGATATTATGTTTGCTCCTATGCCGAGAGATGAGAACGCTGATGCGTGGTATCTTTCCGCAACAGGCGGCGTTGACGCTTATGCTCTCTGCAAGGGTGCGACCAATCCCGAAGCTGTTGCTGCGTATGTAAACTGCAAGCTGATCGAAAAGAATGACGAGAGCGTTCAGGAAGTAAATGAGGCTGAAATGCGTGAAGACTACCATTGGACAGATGAAATGATCGCAATGGATAATTACATTTCACAGCTTACCAATGAACATCCTATGGTGGATTTCTACACATCTGTAAACAGCGATGTTTATGACCTTCTTTTCAATCCCGTAAAGGACGCAAGCTATAACGGAACCGACTGGTATTCAACCCGTGATTCTCTCAATGATGCTGTTCAGGTCTATATTGACGAAATGAACGAAACTCTTGCAAATTTGAATTGAATTCTTCCGAAAAATATGATATAATCAAAGCATAAAATGTTCGGAGGTGTGAAAAATGAAGATCAATAACATTGGATATAACCATACTCACGATGCCGATTTTGTGATACAGCGTACGACAGGTTCGGGAGATTATCTTCTTCTGCTGCTGAAAACGCCGGCTGTATTTACTCTCTGCGGAAAGGACATCGTTACCGAATCCGATTCTTTTATTCTCTTCAGGCAGGGAACGCCACAGCTTTACCGTGCGTATGGTCTTACTTTCTCCAACGACTGGTTTCATTTCAGCATCTCCGATGATGAAATGGGCTTTTTGGAAGCTCTCGATATACCGTTCGATACGGTAATGCCCATAGGCGACCTGAACGGACTGTCACTTATCATAAAAAATATGAGCTATGAAAACTATTCTTCAAATCTGTACAAAACGGATTCGGTGGAGCTGTATATGAAGCTGTTTTTTCTGAAACTAAGCGAAAAGATACACTCTGTCGGGAAAGAAAAATCGGATTCATACTATGATAAGCTGTCTATTCTCCGCTCAAAAATATACAATAAGCCATATCATGACTGGAATGTTGAGGGTCTTGCCCATCAGCTTACTATGAGCAAATCGTATTTTCAGCATCTTTACAAGGACGTTTTTGGAATAAGCGTTATGAATGATGTTATCCGCAGCCGCATTGAGCATTCAAAATATCTGCTTTCAACAACAGATATGCCAATATCTCAGATATCGGAAATGTGCGGATATAAATGCGAGCTGCATTTTATGCGCCAATTCAAGACACGAATGAATATGACACCGACGGAATACAGGCAAAGTATTTCCGACGGTAAAAAATAATTTTGCATTTCTTTAAATTTTTCATATTTCTCCTGCATGAGCCGTTTTGTGTTTTCACAGAACGGCTTTATGCAAATAACGAAAGGACTGTTCTTATGGGTTTTAAAAAGGAATTTGTATGGGGAGCGGCAACCGCTTCATATCAGATAGAGGGCGCTTATGACGAGGACGGTAAGGGCAGAAACATCTGGGACGAATTTACTCACACAGAGGGAAAAATAACCGATAAAAGCACAGGTGATATTGCCTGTGACCATTATCACAGATATAAAGAAGATGTCCGCCTTATGTCGGAGCTTGGACTGAAAGCATATAGATTTTCCATTGCATGGAGCAGGATACTTCCTGACGGAACGGGTGAGATAAATCAAAAGGGCATTGACTTCTACAATGACCTTATAAACGAGCTTCTGAAATACGGAATAGAGCCGTATGTAACGCTTTATCACTGGGATCTTCCCTATGCGCTGCATCTTAAAGGCGGCTGGCTCAATGATGATTCGCCCAAATGGTTCGGTGAGTATGCTCGAATAATCAAGGATAATTTCGGTGATCGTGTAAAGCATTTTATTACATTTAATGAGCCGCAGGTATTTGCAGGATGCGGATATTATGAGGGCGTTCATGCTCCCGGATATAAGCTTGCAAAGGGTGAGCTTCTCCATATAGGTCACAACATTCTGAAAGCCCACGGAAGTGCTGTAAAAGAGCTTCGCAAAGGTGAGAAATGCTCAATAGGCTTTTCTGCAGCTTCCTGCCCGTCAATACCTGTTTCGGACGGTGATATCAATGCGGCAAGAGAAAGCTATTTTTCCAGCGAATATGATGCTTTTCTCTTTTCCGATGCCTATTGGGCCGATGCAATGATAAAGGGAAAATATCCCCATTGGGTAACAAATTACAAAGGCAGCGGTGCGCCTGAGATAACCGATGAGGATATGAAGCTTATAAATCAGCCTATCGACTTCATCGGTATGAATATCTACAACGGAAAATATGTGAGTGCCGAAAAAGGCGTTCTTGGAAACGAACAGGGCTTTGCACGGACGCTTATCGGCTGGCCTATAACACCCTCTGCATTGTACTGGGGACCGAAATTCTATAATGAAAGATATGATCTGCCGATAATCATCACAGAAAACGGAATGAGCTGCCACGATGTTGTTTCACTTGACGGAAAAGTTCATGACCCCAACCGAATCGACTATCTTAACCGTTATCTGCTTGAATTGAAACAATCAGCCGATGACGGCGTTGAGATCGACGGCTATTTCCAGTGGTCTCTGCTTGATAACTTTGAGTGGGCGCAGGGATATAACCAGCGCTTCGGAACTATATATATAGATTATTCTACTCAGAAACGTATCATAAAGGACTCGGGCTATTGGTATAAAAAGATAATTGAAGAAAACGGAGAAAATCTGTAATAAAACGAACGGGAAGTACAAAAATTGCACTTCCCGTTTGTGTTTTTAAAACAATCCGAAAATAGTGTTTAAATTTGTAATAATAAGCACCAATAAAATGCAGAAAAATGTGTGCCCAAATCAAATATAAAACTGTTTTAAGCAGCTACAAAATGAAGCACTTATTTTGTTTTGTTTTGTTTAAAGCTCTTAATTGTTTAGCCAGATCCTGCAAGTCCTGACAAGCATCAAAGCACATCTGAGGATAATGGTCAATATCATCGGAGCTGCTTTTTACAGTCAGACCTCGCTTGACTGCCCGTAT
>CALANW010000131.1 GCA_937926145.1 uncultured Ruminococcus sp. | reverse complement strand
ACCATCGACACGGGGATTTTCAGTCCCCTGCTCTACCGACTGAGCTACAGAAGCATTTATAAAGACAAAAATGGCGACCCGAAAGAGACTCGAACTCTCGACCTCCGCCGTGACAGGGCGGCGTTCTAACCAACTGAACTATCGGGCCGTGTGGTGGGAACAATAGGGCTCGAACCTATGACCCTCTGCTTGTAAGGCAGATGCTCTCCCAGCTGAGCTATGCTCCCACATTTTTGTTATCACTCGGAGTTTTTTGTTTCTCTCTCGTGACGACTTAATTATAATACACCATTCTGCGGAAAAAGTCAATACTTTTTCACCTATTTTTTTGAGTTTTGTCACATTGCACAACAAGATATCAAATATACGCCACTTTACTTATTACATTATAACAAAGAAACGCCGTTTTTATCCCTAAATCAGCTATTTTTCTTCTTCCAAAATCTTATTTTTTGACCTCAAAACACTTTTTAAACCGAATTTTACAAAAAAATTTTTAAATATCAAAAAAATTGAGTACCGCCGACCGCTTTAAATGCCATTTTCGACGATTTTCCGAGATATTTTCCCGAAATTCGCCAAGAAAACAGCCTTTAACACTGTAAAATGTCGTATTCTCGGCAGTCAGCGGCACTCTTTTGCCGCAGGAAACACCTGCGGCTATGTATGTTACTCAAAATTTGTTCCGTCCGCGCTGTCATCGGGGACGAAGATAACCTCGGAGGCGTTGTCTGTCGCAGTTGTTGCCGTCGATGTGCCGTCCTGCTGTGTGACCTCTGCCGAGTTGTCCTTGCTTGAAGCGGCATTATCGGAAACCGTTCCGTCGGGAGCTTCTTCCTGCGGCGCAGTGGTTTCAGCCTTGTTTTCGTTCGGCTCGGCTTCGCTCTGCTCGATATCGGTCAGACCCTTTGTAATGAGCGGCTTGACGAAGCCGTTTTCTTCATCGTCATATCTGAGCTGGCAGGCGATAAGCTTATCGTCGGCAACGAGAAGATCGGCGTACACATTCTCGGAATACTCAGGGTAGTTCAGCACCGCATAGCTGAAAAGCGTTGCCTTGTCACCCTTATGCTCCGCGAGGTCAAGACCCTGTGCCTGCTGCATTTCGACATAGCTTTTGTAGGTATCGTTGAACTCGGACGGCACTGTTACGTCCTCACGGCGAACGGGGTCAGGCTTGACGATATAGCCTTGGCGGTTGAGAAACTCGACCCTTTCTGCGTTGCCCGACATTGCGAAGAACTTGTCGGAATCCGCCTCCTGCTTTGCTTTTCCGAGCAGAAAGACTGCCGCGGCGATGACCAGCACAAGTAAGACTGCAAGCGCGACTTTGCCGCGCGCTTTGGAAGATTTGCTCATTGAGATCCACTCCTTAATATTATTCCTATGATGATAGGATAGCATTGATTTGTATAATATTATGCAGGAATTGTCCCAAAAAGTACAGGCAAAGACAAGTTTTGCACCGCCAAAATTCTCTCTTTTGTACGAACCTTAGCCCAAAACTTCGTTATTTCGTCCAATTTTTTTAAAAATAAAAAAGCTTTGCAAGCCGTTTTGACCTGCAAAGCTTTGAACGTTATCTGTGACCGCCGCTTCCGCCGCCGCCCATACTGTGACCGCCGCTGCTTCCGTGACCGCCGCCGCTGCTGCTTTCGATCTTTGTTCGTGTTACAGTTTCGCGAAGGTAGATGTCGTTCTTTCTGTACATATTAACGCCGCCCTGACGAACATAGCTCGTGGCGCTCGTTTTGCTGTGGAATTTGTATCTTGATATAACGATGCCTATGCCTATCGCAGCTGCGACAAGCCCGCCGATAATGCCTGCGATAATGCTCACGCCGAGCGTTGAACCCTCGTCATTCGTGAAATAGCCTTTGTCATAGACCTCTCTCACGCACTCGAAGTAGGTTTCAACGTTGCCCATATCATCATAAGCGTAATATTTCTCGTTGCAGCGTTTTATCATATCGTGAACTCTTGCATCGTTGAAATAGTTCACATCGGGGTCGCCGCCGATAGCGAAGTGACGGTAGCCCGTGTCGATGAGGTAGAGGATACCGCTTGCGCTGTAGCTGCCGTATATCTCCTTATATCTGCTCTCGGCGTAGTCTATAGCCTTTGAGCCATCGGTAGGGAAGTCGATATCGGTCGTGATGACGGCGATATTCCAACCCGTGTAGTCGCAAAGCTCCTGCTGCTCCTGCATGAGCGTTTTTTCCTGCTCATCGGTGTAGAGGTTCGCATTGTCCTCAAAGTAGATGCTTGCCGCGAAAGAGTTTATGCCAAGGCAGAGCATCGTTGTAAGAGCCGCCGCGAGGGAGAGTGCTGTTCTGAATAATTTTTTCATCCGAGAAGCCCTCCTGCGACTGCGCCTATTATGCCGCCGAATACTGCGAAAAGTCCCACTCCGAGTGCGATGAGCTTCGGCACGGAAACGGGGAGATAACCCTCTATTTTGCCCGTCTGACCGTTCATGGCGAACTCGTAGTCCTTGCCCTTGTACTTATAGTTCAGGAACCACACGGGGAGCATAACATAGTGCCAGTTCGTGCGGACAAGGCGGATATTTTTGTATTCGGGGGTGACGGAAGTATATCCCACGACTGAATCCATAAGGATATTTTCCGCACTGCCGCTTACGCGAGCCTTGATATTCGGCAGGACTTCGTCCTTTGTAACGTCATATTTATCGGCGAAGAAGCCCGAAAGGTAGGACATTTGGAACTGCTCGAACTTCGTATAGTCGAATGGTTCGATAGCGGTCATAAGCGAGTCCTCGATCTTCTTCGAGCCGTCAGCAGGAACGCCGTCATACGCAATTTTTGCTGCGCGGTTTATTCGGTAATATTTTGTTCTTGTAACGTTGTATTCGCCCGAGGTATAGGTCGAGATTATCCTTGCCTCGGCATCGATCTGAGCGTCAACTTTGCAGTCGGCGAGCCAGAACGGAACATAAAGTCCCGTGATCTTTTCGAGGGTGGAGAACGAGGTATAATCCTTGGGCAGAAACCATTTCTTTTTGCACCATTCCTTATAGTTGAGCATCGCCTGCTCACGGGTATGCGTGAACGGGATTATCATTTCGGGACGGCACTCGCCCGAGAGTCTGCCCTTGAGCGAAACGGGGCTGTGGCAGTAATAGCAGAAAGTTGCCGCAGTGTTTTCGTCAGCGATTATCTCTGCGCCGCAGTTGTCGCAGATATAAAGGTTAGTGTGATCTTTGAATTCAGTCTGTTCCTCGCTGCTCGGGATATTGAGATTGACCTCCGATGCGTCCTGCTGCATTTCTTCAGCCGTGAACTCCGACTGGCAGTATTCGCAGACGTGCATCTGTTTTTTCGGGTCAAAGACAACGCTTCCGCCGCAGTTCGGACATTTCATCTGTACTACGTCCATGCTTTATCTCCGTTACGGTCTTTTTGCGCCGCAGTTATTGCAGAAATTGCCCGTATTTTCAGCGCCGCAGGAGCATTTCCATGAAGCATTGGGGTTCTTAGAGCCGCAGTTGCTGCAGAAGTTGCCCGTGTTCATTGTTCCGCACGAGCATCTCCACTGACCTGCGGGTGCAGGCTTCGGGCTGCCGCAGTTGTTGCAGAAATTGCCTGTATTTTCAGCGCCGCAGGAGCATTTCCAAGCACCCGAGGAAGCCTTAGCCGCCTGAGCTGCCTGCTGCTGCATCTGAGCGGCATTCGTGCGTGAAGCGGAATCCATAAAGCCGCCTGCTGCATTCATGCCCATTCCCATGCCCACGAATGCCTGAGCTGCGCCTGCGCTGTTAGAGCCCGCCTTGTTAAGTCCCTCGGCGATCTGACCCTGAACATAGCCCTCGCGGATAGTTGCGTCCTTGAGCATAGCGCCCTGATTGCGCATATTGATGAGCTTCTTCGACTCCTCGTCGTAAGAAATGCTTGCGATACCAACGGAGCAGACTTCCATACCGCGGAGCTTCGTCCAGTCTTCGTCGAGCGTTTCGGACATATACTTTGAAAGCTCGCGGCTCTTGGAAGTAACGGAAGATATCGGGATACCGTCCGAGGACATCTGGTTTATAGCCGACTGGAGAGCGTCCATAAATTCGTCCGCATACTGACCGCAAATAGAATTATAATCAACAGAAGAAGCGCCTCTCGGGATAGCTTCGTTGAAGAACTTGAGCGGATCGGTGATCTTTATCGAATACGAGCCGTGCGCTCTGAGGAAGAGTTCAGCATCGTATCTTGTGTCGTAGTAGTTGACGGGGTTCTTCGTGCCGAACTTTATGCCCTTGATCTCCTGAAGATTTATGTAGTAAACGTGCTGTGTTCCGCTTACTGCGCCGCTGTGCTTGAAGCGCTCCCAGGTTTCCTTGACGGATTCGCTGAGTTCGCCGTTGAAAAGCGACGGGGCAGAGGAGAGATTTACTTCGTAGTAGCCCTCCTGCGCACAGAAGTCAACGACCTTGCCGCTGTCAACAAGGAGCATCATCATATTCGGGTAAACATGGATAACGGAGCCGTTGGAAATAACGTTGTCGTTGCCCTTGTTCTTGCCGCCCTTTACCTTTACACCGCTTACCATAACGGTAGTGTCAGACATTGGTGCAGGTTCAATGGTTTCGAGCCAGGAATCCTTTAAAACTCCGCCTACGGAAGATACTGCTGCTTTAATGAGTCCCATAAAATTACCTCCTGAATGTCATTTATTTTTTCTTTTTTGAGATAACGCCCATAACAATAGCCGCGATTATGACTACCGCAGCAACAGCCGCAGCGATAATATAAGCAGATGCGGGGATATTTCCCGTCAGAGCGCTTTCGGTCAAAACAGTCATATTTTTTCCTTTCTTATACTAAAAGCCATTAAAAACTATGCAAAAAATCAAGTTAAAAATCTGATATATGGTTTTTGCGCAGATTTTTTGTCTATGATTTTATTGGTTTTAGTATTATCACGCGAAAATAAAGCTTTTCCGCATTCTCGCAGAATCATTATAACATACTTTATTAATAATTTCAATCTTATTTGAACAATTTTTTAAAATTTTCTTATTCTATGCAAAACAAAAACCGCCCGAGCCTAAACCCGAGCGGTGATCGTTTTGATAAGTAGATTCTGATAAGTTCAGATTACTTGATCTTCTTAGTAACGATTGCAGCAGCACCTGCAACAGCCATTACGGAGAAGATTACAGCAGCAGATGTGTTGCCTGTTGCAGCAGCAGCAGTGTCAGCATCAGCAGCAGGAGCGTCAACTACAACTTCGTCAGCTGCAGCGTCGTCTGTTACAACTACATCTTCATCAGCATCAGCAACAACATCTTCGTCAGCAGCAACGTCAACATCGTCAGCAACTACATCTTCATCAGCTGTGTCGTCGAGAGCTTCATCAGCATCGTCAGCAGCTGTAGCATCAGCAGCTTCTACTGCATCGTCAGCTGTTTCAGCAGGTTCGTCAACAGGATCAGGAGTTTCATCGGAAAGTACAACGCCGTCCTTGCCAAGAACATCAATGCTCTTAACAGTTACAGTGCCGCCCCAAGTCTGGAGCCAGAACTGAGCGTATGCATCGCTGTCCTTGAATATAGGTGCATCAGAAAGCCATGTGATTGTGCCGTTTTCGAGGTCAGCAGTGATCTCCTTGTCCTTTCTGCCCCATTCGATCTGCTTCCAACCGGTAGAGTTGGAGTTAGCGCCCATGCCGCCGCCGATCCATGTAGCTTCGTCAGCAACTTCTTCAGCCTTGAATTCAACGTGGTAAGTTACACCGTAAACATCAGCGATTGTGTAGCCGGAATTTGTGATCCAAGATGGCTTCTCTTCTTCAGGCTTTTCAGAAACGATGTAGAGTGTAGCATCGGTTCTGTGTGTTTCAGTTGTGAGTGCGAACGTGTTTACTGCCATTGCGGAAACAGCGAGTGCTGCAGCAGCAACGGAAGCAATGATCTTCTTGAAATTCATTGTTTTTTCCTCCAAAAATTCTTTTTGCTTTTCAGCATTTTTTATAAAGAAGCTTATTTAAAAGCTTACTTTCTCTTCTTAGCAGCGATTGCAGCAGCGCCAGCAACAGCCATTACAGAAACGATAACAGCAGCAGATGTGTTGCCTGTAGCTGTAGCTGTTGTAGCAGCTGTATCAGCAGCAGGAGCTTCTTCTGTTGTTGTGTCAGCAGCAGCGTCATCAGTTGCAGCTGTATCAGCAGCAGGAACACCATTCTTCATGATGTCAGCGCTTGTAGCTTCGTCAACTACTGTGAATTCACCCTCAGGAGAACCGGCAGAAAGTTCAGCGGACTTGATGATAACATCGTTGACCTGGAAAGAAAGGCCGGAAGTTGTTTCATCTTCAACGCCGTCATTGATGTAACCGTGGAAAGACTGCCATGTAGCTTCAGGAACTACGAATTCAACAGATGTAACATCCTTGCCGACAACGATGAATCCGTCGCCCTTTCTGATAGCTGTATCAGATGTGAACTGGCTTGTGATCTCGTCCCAGCTTTCAGCAGCATTCATAGCCTTGATAAGGTAGTTGCCGTCGCCAACGAGGGGATCGTGTCTTTCAACTTCGAGAACTACCTTAACGTCGCCGCCGATAGCTTCGAATTCAGACTTAGGGATAAGTGCGCTCTGGGACCAACCGCCTGTGTACTCAGAGTTGAGTGTTACTGTAGCAGCAAATGCGCTTACAGCGAGTGTGGATACTGCAACTGCAGCTGCAGCAACGGAAGCAATAATCTTCTTGAAATTCATTGTTTTTTCCTCCAAAAAATTTTTTAAGTTTTATAAAGAAGCTTTTAAAGCTTACTTTCTCTTCTTAGCAGCGATTGCAGCAGCGCCTGCAACAGCCATTACGCCAACGATAGCAGCAGCGGAAGCGTTGCCTGTAGCTGTAGCTGTTGTAGCAGCAGTGTCAGCAGCGGGAGCTTCTTCGGTTGTATCAGCGGTTGCTTCAGCAGCACCTGCATAAGCCTTCTGTGCGATCTCGTTTCCGTCAGCATCAAAGAACTTGAGGTCGGAAATAGCAACAGTCATAGCTGTGATAGCTTCGTGGTTGGACCAATCCATAAATACGAGCTCGCTGTCAGCAGCAAGAGTATCTGTAGGAAGAAGGAACTTAACATCGTCCTGAGCTGTATAGGTTGTGTTTGCCCAGTATGCGTTTCCGTCATCATCATAATCGGGGCTGATCCAGTAACCTGTGGAATTCTTGCAGCCAAAATATGTGCCGCCGCCTACACCGTTTCCTGCAGCTGTGCCTTCAGGAATTGTGTAAGTAACAGTCCAAGATGCAGACTTTACCTTTGCAGCATCAGCTTCGTCAAGAACATCGCCAACAACGATGCGAGCCTTAGCAGCTGTGCCGTCAGCAGTAGCAGTGAATTCAACCTTATCTTCGCTTGTTGAAATGATGCTTACTGTGTTAGGGTCGTTGTCAGCATAGCTTGCTGCAGACCAGTTTGTAGCATTTGCTGCAACAGCCATAAGAGAAGCTGTCATTGCAACAGCAGCAACGCTTGAAATGATCTTCTTCATGTTCATTTTGTTTCCCTCCATAATTTGCGGATCTGTATCTAATTTGTCAGTCCGCCATTTTCACTGCTAATTATAACATTTTAGCATAAAATAAACAACCGCCAAACTGAATAAAACTTGTTTTATTTTTTTAGTGCTTTTTACAAAAATGGCAAAAAACGTTCCGACAATTGCTACCGAATGTATAATATTTTGCAGTATTTACATTTTGATATATGATTTTAAGCAAAAAACAAGAGTACCAAACATTAAGTCCGATACTCTTGGGTAATTACTTATTTTGAAGTGAAATTACTTTCTCTTCTTAGCAGCGATTGCAGCTACGCCTGCAGCAGCCATTACAGCAGCGATTGCAGCAGCGGAAGCATTTCCTGTAGCTGTGGAAGTTGTTTCTGTTGTTTCAGCAGGAGCTTCTGTTGTTTCAGCTGTATCAGCTGTAGCTTCTGCAGCAGCACCTGTGCCTGCAACTGTAAATGTTACTTCGATATCGTTTGTAGCAGTTTCGAGGCAGGAAGCATCAATCATTCTTGCTGTCTTGCTCATAACGTCGCCATCAGCAGCACGGCAGTCAACTGCACCGTCATCGGAAACATCTTCGCTAGGAGTGTTCCACTCATTGTAGAGGTTTACTCTTGTTGTAAGACCTACACCGTCAGCAGAGCATGTATAGCCTTCTCCGATCTTCTGCTCAACGCCGTTGATCTTGATGGAGTCAACTGTTACTGTGTATGTACGGTTGAAAACTGTTTCGCCGTTCTTGATCTCGAGAGCGTTGAACTGACCGATGTTTATGCCGTCAGCGCCTGTCATGGAAACAGTGTATGTGCCATCGCCTGTGATCTCAGCGTTTTCCCATGTAGCGTCAAATTCGCTCCAGTCGGAAAGGTTGATGTTGAGGTAAGCTGTACCGTCAGCAAGGGAATCTGTGTTCTGAGCAGCGAATGCGCTTACTGCCATTGTGGATACTGCAACTGCAGCTGCTGCGATAGCAGCAACGATCTTTTTAATTTTCATGATGTTATTCCTCCATAAAATTAATTGTTCTCATCTTTTCCTCCGATGAGCTTAAACATATTATACAACATTCAGCTGACAAAATCTATATCAAAAATGCAAAAAATAATAACGTTTTCATTATGCTATTTTTACAAATCAGGAATAAAAAAGAAACAGCCGTCCGAGAAACCGAACGGCTGTATTTCGCTTTTTCAAAAAGTCTTTTTCGTAATCGAATGATTACTTGGAAGCCTTCTTAGCAACTACTGCTGCAGCAGCAAGAGCTACAGGGATAACTGCGAGAGCGATAGGAGCGTTGCCTGTTGCAGGGTTAGCATCAGTTGCATCATCAGCAACTGTGTCGTCAGCAGCATCAGCATCGTCAGCTACATCGTCAGCAGCATCATCAGTGTCATCAGCGATGTCATCGTCTGCTTCGTCAACTGTATCTGTTACTTCTGTATCTGTTTCATCGAGGTCTGCTCCATCATCTTCGATACCAGCAGCAGAAACTGTAAGGCTGAGCATAGAAGCAGCCATTGCGCAAGCTGCGATTGCAGCAAGAATCTTCTTCATTTTCATTGTTGTTTCCTCCATTTAAGTTATTTTTAATCACCACAATCAATATCATTGTGATTATGCTGATATTATAACATAGTCTGCCCAAAAATCAAAGCATTATTCTGACGTATTTTTTTTGCATTTTCTGTATTTTTTTAAGCATTTTGCCCAAATCGGCGCAAAACGGTGTTTATTTGATTAAAAAACGGTTACAAAGGTTAAAAACTCTGTAATATTGCAAAACGTTTACATTACCTTTTGTATAATTGCCTAAAACAATAAATTTATGTAATATTTTTGTTCATAAGGCAAAATCTATTGACTTTTGTAGAATATTATGATATAATAATTAATTACAAACATTTTATCTTATGTTGATTTTGCAATTATATTACACAAGTTGAAGCTTATTTTATCCTCATATTCTAAACTTTTCTACACCGCGGATAGCAAAATCATCCAAAAGCAACACAAATCAGCTTGTTCATTTGTACAATCATACAAAAAATGTTTTTTTAGCCAAAAACTGTTGACGTACAGAAACTTATGGTTTATAATAATAACGATGTTAGAATTCTTCTAAATTCTATTTTTAAAATGTTTAACATCCGTTTTGTTGTCTCCTTTCTTTTGTTCTACACATATTTATCTTATTTCAATTCATTTTACCTTTGCAGGACACCGTTGTCCTGCATTTTTTTTGCATTTTTATCCCACTCTTGATTTTTTATATATATTATGGTATAATATGAGCGATAATCTTGAATTTTACGGGAGGATAAAGTTTATGCCAAAGGAACCTTTTTATATCACGACCCCGATCTACTACCCATCGGGAAATCCGCACATCGGACATTGTTACACCACCGTTGCCTGCGATACCATTGCGCGCTACAAGCGTATGCAGGGCTATGACGTTATGTTCCTCACCGGAACGGACGAGCACGGTCAGAAGATCGAAGAAAAAGCTAAGGCAGCGGGAGTTACCCCAAAGGAATATGTTGACGAGGTCGTAAAGACCTTCAAAAAGCTTTGGGAATGTATGGGTATCAGCTACGACCGCTATATCCGCACGACCGATGATTACCACGTTGAGGCCGTACAGAAAATTTTCAAGGAGCTTTACGACAGAGGATACATTTATAAGGGCGAATATGTCGGAAAATACTGTACTCCGTGCGAAAGCTTCTGGACAGAATCCCAGCTCGTTGACGGCAAGTGCCCCGAGTGCGGAAGAGATGTTATCGAAGCTAAGGAAGAAGCTTACTTCTTCAAAATGTCGCCATTCGCAGACAGAATTGAAAAGCTTCTTACCGAAACAGACTACCTCCGCCCGAAGACAAGAGCGACCGAGCTTGTAAACAACTTCATCAAGCCGGGTCTTGAAGATCTCTGCGTTTCGAGAACAAGCTTCAAGTGGGGAATCCCGATAACTTTTGACCCTAACCACGTTGTTTACGTTTGGATAGACGCGCTTTCCAACTATATCACAGCACTTGGCTATGAAAACAGCGCACATAATGACTATGAAAAATACTGGCCTGCTGATGTTCACATGGTAGCAAAGGATATCATGCGTTTCCACGCTATTATCTGGCCTGCAATGCTTATGGCACTCGATCTGCCGCTCCCGAAGCACCTTGCAGTTCACGGCTGGATAACTTTCAACGGACAGAAGATGAGCAAGTCGCTCGGCAATGTCGTTGACCCGTTCGTTTTGAGCGAACGCTACGGCGCAGACGCTATCCGTTACCACATTTTGCGTGAAATGGCTCTTGGCGCAGACAGCGCATTCTCCAACGAGATAATGATAAACCGCATCAACTCCGACCTTGCGAACGGACTCGGAAACCTCGTTTCGAGAACCGTTGCAATGACGCTCAAATATTTTGACGGCACACTTCCGACCGAAAAGCAGAGCGGCGAATTTGACGATGAACTTATCGCCGAAGCAACATCGCTCCTTGCAAAGGTCGATGACTGCGTTGAAAACACAAGACTTCAGGACGCACTTATCGCAATTTTCAAGGTAGTTTCACGCTCAAACAAGTACATCGACGAAACCACGCCTTGGATCCTTGCAAAGGACGAAGCTAACAAGCCAAGACTTGCGGCTGTTCTTTACAACCTCCTTGATACAATAAGGATCATCTCCGCAGTTCTCGCTCCGTTTATGCCTGCAACAATGCCAAAGGTATGGGAGCAGATCGGCGCATCGGAGGACGATGTAAAGTATGAGAACCTCGGCAGGTTCGGCGTTCTCCCTGCAAATGTTACCGTAAAGAAGGGCGATCTCCTCTTCCCGAGAATCGACGTTGAAAAGGAAATTGACGAACTCAACGCACTTATCAAGTTCAACGCTCCAGCAGAGGAAGAAGCTTCAAATGTCGTTCCTCTCTCCGATATCATTTCAATAGACGATTTCGGCAAGGTAGACCTCCGAGTTGCGGAAGTCAAGGAATGTGAGAAAGTTCAAAAGGCAAAGAAGCTCCTTAAGCTCCAGCTTGACGACGGAATGGGCGGCAGACAGGTAGTTTCGGGCATCGCAAAATGGTATCAGCCCGAAGACCTCATCGGAAAGAAAGTAATCGTAGTCGCAAACCTTGCACCTGCAAAGCTTTGCGGCGTAGAGAGCGAGGGAATGATCGTTGCCGCTGACGTTGGCGAAGATGCAAGAGTTATCTTCATCGACAAGGACGTTCCGAACGGAGCAAAACTGAGATAATGCTTAATGCGTAATTCGTAATTATATTTTTCCGCAAAACACTGTAAAATCGTAGGGGCGGATTCAATATCCGCCCGATGCAAAACCCGTATTTTAGGTAAATTCTCCATAGGGAACGGGGTTCCCGTCCCACGCCGCAAGGCGTTTTTATAACAAAAAAGAACCTATTTTCAAAGATTTTGAATTCTTTGAAAATAGGTTCTTTTTGTTTACGAAATATAATATATGATATGTGCCGAAAAATCGCTGACGCGATTCGGGACGGGTGACCCGTCCCCTACAATTTTTCACGCATTTTACGCAATAAATTTGTGTATTAAACGGGCGGATATAGAATCCATCCCTACAGAATTAAGGCATTTTGCGACCAATATGCGAGACAAAATAATTACGCATTATGCATTACGCATTAATCTATCTTTTGTTCCAGTTTAGCCGTAATTTCAAACGTTGTAACTTCTTCCGTTATCGTTTTGCGATAGACTGTCAGGGTGACTTCTTCGCCTGCGATCTTTTCATCGAGGATTTCCATTACCGAATCGAGGTCTTTTACGGGCTTGCCGTCTATTTCCGTGATGATATCATACGGCTGTAGGTCTTTTGTTGCAATGTCGCAGGTCGGGTCTACGCTCATTACGCAAAGTCCCGATTCAACGCCGAGGCTGTCGGCGGTTGCGCTGTCCATTGCTATAAACACGATGCCGAGCTTTGCCCTTCCCGGGACATAGCCGTTTTCTATGAGCGCTTCGGCAACGGGAACAGCATCGTTTATTTCAATAGCGAAGCCTATTCCGTCATATACAACGTGGTCAAGTCCGCCGACCGAGATGCCTATTACCTGACCATACATATTGACGAGCGCGCCGCCCGAATTTCCGGGGTTGAGTGCGGCATCGGTCTGTATGCATCGGAGCGTTCCGCTTGATGAATAGTCGGTTTCTATTTCTCTTCCGAGAGCGCTGACATAGCCAAAAGTTATGGAATTTTCAAGGCTTCCGCCTGCGCCGATAACTGCGACCTGTTCGCCGAGGATAACTTCGTCCGAGTTTCCTATCTCAGCCGAAACAAGGTCATCGGCTTCTATCTTTACCACTGCCAAGTCCTGCTTGCGGTCGATGCCGACAAGCTTTGCTTCAAACTGCCTGCCGTCGTTGAGCTGTGCTTTGAACTGCGCTTCTTCGTCAACGACGTGCGCATTTGTGAGGATATATCCGTCGGTCGAGATGATTATTCCCGAGCCGAGCGAGGTCATCTGATACGGTGTATCGCTGTAAACGCCGATAAGCACCTGCGAGGGGAGAACTCTCTGCGCAACGCCCTCCGTTGTGAGCAGACCCGTTTCTTCATCGGCGTAATATTTCGCTTCGAGGACGGGACGTGGAGAGGTGGGGAGGGTTATCTGAACACGCTTTGTGTCCTTATCCTTGGTTTTTTCGCTCGCCGTCTGTGTTTCTAGCGAACTGAACGAGCTTTCACTCTTGGTCTTATCGAGCGCGGCGGCTTTCTTTGCAACAACTACCGACAGAATGACTATCGTCACGAACATCACTGCGATAAGCGCGATTATTATTGCTGTCCAGACGGCAGAAAGGCGTTTTTTCTTCGGCGGAACGTTCTGGGGTGGGTTCGGCTGATTTTGCTGTGCATACTGACCCTGCGGCATAGCTCTGCTGCCGTAGTTCGGAGCATAATATCCGTTGGGATAACCGTTTTGACAGCCGTTGTTCGGCGGAGGATATGCGCCGTACTGATATGGCGGCGGGGGAGTTTGCCGATTTTGAGCCGTGTTCTGATACGGCTGCGCCGCGCCTTGGTTTTGCGGCGGTATCTGCTGATACTGCGGTTGGGAAGCTGTCGGATGACCATAGTTTTGCCCATAGTTTGGCTGTCCGATATTTGGCTGTGCAAAAGCCGACGGCTCGGGATTCGGCTGAGATGCAAATGCTTCGGGTGAAGCTGTTTCACTCGGTGTATTTTCGTGCAAAGTCTGCTCGCTCACCGTTTCGGGCGAAGCGGTTTCGTCTGCGATATTTTCCTGCAAAGGCTGAGTATTTTCCGTATTCGGAGTGTTTTCGTCAAAATTATCCACAATATACCTCCTTTATAAAAGAAGCCGCACAATTACAAGCTATGCGAATGTCTGTAACTGTACGGCGAAACTTTTAGATCGTTATTTCAAATTCAACAAAGCTGTTGGGTTCGCTGCGGACGAGAATTTTTCCGTCGTGGAGCTTTATTATCGAGCGCACGATAGAGAGCCCCAGACCAACGCCCGTTTTGTCGATACCTCTTGAAGCGTCCGCTTTATAGAAACGGTCGAAGACCTTGGATATCTCGTTCGCTTTAAGACCCTCGCCGCTGTTCCTGATGCGGATAACAGACGAGCCGTCCCTGTTTTCAAAGGCGAATTCGATATATCCGCCGTCGTTGACGAATTTTACGGCATTTTCGACGAGGTTGTAAAGCACCTGCTGCATAAGGTCGCTGTCGGCGCTGACCATAAACCTGCCGTGTTCGATGCCGCGGATCTCGACGTGTTTCTCATCGATGCGCGTTTCAAACATAAGCAAGACCTTGACGAGAAGCGGCATAAGGTCAAAGGTTTCCTTGGTCATTTCCATTTCGCCCGCTTCGTACTTGGAGATATTGAGCATCGACTTTACAAGTCTTGCAAGTCTGTCGACTTCCTCCGAAACGATACGGAGATAATATTTATGCTTTTCTTTCGGTATAGTGCCGTCAAGAATACCGTCAACGAAGCCGCCGATAGTGGTCATAGGTGTACGAAGTTCGTGCGAAACATTCGAGATGAAACTCTTTCGGTTCTCCTCGATAGCTTCAAGCGAGCTTGCCATTTCGTTGAGCGAATTTGCAAGGAAGCCGAACTCATTATCCTCGGGGACATAGAGCTTTTCGGAGAAATCACCGTTTCCGAATCGCTTCGCTGCAAGGGTCATTTCCTTTACAGGTGTCATCAGATGCTTCACTGCCGCATATATCGCAATGAACACAAGAACAAGTATCACCACCGAAGCAATGGCAAGCGCGATTATAAGCTTGGTCAAATACTGCTGGAGCGGAGTATCGGAAAGCCTTGAGAAAAGATAATACTGTTCTCCTGCGGCTTGAAATTTATAAACAAGGTTAAAAACTGTGCTGGGGTAGAAATGGTCAAGGCTTGAAAGCTCGAAAAAGCCCTCGTCACCGACCTTGTTCAGGATATCCTCCCCGATTTTTCTCCCTGTATGAGAACACGGCGGTGCTTCGGAGCAAACCAAAGCAACGCCGTTTGAATCTGTTAATGTGAAAACTATCTCCGTTGTATCGGTCACGTTCAGATAGATATTGTTAAGATAATCTGTGTTCACCCCGTCAGCCGAATCTATCGAAAGCTTTGTTATCGACATTATCGTATCGGCATTGGTGATGAGGTAGCCTTTTTTATCGTTTTTATAAAATTCGGAAGAAATGATTATAAGAACGACCGCAACGCAGACAATAGCAGCGGATATTATTGCAGCGCACAGGGTAAAAAACTCGGAGAATACGCTTTTACGCATTTTCTTCCTCTGCTTCGAACTTGTAGCCTACGCCCCAAACTGTTTTGAGCGCCCACTTGTCCGAAACATTTTCAAGCTTTTCTCGAAGACGCTTGATATGAACGTCAATAGTACGGGAGTCGCCGTAATACTCGAATCCCCATACTTCGTCAAGAAGCTGATCTCTTGTATAAACGCGGTTCGGATTGGAAGCGAGGTAGAAGAGGAGTTCAAGCTCCTTTGGAGGAGTATCCATTACCTTGCCGTCAACGCGAAGCTCATATCTTGTCATATTTACAACGAGCTTGTCGTAGCGAACTTCCTTGACCTCGGTCTCGGTGCTGCCCTGACCGATACGTCTTGAAATTGCCTTGATTCTTGCGATAACTTCCTTTGTATCGAACGGCTTAACGATATAGTCATCTGCGCCGAGTTCAAGACCGAGGACCTTATCGAAAGTTTCGCTCTTGGCTGTTATCATTATGATCGGAACATTGGATTTTTTGCGGATCTCACGGCAGACCTGCCAACCGTCGAGCTCTGGGAGCATGATATCGAGAAGGATAACATCGGGTTTGAGGGCATTGAATTTGATAAGCGCCTCATCGCCGTCATGAGCAACGATAACTCCGTAGCCTTCCTTTTCGAGATAGAGCTTTAAAAGCTCGCAGATATTATTATCGTCATCAACGACTAAAACCTTTCCAAGTGACATAATTATTTCCTCCTATCGTTTTTTTGATCTATTCTGAAAAAGCATATATTAATGTACCATATTAAAACATTATACTACTTATAACTAATTATAGCAAATATCGAGATATAATATATAAATTTTTATGAACAGATTATTTCCTAATTGTAAATTTCACAAAAGCATAACTAAATCCCAAAGAAATTATAAAATTCCGTTCATTTTTAGGGTTTCCTATGCATTAAATTCGGCATTTTCCGTCAGATGACTTCTTTAAGGATAAGATAAGCCATTGTTGCGATCGACTTAGCCTCGACATAATTTCTGTCTACCTTGAAATTGCCTTCTGTAAGCATATTTTTAAGCTCGGAAACACGCTCGAAGCCTTTGAGAGCCTCCTGCATATTCGGGATAACGAAGTACGACTTCTGCATGATATGTCTGATCTCGGTACGGATACCCGACGGTATCTCGGGAGCGTTCGGGTCGATGTCGAACTCGGCAGTTTCAAGATTTTCGAGCGGAGCGCCTGTATTTTCCTGCATCTTTTCCGAAATAGAGATAGCTGCCTGTCTGCCGAAAACGAGCGCTTCAAGCAGAGAGTTTGAAGCAAGGCGGTTGTTGCCGTGAACGCCCGTGTGGGAACATTCGCCGACAGCATAAAGTCCGTCAACCGTTGTCTGAGCGTGGGTATTTACATTGATGCCGCCCATTAAGTAGTGCTGGCATGGGTAGATCGGAATACGGTCGGTCGTCATATCGATGCCCTGTTCAAGCAGGTACTTATATATCATCGGGAAGCGTGCCTTTATGAACTCGGGGTCTTTGTATGAAATATCAAGATAGAAATCGTCTGAATTCGTTCTTCTTGCCTCGCTGATTATCGAGTGCGAAACAACGTCACGGGGAGCAAGCTCCAGACGCTCGTCGTAATTCTGCATAAAGCGTTCGCCGTCGCAGTTGAGGAGATAAGCACCCTCGCCGCGGACTGCTTCGGAAATAAGGAAGCACTCTCTTGTGTGCTTGTTGTTGAACGCGGTCGGGTGGAACTGAATGAGCGAGAGGTTCTTGATGTTTGCGCCCATTTCGTAAGCGGCTGTGATGCCGTCGCCCGTTGCGATAGCGGAGTTCGTGGTGTATTCGTAGATTCTGCCGATGCCGCCCGTTGCAAGGATAACGTAACGGGAGTTATAGGTAGAATGTTCATCGTTCACGCAGATATCGGCGGAGAAGCCCGTTCCTGTCTTTTTCAGTTTGCAGAGGAGAGCGTTCTCGAGAATGTCGATATTAGGCGACTTTTTAACAGCTTCCTGAAGCTTTGAGGTTATCTCGAAGCCCGTTGAATCGCGGTGGTGGAAGATTCTGTGACGGCAGTGTCCGCCCTCGAGGGTCTTATGGTAGTTGCCGTTCTCGTCCTTGTCGAAGTCAACGCCGAAGCCGATGATCTCCTCGATCTCGTGAGCGGCTTCGGTAACAAGGATTTTGAGCGAATCGGGGTTGTTCTTATATCCGCCTGCGATAAGGGTATCCTTTGTATGGAGCTGGATATTGTCGTCAACGGGCTTATAGACAGCCGCGATGCCGCCCTGAGCGAGCGCGGAGTTGCAGAGTATCATTTCTCTTTTTGTGATAAGCAGTATTTTCAGCTCTTTCGGCAGGTTCAAAGCGGAATACAGACCGCCTGCGCCCGTTCCTGCGATAATAACGTCATAATTTTTGGACATAACTATACTTCCTTTAATTAATATGTATAATACTAAACACCAATAAAATACAGGAAAAATCTGCGCCGAAATCACATACATTCAAGATTATCGGCTTGATTTTTTCCAAATTTTAAATGGTGTTTAGTATAAAATTCACGTTCGATACCGATGTATTCACCTATAGGAAAACGTTCACATCGAAGTCAGAACGATGACAATGTTCCGAGCAAAATTTTCCGAACCGCTCGCATTATGAAAAATCCGACCTTTAACACGCGTTCAAAACCAGCCGAGTTTCAGGCGAAATTTTCTCACATAAACACTTAATATTATTATAACACAAGAAATCACAAAAATCAATTATTATTGCATATTTTTTGCCGAAATTATGCAGAAAAGCGTGAAAAAAGCACAAAAAAGCTGCCACACGAACCGTATGGCAGCCATAATGTTTACTTAGAAAACAATCAGTTAACAATTGTCTTTTCAGTTTCCTTATCAAAGATGTGAACCTTGTTAGGATCGAGAGCAACCTTGATAGTATCCTGAGGACGGGCAGTTGATCTTGGGTCAACTCTTGCTGTGAGGGAGATACCCTGGCAGTTGAGGTAGAGGTAAACTTCTGCGCCCATCATTTCTGTGATTTCAACATCAGCATCGATGATACCTGTCTTAGCAGAGGAGATGAACATTTCTTCATCGTGGATATTCTCAGGACGTATACCCATGATAATTTCCTTATCAACATAGTTGGAGAGAACATTCTCATCAACCTTGGATTCAGGAAGTTCAACATAGTACTTAACGCCTCTGGAAGTCTTGGTGTCTTCAGAACCGAATTCAATTGTGTACTTGCCTTCGATCTTTCTGAGAACAGCATCAACGAAGTTCATCTGAGGTGAACCCATGAATCCTGCAACGAAGAGGTTAACAGGGTTGGAGTAGAGGTTCTGAGGAGAGTCTACCTGCTGAATGAAGCCGTCCTTCATAACAACGATACGGTCACCCATTGTCATAGCTTCTGTCTGGTCATGAGTTACGTAGATAAATGTAGTACCGAGCTTCTGGTGGAGCTTGGAGATCTCAGTTCTCATCTGTGCACGGAGCTTTGCATCGAGGTTGGAAAGAGGTTCGTCGAGGAGGAAGACCTGAGGTTCACGAACGATAGCACGGCCGAGCGCAACACGCTGACGCTGACCACCGGAGAGAGCCTTTGGCTTTCTGTCGAGGAGGTGGGAAATATCGAGGCTGCGGGCAGCTTCTTCAACCTTACGGCTGATCTCGTCCTTAGGAACCTTACGGAGCTTAAGACCGAATGCCATGTTCTCGAATACTGTCATGTGAGGATAAAGAGCGTAGTTCTGGAAAACCATCGCGATATCTCTGTCCTTAGGAGCAACGTCGTTAACAAGACGATCTCCGATATAAAGTTCACCTTCGGAGATTTCTTCAAGTCCTGCGATCATACGGAGAGTAGTGGACTTACCGCAACCGGAAGGACCAACGAGGATGATGAATTCCTTATCTTTGATTTCAAGGTTAACATCTGAAACGGCTACAACACCGCCGGGGTATTTCTTATAAATTGAACGAAGTGACAAACTTGCCATGTTAATAGGACCTCCTACATTTAAATTGTCTGCCGAGCATACTCGGCTCTATTAATATAATACCAAAAGTGGGGAGCAAATTTCAAGTCACTTATTAACTAAACTTATAAAAACTTATTTATTTAGTTTGACGAAAAAGCAAAATTTTGTAAGTTACTGGAAATTTTGAGATAGAATTATATCTAAATATTTTCGGTTTCTTTGTGCAACATTTCTCTCCACTCGCCGAGAGCGAGGTTTTCGTCAAGCTTAACGCCGCCTATCGAAATGCGCTTCAGATACAATACCTTGTTGTTCCGAGCCTGCGCCATACGCTTTATCTGGTGGTACATACCCTCGCGAATGGTTATGAGAACTTCGTGAGGATCGGCGAGAATTTCAAGCTTTGCGGGCAAGCAGACATCGCCGCCGTCTATCGCAAGACCCTCTTCAAAGGCTTTTACATCGTCCTCGGCAGCAGGGTTTTCAAGCTTTGCGAAATAGGTCTTGTCAACGTGATGCTTCGGGGAAAGGATATTGTGCGCAAGAACGCCGTCGTCTGTGATGAATACGAAGCCCTCGGTGTCCTTGTCGAGCCGTCCTGCGGGGAAAAGTCCCTCGCGGCGTATGCTGTCGGGGAGAAGTTCGAGAACTGTCTTCGATTCGCCGTCCTTTGTCGAGCATACAACACCCTGCGGCTTGTTCATCATTATATATATGTGCTTGCGGTAGATGACTTCCTTGCCCTCGGAGCAGACTGTGTCTTTTTCGGGGTCGATCTTCATATCGAAAAACTTTGCGACCGTGCCGCCGACCGTTACAACTCTGCGTTTTATGAGTTCTTTCGCTTCGGAGCGCGTTATGCCGAGCTGTGCCGCAAGGAATTTGTCAAGGCGCTGTATATCTTTCTTCGGAACTTTGGGTTCGCTCATTGTTTTCCGCCGTCCTTTCTGATATTTCGGTTATAGGACTTGTTTTTCGCCTTTTTCGCCACGGAAAAGCCGAATTCGCCGAGTTTTCTTCCTATCGAAAAGTATTCGCCGTGGGAGTAGGCAAGAAGTCCTGCCTGCTGGAGATTTATCTTTCCCTTGCTGTCGATATAGCGCTCATCGGCGGAAATCGCAACAACATCTGCGATGAACATATCGTGAGTGCCGTAGTTTTTGACCTCTCTGACCTTACATTCGAGCGAAAGGGGACTTTCTGCGATAACGGGCGCTTTCACGACCGAAGCCTCTTCGAGTGTGAGATTGCACTGCTTTATCTTGTCCATATCCTTGCCGCTGCGAACGCCGACAAAGTCCGTTTCACGAACGAGCTTTGAGGTGGTGAGGTTTATGACGAACTCGCCCGTTTCCATTATTATTGCGTGAGAGTGGCGCGAGGGGCGAACCGAGATGTAAACTATCGGCGGTTTTGTGTTTATAACGCCTGTCCACGCGCAGGTGAGTACGTTCGCTTTGTGCATATCTCCGCAGCTGACCATTACCGCAGGCAAAGGAGAGATAAGCGTTCCCGGTGCTAAAATTTTTCTTCCCATATTAATTCCTCTTATAAAAAATAAATGATATTTTGTACACAAAAATGTTAAATTTGCTAATTGAAAGACTTATCCAAAAATGATATACTATCCTTAAATAAGTATATATCAAGGAGGTGTGAGCTATGCCGTCTATCCCGTCAATATCAATAAATACCAACACTAACAGCACCTTTGAAAGCAGCGAGGGAATGACTTCCCGTATCCGCAAAAAGGCTCTCGAAAATCAGATAAGCAATGACGAGCAGGAGCTTGAAAAGCTTTCCGCAAAGCAGACCGCCGAAAAGTCAAAGCTTAAGATCGAACTTACCAAGTACAAGACCGAACTTTCCAAGCTTGAAAAGAACTCGGAAGATAAGGAAAACGATCAAAAAACCGCCGATATGAAGCGCCGCTTCGATTCATTCGAGTGCCAGACCTGCAAAAACAGACGTTATCAGGATCAATCGGACGATTCGGGCGTTTCGTTCCAGACCGCTTCTCACATCGACCCGTCAGCGGCTTATTCCGCAGTCCGTTCGCACGAAAACGAACACGTTGCGCGAAACAAAACTCAGGCTGAACAGCACGGTCAGAAGATAGCATATCAGGCCGTCACGATAAACCGTGCGATTTGCCCCGAATGTGGACGAAGCTATGTTTCGGGCGGCGTTACACACACGGTCACCAAAGCCGACAACAGTGCGAAATACACTATCGGCGATATCAAGCTTGAAAAAGACCCCGTTGGCAGCATCGTGAACGTAGTTGCTTAGTATAACACATTATTCCCCGTCGGCATTTTCGCCCTCGGGGGTATTTTTTTGCTCCTGTAAATCTTGTGAAGCTTCGGCGGTTTCGGTCGTTTCAACTGTTTCCTCTGCGGCTTTCGATGCGTTGTGAAGCTCAATAGCGACCTTTGTGAGCGGCGAAAGCTCCTTTTCCTGCTTTTTATTGCGCTCGATTATCTCTTTAGCCATAGCTGCGCCGTGCTCAAAGCTGTAAAACTCGGGGAAACCCTCCTGCTTTGAGAGGACATCGTACATTTCGCAGCAGCTTGAAACTCTGTACCAAAACACTGCACCTGCGATAAGGAACGGTGCGGCGATGATGTTGAGCCATGATCCCGTGATAATTACGCCGAAAGCGGAAAGCATAAACGCCAGCACCGAAGTCAGCACCCATTTTCCGTTCATCGAGTGGGCAAAGAGTGACGGCAGCATAACTATTATCGGCACAAGGTACATAAAGCCGCTTATCTGCGGAACTTTCTGCATCGTTTTGAGCGAATACATCACCGAAAGCAGGTCATAAGCGAATATATAGACCATAAGCGAGATGCAGAAAATGCAGGAGAATTTCCACGCCGCTTTTCTTCTGCGCTCTATTTCGGACATACACTCCCTCTTCTGGTCAAGGCTCATTCCGCCGACCATTGTCGGGTCGAGGTTTATGCTTTTATTGAAACCTGCCATAGCTGTGACCCTTTCCTTTCCCCATATATAGTTTGCATTTTGTATATTTTTTTCGATTTATACAATTTGTTTTGAATTTATATTTACTTATAGTAATTTCTGATTCAGCTATACACTAAGTAAATCAATATCACTTCTGTTCACTGTGATATTTTACATTTTCATCGTGAACGGCTTCGGTCTTGTTGAGGTAATTATCCCAAAGCTTGAGGGCGTTGTTGTAGTTCGCGGTGAACTTTTCCATATTAACGCCGAGCGCTTCACGCGGAAGTCTGAAACCGATGAAAAGGCTGTCGGACATTGCTGTGTATTTTATATCCTCGGCGAAGCTTGTTCCCGAGAGCATATAGCCAAGCTCTGTGCAGTTTTCATCATCGGGATATATCGTGCGCATATCAACAAGTATCGGGTCAACGGGATTGCCGTTCTCGCTCACGTTGTCGATACCGACCGTATGGCAGGTTTCGGCATCGGCGATAACTATAATAGAATCGCCGCTCTGGAATTCAGCCATAAGCTTTGTCTGCGCCGACTGGTTGAAGTAAGCATCGAGGTTATCGTCGCTGTAGACCGCAGGCAGGTAGCTGACGCGGACATAGACCTCGCCGTCGCCGTTAAAGTCCTCGCAGTAAGGTTCGAGCAGCTTTTCGATATCGCCCGTGCGGAAGTCGAGCTCAGAGTCGGAAGCCATTATCATTATCGCAACATCGGGTCTTTTATTGGTGACAACGTCCCTTATGAGAAAAACCGCAAGCAGAACTATCACCACGCCGACGATGAGCGGCATTTTGTTGTGGTAGAAAAAGTTGCCTATCTTCTCCCAAACTGTGTATTCCTTAACGGGTTCGGCTTCGTGAGGGATATCCTCATCGGAGATGATGCCTTGTTTAAGCTTCATAAGCTCGATACGGTCGCGTTCAAGCTTTTTCTCATAGCGTTCGCGCTCCTGACGTTCCTTTTCGGCACGTTCTCTTTCGCGCTCCGCTTCGGCTTCAAGCTCCTCCTGACGCTGTTTTTCGTTTATTCGGCGCATATTTTCGAGAACGGAAACCTTTCCGCTGACCTCGGTCTTTTCGCCGCTTTCATCGTTTTTTATATCATTGTTTTTTTCTTCGGACATAGCTTTCTCCTATAAATCAAAATATACTATTATTATAAAATTGTAAAGCATTTGCCCGTTCAAGTCAAGGGCGAAGCCGAAAGTTTCAGTAAACTTTCATACATCAGAATAATCCCGTGAGTAAAGAAAGACTTTCAATACTTGCATCAAAGCGATCGGCAGAACCGAAACCGTAAGCCGCGTGGATAAATTTTGCGCCTGCGTAATACGCGCTGTCACAATCGCCCTGAGTATCTCCGACATAGACTGCATTTTTAAGCCCGTTTCGTTCAATAATAAGCTTGATGTTATCTCCCTTTTTCAATAAGTTGTCGCCCCAGCATAAATGGTCGGTGAAGTATTTTTCGAGCTTGTAATGCTTCAAAAAGCACTCGATATAGCCCTGCTGACAATTGCTGACGATGAAAAGGGGACAGCGCTCTTTGAGATAAGCAAAGGTTTCCTCGGCTTTATCGTAAATTTCGCCGCCGTGTTCGGCAAGATAGTCATTTTCGTGCGAAGCGCAAAGCTCCATTATCTCCATGCGGCGTTCTTTCGTATATTTTCCGAAGAATTTATCGGCGATAACGTCCATTGTCAGACCCATTATGCCTTTTATATCCGCCTGCGTGAGCCTTACTTCTATATCATTGTGCGCGAGCGCTTCGTTCCACGAATCGGCAACGCCCTTTGAGCTGTCCCAGAGCGTTCCGTCAACATCAAATATGATACCGTCTGCGTTCATTTTTCTTTTTCCTTTCGGCTTTCTTTTCCATACATTATTATATAGTATAAACCCGAAGCTGTCAATATCATTGCATGGCACTGCCGCGGTCTTTCAACGGGTAGATCAACAGCAAAAATTTTTCCGTAATTTCGTATGACGCTGACGGGCGGATATTGGATTTGTACTAATTTATGTAGGTTAACATTCATATCCCACCGCCGTTCAAACGTTGTCGGCTTAAAACGCTCGTCGCTTTGCTCCTCGCGTTTATTCGCCGAGGATAGTTTTGGTTAGGAAAATAGAATTGGCGCAATTCACTATTATAGCTTTATATAATTTATTTCTCATATTTCGTTCTTCATTATTTTTTGAATTGCGCCTTTTGATCTGATAGTGATTACGCTATTGCAACCGACATCAAGCTGTTAGTTTAAGGTGTTTCGCTCTCTGCGGAGAGCGACAAGGGTGGCTTCTCGCCCCCTTGACCCCTTGCAAGCTGTGCTCAGCTTGACCAGCTAATTGGCTTCGCATCGCCCAAACAAATGCAAGCTATGCATTAATTACGCATTACGCATTACGAATTACGCATTAAATTAAAGGTTCTGCGACAAATTTTTCTTGACATATATATCGGATTGGTATATAATTAATCTGATTAATTATGTTCGGAATAAGGCATCGGCAGTCTTTCCCACAAGGGCGAAAATGCTCTTTTCTCACCGCGCCGTATGCCCCTTGAATGTTTTTTATCACACCGAAACTTGCTCTAATATTACGTCTTTACGAACGTTTCGGCTACATATTTCCTTGATGCAATACTTTATTACTTTTTTGCTCGGAAATTTATTTTACACTATCTTAACACTATGGGAACACCGAAAGCGCCGCTAAAAAAACCTTCATGGTCGTTTTTTTCACGCTTTATAGCTTGATGTACGGCAAAATTTTTCCAAAACGGCGGAATGAACGCACGGCGGCAGATATTTTATTCGGCTTTTCCCCATGACCAGAAAAGCGAGGTTGAAAAATTGGCTAACAACGAAAACGAGATCGAAACCATTACCGTCAATATGTACGGCGAGAGAATTTCTCCGAAAAAGCAGGACAAGACAGCGTCCGAACAGCCGGCGCAGAACAGCTCTTCACGCTATAACCGCCCGAACGGTTATCATCAGAATGGATATCAGAAAAAAAATTACTACAGAAACGGCAAAAAGCCTTACTACAACTACAGACAGCGCGCAAACCGTCAGGATCAGCGTCAGACAGCGCTTTCGATAACTCCCGAGAGTGATCCGCTTGGAGCTGCTATCTCCGCGGCAACGGCTGCTCCGACAGCTCCCATTGGCCGCACGAACACTCCGCAGAGAACCAACAGACCGCAGTACCGTCAGAAAAACTACAACAGAAACCGTTCCTATCAGAATCAGAACAACAAGTCTAACGGCGTTCCCCAAAACATCGGCGAGGCTTTGCAGGCTGCCGATATGACGGGCATTTTCCAGACAAACCACCGCAGTGTTAAGCGCACACCGATCAGAATAATCCCTCTCGGCGGAATCAACGAGATCGGCAAGAATATAACTGTTTTTGAATGTGCAAACGATGCTTTTATCGTTGACTGCGGAATGACATTCCCCGACAGCGATATGCCTGGCGTTGACCTTGTTATCCCCGATTTCACATATATCGAGCAGAACGCCGACAAGATAAGGGGGGTTGTCATCACCCACGGACACGAAGACCACATCGGTGCGCTCGCTTATCTTCTCAAAAAGGTGAACATTCCCGTTTACGGAACAAGGCTTACTATCGGACTTATCGAGGGCAAACTCAAAGAGCACGGTCTTCTCGAAAGTGCGAAGCTGAACGTTGTAAAGCCGCGTCAGACGATAAAAATGGGCTGTATGGCGGTCGAATTTATCCGCGTTAACCACTCTATCCCCGATGCGGTCGGACTTGCTATCCACACTCCTGCAGGCGTTATTGTCCACACGGGCGACTTCAAGGTAGACTTCACGCCTATCGAAGGCGGCATCATCGACCTTGCGCGTTTTGGCGAACTCGGAAGCAGGGGAGTACTTGCGCTTATGGCGGATTCGACCAACGCAGAACGTCCCGGTCACACGGCTTCGGAGCGAACAGTCGGAAACTCCTTTGTCAAGCTTTTCGACCGTGCGGAGGGCAAGCGCATAATCATTGCGACATTCTCCTCAAACATTCACCGCGTTCAGCAGATCGTCAACTGCGCTATCGCACACGACCGAAAGATCGCTGTATTCGGCAGAAGTATGCTCAACGTTATTTCGACTGCAATCGAACTTGGCTATCTCAAAGTTCCCGACGGACTTATCATCGACCTTGACGCTATGAACCGTTTCCCTGCGGAAAAGATAGTTCTTATCACAACGGGAAGTCAGGGCGAGCCTATGTCGGCGCTCTCCCGAATGGCTATGAACGAGCACAGACACGTTACGATAACTCCGAACGATTTCATTATAATAAGTGCAAATCCTATCCCAGGCAACGAAAAGCTTGTCACCAAGGTAGTAAACGAGCTTCTCCGTGCAGGTGCGGAGGTCATCTACGAGTCGATGTACGATGTTCACGTTTCGGGACACGCTTGTCAGGAAGAACTTAAGCTTATACTTTCGCTGACAAAGCCGAAGTATTATATCCCTGTCCACGGCGAATACAAGCACCTCAAAAAGCAGTCTGATCTTGCTATCGACCTTGGAATGGACCCGAACAATGTTATCATCTCGAACATTGGCAACGTCATCGAATCGGACGGCGTTGATATGAAGATAAAGGGTCAGGTACAGGCAGGCAGAGTATTCGTTGACGGTCTTGGCGTAGGCGATGTCGGTTCTATCGTTATCCGCGACAGAAAGCATCTTGCCGAGGACGGACTTATCATCGCAGTTGCGACTATCGAGCTCGAAAGCGGAACTATCCTTGCAGGGCCCGATGTTGTATCGAGAGGCTTTGTATATGTCCGCGAGTCGGAAGAGCTTATGGTTGCGGCTAAGGAAATTCTCACGAACACGCTCACCGATTGTCTTGACTCGGGAACAAGAGAGTGGAACACGATAAAGACCCGAATGAAGGACGATCTCAGCGAATTCATCTTCCAAAAGACGAAGAGAAAGCCGATGATACTTCCTATTATAATGGAAATATAATTTGTCCCTCACTGTAGGGTCGGGTTTTCCCCGACCGTTCGCATATTTCTCATATAATGTTTTGAACGGGACGGGAAACCCGTCCCCTACAGTACGATGATTGTAAATATTAGGAAAAATCTGATTAAAGCGAAGCGTTCGTTTTGCCATTTTGAGAAATGTACGAGTTTACGTCTTTGAGGACATTTGGAAAAATGGCAAAAACGTATTAATCAGCGTTTCCTTAGCGCCTTATGGGCAAAATTTATCAATTGATTTTGCCCTATAGCACTGCTTAATATCAAAAATGAAAATAAACCCGATCTGTGGGGGATGGGTTTTCCGTCCCGTTTTCCGAAAACAACGGACATAAAACCCACCTCTACAGAAAATCGGTTTTATCCGCAAAAAATGCGGTTCATAAATTTACCCCGTAAATTACGCCCGTATGGAGGTGCGTTTATTTGACAGGAAAACAATGGCTTGCTTTCAAGCTGGTATCAATTCTGCTCGTTGTCGTTTCAATGGCTTCGGCGTTTGCGCTTTCGGAAACGCAGCCTATGATGTTCTGGACGATGCTCTGCATCACGGCGCTGACGGCGATAGCATTCCTTGCGCTGTTTTCGGCGGCGCAGAAGAATCTTCACCATTTCGTGACGGAAATGGAGTCGCAGCTCAACGTTACCGAGCGTGACTCGCTTTACAAATTTCCTGCGCCTGCGGTGATTATCGACAGCGACGGCATAATCGTTTGGTACAACATCTCATTCAGCGAGAATGTCTACAGTGATGATGCTTTCGGCATCGACATTCGCTCTATCATCGATATTGACCTTGAAAAAGTTATGGCGAACAAGGAAACTACGGTCGATTTTGAGGCTTCGCACTTCCGAATCTCGGCGATAACGACCGAAAAGACGGATATCGAGTCGAAGCTCATCTCCTCGCTCACGCTCCTCTACTTCGAGGACATCAGCGACCTTATCAATTTGCAGACCGAGATGAACAACCTCCGTCCGTCCGTTATGGTAATTTCGATAGACAACTTTGAAGAGCTTCTTTCGGACGAAAAGGAGTCGGAAAAGTCGCATATCCTCATTCAGATAGAAAAGCTCCTCGAAACCTATCTCGAAGAAAAGCACGGTATCCTGCGAAAGCTTGCTCCCGACCGCTTTTTCGCCGTTGCCGAGGACAGATACATCAATGCTATGATAGCGGACAAGTTCAAGATACTTGAAGAAGTCAGGGCTATCCCCGTTACGGGCAAGACCCCGATAACCCTTTCGATAGGCGTTGGCATCGGCTCGGTAGACCTTGAAGAAAGCGAGCAGTTCGCACGTCAGGCGCTTGAAATGGCGCAGGGCAGAGGCGGCGATCAGGCTGCCGTTAAGCGCGAAGAGGGCTATGAATTCTTCGGCGGCGTTTCAAAGGGCATCGAAAAGCATACAAAGGTCAAGACGCGTATCGTTGCGGCGGCGCTCACGGACATCATCGAATCCTCGTCCTCCGTTTACATTATGGGACACAGAAACGGCGATATGGACAGCGTTGGTTCGGGCGCAGGACTCTGCGGTGCGATAAGGATACTTCGCCCCGATATCCCCGTAAATATGGTCGTTGACCTTGAACGCAACCTTGCAAAGCCTATCATCGGCAGACTTAACGAAAATCTCCGTGATGAAGAACCCGTTTTCATCTCGCCCGAGGACGCACTCGGAAAAATGGACGAAAACAGCCTCCTCATCATCGTTGACACGAACAACAAAGACCTCCTCGACAGTCCCGAAGTTTATGCTGCCGCAAAGCAGGTCGTTGTTATTGACCACCACAGACAGGTCGTCAATTATATCGACAATGCTGTTATTTTCCACCACGAGCCTTACGCTTCGTCGGCGTGTGAAATGACGGCAGAGCTTATACAGTATTTCCCCGGCATCGACAAGCTCCAGAGCTACTATGCGGACGTTATGCTCGCAGGTATCATGCTCGACACAAAGGATTTCGTTATGCGCACGGGCGTGAGAACGTTCGAGGCGGCGGCTTTCCTCCGAAAGCTCGGCGCGGATATGGTCGCAGTAAAGAACCTTTTTGCGAACACAATGGCCTGCATACAGAAGCGTTCAAAGCTTATCGCCGATGCGGAGATATACAAGCGATGTGCAATTGCGGTCGATGACACCGCGGACGAATATATCCGTGTTGCTTCGGCTCAGGCTGCCGATCAGATGCTTGAAATTGTCGGCGTTGACGCAAGCTTCGTAATATTCCGCATACCGACGGGTGTAAACATTTCCGCACGTTCGCTCGGTGCGATGAATGTTCAGATCATCATGGAAAAGCTCGGCGGCGGCGGTCATCAGACAATGGCGGCGGCTCAGCTCAACGATGTGAGAGTTACCGAAGCCAAGGCAGAGCTTATCAGCGCAATTGACGAATATATCCAAAACATTTCGTAAAATTGAAATATAATATTACTTATAGTAGAAAGGAAGTAGTAAAAATGAAAGTTATTTTCTTACAGGACGTTAAGGGAACAGCAAAAAAAGGTGAGGTAAAAGAGGTTTCGGACGGTTACGCCCGCAACTTTCTCCTCGGAAAAGGACTTGCTGTTGAAGCAAACGCAAAGAATATGAATCTTCTCGAGGGCAAAAAGTCCTCCGAACAGCACAAGGCTGACGTTGCAAAGCAGGAGGCTCTTGACAGCGCCGCTAAGGCAAAGGGCAAGAAGGTCGTTATCAAGTGCAAGGCAGGTCAGGGCGGAAAGATCTTCGGTTCTGTTACCGCAGGCAACGTTGCTGATGTTGTAAAGGAACAGCTCGGCATTGCCGTTGACAAGAAGAAGGTCTCCCTTTCCACAGAAATAAAGGCATTCGGAACATACACTGCCGAACTCAAATTCCACGCAGGCATTTCCGAAAAGATCACAGTTGAGGTAGTTGAGGAATAATGGCTGACAATATCGACCTCAGCGAATTTTCATCGAACGAGCTTCCGTTCAGCCTTGATGCGGAGCAGAGCGTTATCGGCGCGATGCTTATCGACCCTGACGCTCTCACAACGGCGATGAACTACCTCAAATCCGAAAGCTTCTACATTTCGATGCACCGCGATCTTTACAGCATCATAACGCGAAATTTCGCTATGGGCGTAAGGTCGGACGCTGTAACCGTTCTCGATGAAGCCGTAAAAGAGGGCATTTTCGAGAACGCCGCCGCAGGAAAGGAATATCTCGTTGAGATAAGCCGAGGTATCCCGTCAACGGCGAACATCGAAAGCTACTGCAAGATAGTTGCGGAAAAGTTCTATCTCCGCTCGCTCATCACGGCTTCAAAAGAGATAATGGATATGTGCCGAAACGGCGAGGAAAGCGCGGAGATGATGCTCGATTATGCCGAGCAGAAGATCTTCGATATCCGCCAGGGCAGAGATGCCGACGGTCTGCGCAAGATCGAGGACGTTGTTGTTGAAGCCTACGATGATATCTCAAAAAAATCGGGCGAGGACAGAGAAAAATACCTCGGAATGGGTTCGGGCTTTTCAAAGCTTGACGGCGTTATAACGGGTCTTAACAAATCCGACCTGCTTATCGTTGCCGCCCGTCCTGCCATGGGTAAGACCTCGTTCGTACTTAACATTGCCGCAAACGTCTGCCGACACAGGAACGACAAGGAAGTTGTCATTTTCTCGCTCGAAATGTCGAACGAGCAGCTTGTCACCCGTATGCTTTCGTCCGAGAGCCTTGTCGAGAGCGAAAAGCTTCTCAAAGGCACAATTCAGGACGACGACTGGACAAAGCTTGCCGACGGCGCAGAGCGTCTTTCGGGAATGCAGATATACCTTGACGACACGGCAGGCATCACCGTTACGCAGATGAAAGCAAAGCTAAGGCGAATGAAGAACCTCGGACTTGTTATCATCGACTATCTCCAGCTCATGAGTTCGGGCAGGCGCATCGACAACCGTGTAACGGAAATTTCCGAGATCACACGTCAGCTGAAGCTTATGGCAAAGGAACTCAACGTTCCCGTTATCGTGCTTTCACAGCTTTCGCGTTCGGTCGAATCGAGAACGGACAAACGCCCCGTGCTCTCCGACCTTCGTGAATCGGGTTCTATCGAGCAGGACGCGGATATAGTAATGTTCCTCTACCGTGACCATTACTACAACAAGGAAAAATGCCCCGACCCGACCCTTGCGGAGTGTATCGTTGCGAAAAACCGACACGGTGAAACGGGCACAGTGCCTCTGCGCTGGAACGGACAGTTCACGCTGTTCCTCACCGATGACAGAGTTCCCGTCGGAGATCAGAAATGAGCAATGATAATATCGTTTTGGAAAACATACGGCTTGCCGCCGGGCGTTTCGATATGTTCGGCAAAGCCGATACGATAGTCTGCGCCTTATCGGGCGGAGCGGACAGTGTTTGCCTTACGCTTGCGCTGAAAGAGCTTTCGCCCGAATACGGCGTAAAACTGAAAGCTGTTCACGTCAACCACCTTTTGCGCGGTGCGGAAAGCGACCGTGACGAGCAGTTCTGCCGTGACCTCTGCGAAAGAGAGGACATTCCGCTGACGGTCTTCCGTGCGGACGCGGCGGCTTTTTCCAAGGAGCATAAAATGTCGCTCGAATCGGGCGCACGAAAGCTTCGCTATGGATTTTTCGATGAAGTCTGCGGAGAAAATGCAAAGATCGCCACGGCTCACACTCTTTCGGACAGCGCGGAAACGGTCATTTTCAACCTTTCCCGAGGAACTGGTCTGAAAGGACTTTGCGGAATTCCGCCCGTTCGTGATAAAATGATACGTCCGCTTATATACTGTAAGCGTGAGGAAATTTTATCGTACCTTTCGGAAAAGGGTCAAGGCTTTGTGACCGACAGCACGAATCTTTCCGATGATTATTCGAGAAATAAAATTCGCCACAACGTTATCCCCGTGCTTGAAGAGCTGAACAGCGGCTTTTTCGAGAGCATAAAGCGGCTCACGGAGAGCCTTTCCGAAGACGAACGCTTTCTTTCCGAGCTTGCCGCAGAGCATTATGACGATGATCTGCGGAATGTTGACGCTTCGGTTCGCCGCATGGTTATAAAATTGAAGCTTCGCGAAGCAGGCATCGAACCCTCGGGCGAAAAGATACTTTCGGCAGAGGAATGTGCGCTGAAAGGAAACGGAAAGACCATTCTTTCGGGCGAGCTTTATGCCGTTGCGAAAAACGGCAGGATACGGACCGAAATTATCCCTCGGGAACGCCTTGTTTTCCCCGAAACAAAAGCCATTATCGGCGAAAATCCGTTTTTATGTGATAAAACGGTGATAATTAGCGTAAACAACGGGGAAAATAATGCAGACGGGGCGCACGTTAATGATTTATTAACAAAATTTGCGCTTGATTGTGATAAAATACAAGGTGAGCTGTTTTTGCGCAACCGCCGTGACGGCGACGGCTTTATCCGTGCAGGACGGAGCTTCACAAGCAGCCTTAAAAAGCTTATGAATGAAAGCGTTCCCGTTGGCGAAAGGGATAAAATAGCCATACTTGCCGATGATAAAGGTATTATCTGGGCGGAGGGCTTCGGAATTGCCGAAAGGGTAAAGCCCGATGCTTTTACAAAAAGCTATATGAATATAAATGTAAAGGAAAAATCATAATGAATGCAGTCGGACTTAAATGCGAAAAACTCGACAGAATAAAAAAAGTAGTCATAACGGCAGAGGAGATCGCCGAAAAGACAGCGGAAGCAGGAAAGCTTATTGACCGTGAATATGAGGGAAAGCCGCTTCTGCTCGTCAGCATTTTAAAGGGCGCTTATATCTTCCTCGCCGATCTTTCAAGATCGGTTTCCATTCCGTGCGAAATCGGCTTTATGGCGGCGGAAAGCTACGGCGCAGGTCTTTCTTCCTCGGGAAATGTAAAGATAACGCTTGACTTAAAGCAGGATATTTCCGAATATCACGTTGTCATCGTTGAGGACATCGTTGACTCGGGAAGAACGCTTTCCAAGATAGTTGAGATGCTCCGCGAGAGAAACCCTCTTTCGCTCAAAGTTCTCACTCTCCTTGACAAACCCGAGCGCAGAGCCGTGGATTTCAAGCCCGACTACACGCTTTTCACTATACCCGATTTCTTCGCAGTCGGCTACGGACTGGACTGCGGCGAATACTACCGCAATCTGCCATACATCGCAGAATACGACCCAAATTAAATATATTCTGACATTTTTACTCGACGCAGGAATTAAGGTATTGAGCATCACAAGGCTCGGAAAGGAATGAATGACCAATGGCACCAAAAAAATCCTCAAACAGGGGACTGCTTATCTATGTCGGGGTGCTTCTTGCGGCAATGATACTTATCGTTGCACTTATGAAGCAGGCTACTAAAACCGTTTCGGAATACAGCTATTCCGATATTATGAGCTACTTTGACAATTATCAGGTAAGCGAATACAACTTCGACCTCGGCACGGGCGAGCTCAGTATGACCGTTACACTCGATGACGGAACGGAAAAGCTCATCAATTACGTTGTTCCGAACGTTACTGTTTTCCTCAACGAAATTCAGACGGGTTCGGAAAATTACCGCAAGGAATACAACGCCGCGCACCCTGATGCTCCGCTCAAAATGGAGTATTACAAAATTCAGGATAACTCGTGGCTTTACAACCTTGTTCCGTCGATAATCATAATCATTCTTATGGTTGCGCTTTTCTTCTTTATGATAAGGCAGGCAGGCGGCGGCGGAAAGATCAACAGCTTCAGCAAGGCTAATGTCAAGACGACCTCGAACACGAAGCACACATTTGACGATGTTGCAGGCGCAGACGAGGAAAAGGAAGAGCTTGCGGAGATCGTTGACTTCCTCAAAAATCCTAAGAAATACAGCGAAATGGGCGCGCGTATCCCTAAGGGCGTTCTTCTTATGGGCCCTCCGGGTACAGGTAAAACTCTTCTCGCAAAGGCCGTTGCAGGCGAAGCGGGAGTTCCGTTCTTCTCAATTTCGGGTTCGGACTTCGTTGAGCTTTATGTCGGCGTAGGTGCTTCGAGAGTAAGAGATCTTTTTGAAACAGCGAAGAAAAACGCTCCTGCCATTGTTTTCATCGATGAGATCGATGCCGTAGGCCGTCACAGAGGTGCAGGTCTTGGCGGCGGTCACGATGAACGTGAACAGACGCTCAACCAGCTCCTTGTTGAAATGGACGGTTTTGAGGGCAACGAGGGCGTTATCGTCATCGCCGCTACGAACCGCCGTGATATCCTTGACCCTGCACTTCTCCGTCCGGGCAGATTTGACCGTCAGATAACGGTAAGCTATCCCGACATAAAGGGCAGAGAAGAGATACTCAAAGTCCACACGAAGAAAAAGCCTCTCGCTCCCGATGTAAGCCTTTCCACTATCGCAAAATCGACAGCAGGCTTTACGGGCGCTGACCTTGAAAACCTCACGAACGAAGCTGCTCTTATCGCGGCTCGCAAGGAAAAGAAAGCTATCACAAAGGCTGATATCGAAGAAGCCGTTATCAAAGTTATTGCCGGTCCTGAAAAGAAGAGCCGTGTTGTTACTCAGGAAGAGCGCCGCACAGTCGCTTACCACGAAGCAGGTCACGCTGTCGTAACATACTATCTCCCATCGCAGGACAGCGTTCATCAGGTAACTATCATTCCTCACGGCGGCGCAGGCGGTATGACTATCCACCTCCCGTCAAAAGAACCGTCACTCATTGACGTTAACGCAGAACGCATCGAAGACGAGATCAAGGTATGCATGGGCGGACGTGTTGCCGAGGAACTTATCATCGGCAAGGGTTCGGCAGGCGCAGTGAGCGACCTCCAGCGTTCGACCAAGATCGCAAAGGATATGGTCACAAAATACGGTCTTTCCAAGCTTGGTCTTGTTGTTTACGCAGATCAGAACGATGAACCTTTCGTCGGAATGGGCTACGGCCGTTCAAACGGAATTTCCGAGCGTGTTCAGGGCGAGATCGATGATGAGATACACCGCATCGTTACCGAGAACTATGAAGCCTGCGTTGCAATACTCAAAGAGCATATCGACCAGCTTCATCTTCTTGCCAAGTATCTTATAGCGCACGAGAAGATCGACGGCGCAGACTTTGAAAAGCTTATGAAGGGCGAGATCCCAGCCGAAACTATCGAGAAGGATTACGAGGAATATATGAAGTCCGTTATCACTCCTGAGGATAAAGCTGAGGTTTCCGAAGAAAAGTCCGATGCTCCTGCCGAAACAACAGCAGATGTTGCTTCCGAAGAAGTTGCTTCCGCAGAAGATAATTCCGATGCAAAAACTGACGAAAATGCTTCAACAGAAGAAAAATCTGACGATTCGGACGAAAACAAGGAATAAATCCAAAATTTATCACAGACCGCACTTTAACGTGCGGTTTGTTTTTACAGTTTGAAATGACAAAATTCGGCGATGCTTACGCTTATAATATAATAAAAAGGGGGAAAAGTAATGGACAAAAACTCACCGATAGAGGAGCTTCACGGCGTTGGAAAAAAGCGCGCGGAACTGTATGCAAAGCTCGGTATCTTCACGGTCGGCGACCTTATCTGCCATTACCCCCGAAGCTATATCGACTACTCCGCGCCGACTGAGATCGCGGAAACCGTGCTTTTCGAGCATAACGTCATAAAGGCGCGGATAATAAAGAAAATGCCTGCGGCGAGGATTCGGAGCGGACTTGTGCTTTACAAGATAATTGCCGCCGATGACAGCGCAAACATCACGATAACCTTTTACAACAACCGCTTCGCTTATGAAGCGCTCGAAACAGACGAGGAGTATCTTTTCTCAGGCAAGGTCAACGGAAATATGGTCCGCCGCGAGATGAACACACCGCTTTTCGTCCGCGCCGATACGAAAAATCTCCTCAAACCCGTTTACAGGCTCACAGAGGGGATAACCTCAAACATTATCAGCGCGAACATTTCGCAGGCGCTCGACAGCATCGGCGACGAGGGCTACATTGACCATATCCCGAATTTTATTCGCCAGAAATATCACCTTGCTTCGCTCGAATATTCGCTGAGGAATATCCATTTTCCGTCCGATGCGCACATTGCGGAAATGTCGAAAAAGCGGCTCGCTTTTGACGAAATGCTGAAGCTTCAGCTCGGAATGAGCATGATGAAGAACCGAAGCCGCGAGCTTGCGGGCATACAGATGAACAAGCTTGCCGATTCGCTCGATGAATTCCGCAAGCGTTTGCCTTTCGAGCTCACGGGAGCGCAGGTTCGTGCCGTGAACGAGATAACGGACGATATGTGCCGCGAATACCCGATGAACCGACTTGTTCAGGGTGACGTTGGCTCGGGCAAAACTGCGGTCGCGGCGGCGGCGGCTCTGTTCTGCTTCAAAAACGGCTGTCAGACTGCGCTTATGGCACCTACGGAAATCCTCGCGCAGCAGCATTTTCGGACACTTTCAGAGCTTCTTGAACCGTTCGGTGTAAAGGTTTGCTGCCTTACGGGTTCTATTCCGAAAAAAGAACGCACTATAATTGATGAGAAGATAAAAAGCGGCGAATTCCACGTTGTAACTGGAACTCACGCGCTTATTTCCGACACGACCGAGTTTAAGCGGCTCGGTCTTGTCATCATGGACGAACAGCACCGCTTCGGCGTAAATCAGCGTGCAAAGCTTGCGCAAAAGGGTATGAATCCGCACAGGCTCGTAATGTCCGCAACGCCGATACCGAGAACGCTTGCGATGATAATTTACGGCGACCTTGATATCTCGGTGCTTGACGAGCTTCCAAGGGGCAGGCAGAAGATAGAAACTTTTGCCGTCACCGATAAGCTTCGCGAACGTGCCTGCGGCTTCGTGCGCAAACAGCTTGACGAGGGCAGGCAGGCTTACATCGTCTGTCCGATGATAGAAGAGGACGAAAACGGTCTTGCTTCGGCGAAAAGCTATGCCGAAAATGCGGCGAAAAACGAGTTCAAAGATTATACTATAGGTATTCTGCACGGTAAAATGTCCCCTCAGGAGAAGAATGAAGCTATGGGACGCTTCAAAAGCGGCGAAACTCAGCTTCTTGTTGCGACGACGGTAGTTGAGGTCGGCGTTGACGTTCCGAATGCAACTGTTATAATGATAGAAAACGCCGAGCGGTTCGGACTTTCGCAGCTTCATCAGCTTAGGGGACGAGTTGGACGAGGTTCGCATCAGAGCTATTGTATTCTCATTGCAGGAAATGTTTCGCCCGAAACGAGGGAGCGTTTGAAAATCATGACGGAAACCTCGGACGGGTTCAAGATATCGGAATATGACCTTAAAATGCGCGGTGCAGGTGATTTCTTCGGCGAACGTCAGCACGGTCTGCCCGAGATGCGGCTTGCCGACCCGTCAATGGATAGGCAGCTGATAGGCACGGCGCAGAATGCGGCAAAGGACATTCTCGAAAAGAGTGCAGACCTGAGCGCTTTCCCCGAATTAAAATCGGACATCGACAAGATGTTCTCCTCGGGAGCGGCGAGCGCGCTTTGATCAATTCGGAATTAATTATATTTTCCGAAAGGTATCCATTACTACAAAGACGTTCGTCCCGACCATTCAACAAAAAATAAACCGTTAAAATCGCATTTTCGCGGGACGGGAAACCCGTCCCCTACAATAAATTTTCAAATCACAATAATTCCGAATTCCGCATTCCGAATTCCGAATTAAACCAAGGGTGGGTTTTATGCTTAATTTACTATTTCTGGGTGATGTTGTCGGCGAGGGCGGCTGTGAGTTCGTTCGCAGCAAGATGAGCAGCATCAAAAAAGAAAACAATATCGACATTGTTGTTATAAACGGTGAAAACAGCGCAACGGGCAACGGCATCACGCCTTATTCCGCAAAGCAGCTTTTCTCGCTCGGCGCGGACGTTATCACGACGGGAAACCACTGCTTCCGCCGCAAGGAAGTTATGCCGCTTTATGACGAAAAGGACTGCCTTTTGCGTCCTGCGAACTTCCCCGAGGGGAATGTCGGAAAAGGTGTTTGCGTCCTCGACCTCGGCAGGACGGAGATAGCTGTGATAAACCTTATGGGAACGCTTTATCTTGAAGCGCTCGACAATCCGTTCACGGTCGTTGACGAGCTTTTAAAGGACATCAAAACGCCGAATATTTTCATCGATTTTCACGCAGAGGCCACGGCGGAGAAGAAGTCGCTCGGTCAGTATCTTGACGGCAGAGTGACAGCTGTTCTCGGCACTCACACTCACGTTCAGACCGCTGACGAAACGATACTTCCGCACGGCACGGCTTACATTACGGACGCAGGAATGTGCGGTGCGGAGCTTTCCGTTCTCGGCGTAAAGAGCGAGCTTGCGATAAAAAAACAGCGTTTCCACGCGCCCGTAAAGTTCGAGGAGTCAAACGAGAAGCAATTTATCAACGGTGTTGTTGTTTCATTTGACGAAAAATTCGGCAAAGCACACAGCATAAAACGTTTAATAATTAGATAATTCTCCGAATATCCCCTTTAGGTATTGAAAGTACAGCACAAATGTTGTATAATAATGGTATTAAAGGAAAAAGCTGTCCAATCGTCAGACATGTTTTCTAAGGGTGTCCGATGATGAAAACATCTTTGTTTTCTTCGATGTATGGACTTACGGAAAAGTGCCATATCTTCTTATCAAAGTCAGCATTTCCTTAACACCGAAAATGACCTGTAAGAGCCGTGATCTTTCAGACGGCTCAATAAAATATCCGGGGGAAATGACCATGGAAGTATTGAAGGTATCATCAAGATCTGCGCCGAATTCAGTTGCAGGTGCGATCGCAAGCGTTATCCGTGACGCAGGAGAAGTAGAAGTTCAGGCAGTCGGAGCAGGCGCAGCCAATCAGGCAATAAAGTCCATTGCAGTTGCAAGGGGATATCTTGCGCCGATAGGGATAGACCTTATCTGTATTCCTGCCTTTGCAAGCGTAGAGATCGAGGGCGAAGAGCGCACGGCTATAAAACTTATCTGCGAGAAACGATAAAATTATATAAATTCGCACTCCAATAATGTCAAAACAATGCAGTTCATAAAGGTTTTTATGGACTGCATATTTTTGTTGAAAAAAGATTTTATGACTTGATTGCTAAAAGAAAAGCCGCTGCTCATATTCCGTCGGCGCTAAGCGCTCGTCGCTTTGCTCCTCACGTTTATTTGCCGAGGATAGTTGTTCCGAACATA
>CALANW010000130.1 GCA_937926145.1 uncultured Ruminococcus sp. | reverse complement strand
GGCTTTATATCTCTCAACTTTTGTTGGGGATAACTTTATTATACGAGGAGAAAATCATGAAAAAAGCAATAATTGAAGCAAGCTTCGGAACGAGCCACCTTGACGCGCTCGAAAATTCCGTCCTTGCGCTGAAAAAAACGATAGAAAAAAGCTTTCCCGACTATGAAGTTTTCATCGCGCTCACGAGCAAAATAGTGCTTTCTGCGCTCAAAAAGCAAGGGGTAAATTTTGATACGGTCGATGAAATGCTTGACCGCCTGAAAAATGACGGCTTTGACGAAGTTATTATCCAGCCGACGCACATCATCTCGGGCATCGAATATGAGATGCTCACCGATGCGGCTGAAAAGTTCAAGGGCGATTTTGCGAGCATAAAGGTCGGCTCACCGCTCCTTGAAAGCAAGACCGATATGGAAAAGGTCTGCCGCATCATCGCGGAAAAGTTCCCAAATGAAACCGTCATACTTATGGGTCACGGCACGGAACATTCGGCGAATGAAGCTTACACGGAATTCCGCAAGGTCTGCACGGAGCTTGGCTTTGGCAATATTTACACGGCGACTGTTGAAGCAGAGCCGACCTTGGACGATGTTATAGGCGAATTGAAGCTTTGCGGAAAGAAAAAGGTCACAGTTATGCCGCTTATGCTTGTTGCAGGTGACCACGCCAAGAATGATATGGCAGGCGAGTGGAAAGAGCAGCTTGAAGCTTCGGGCTTTGGGGTGGACTGCATTTTAAAGGGACTTGGTGAATATCCCGAGATAAGGGAAATTTACTGCGAACATATAAAAAGTCTATAAAAATTGAAAGGATCAAGAAAATGAAAAAGGAAGTTTTAACGGCAGTAATGGCGGCAGCGATGCTCTTATCGGCAGCAGGCTGTTCATCATCAACGGCAGACACAGCAGCATCGGACACGGTTTCCGAAACTACAACGGCGAACAACGCAGGAATGGGCGGATTGAAAAACGCTGCAACAGCAGACAAGGTATCGGACGATGAAGCCGCTATCCTTGTAACGGGTGAGGATTATCCTCTTACGGTCCGTGATTATCTCAAATATGAAACGACTGTCGAAACAAAGCCCGAAAAGGTAGCAGTTCTTTCGGGAACGCCGCTCAACGTTTGGTATGACCTCGGCGGAAAGTCGATATGCACTTCCGATGTCAGCGATAATATCCGTCTTACCGAGGGTTATGAGGACGAAATAAAGGCACTTCCGCAGATAGGACCTGTTTATTCTATCGATATGGAATCGGTAATTGCACAGGAACCCGACCTCATAATTGCGCAGGTCGGAACGCAGTCCACACAAAGCTCGAAGCTTCGTGAAATGGGTTATAATGTTATCCAGACGCACATGAGAGGCTTCTCCGATGTTGTCGATACATACCGTGCATTCGGAAAGCTTCTCGGTCAGAGCGAGCTTGCCGAACAGCGCATCACGGAGCTTGAAAACGGCAAAAAGGAGATCACCGACAAGCTCCCCGATGATGATATTTCCGTTGTTATCCTTTATGTTACCTCGAAATCTCTCGCAGTAAAGCTTGACAACAGCATCGCAGGCGACATTGCGCAGATACTGGAACTTGACAACATAGCATCGGGACTTGCGCCCGACACGGTAGGTTCGGAAACAACTCCGCTCGATATCGAATACATCGTTGAAAAAGACCCCGACTATGTTCTTGTAACAACGATGATATCGAGCAATGAAGAGGCGAAAAAGACCGTTGAGGAACAGTTCGCATCGAACCCTGCTTGGAGTTCCGTAAACGCTATAAACGAGGGCAGAGTTATCTATCTCCCTCAGCAGTATTATCTCTATAACGCAGGCCCTTACTATGTTGATGCAATAAAGTATATGGCACAGAGCATTTACCCCGAAATATACGGAGAGGTGGAAGAAACATTCTGATGGAGAAAACTGCTTTCAGAGAAACGACCTCGTTCAAGATCATAGTCCTTGTCGTTCTTGCGGCGGCGGTAGTGTTTGCATTTATTCTCGGAAATGTAGTCGGAACGATGGATATTTCCGTTTCGGACATCGTGAACACTATCTCGGGCGACCATACGGGAACGAACAATAAAGTAATATGGAATATCCGACTTCCGCGAATGATACTTGCCGCTTTGGTGGGAATAAACCTCGCGCTCTCGGGTTCGATACTCCAAGGCGTTATGAAAAATCCGCTCGCCGACCCGTCCATTATCGGAATAAGCAGCGGAGCAGGTCTTTTCGGCATACTTATACTTGTAGTGTTTCCGCAGTGGCAGAACCTTGTCCCGATAGTTGCATTCGCAGGCGCAATGCTTGCGGCTGTGATAATCTATCTTCTTGCGTGGAAAGGCGGCATCGACCCGACAAGAATAGTGCTTTCGGGCGTTGCGGTATCGGAGCTTTTCGGTGCGGGAATTTCCGCAATACTCGTATTTTTCAGCGACCGAGTTCACGGCGCGCTCACGTTTATGAACGGCAGTCTTTCCTCACGAAGCTGGGGAGAGGTGAGGACGATACTGCCTTACACTATCGCAGGTCTGCTGCTTGCGCTCATCTTCGCCGACAAGCTGAATATACTCGTCCTCGGCGATGATACAGCAAGAGGACTTGGACTTAATGTTGAGCTTACAAGGCTTGGATTTACGGCACTTGCGGCGCTTCTTGCGGCATCTGCGGTAAGCGTTGTCGGTCTGCTCGGCTTTGTCGGACTTATCGTTCCGCACAGCATAAGGCTTATCCTCGGCAATAATTACAAGATAATGTTCCCTGCGACTGCGCTCCTCGGAGCGGCGCTTGTAATGCTGAGTGATACCTTTGCACGAACGGTTCTGAGTCCAACAGAAATACCTGTCGGAATAGTAATGGCAGTGCTGGGAGTTCCGTTCTTCCTGTATCTGTTAAGAAAGTAGGCGCTTATGGAAAAGACTATTTTATCTGTGAGAAACCTTTGCGCAGGCTACCGAAATTACCGTATCCTTGACGGGATAAGCCTTGATATCGAGCGCGGAAAAATATATTCCATAATCGGACCGAACGGCTGCGGAAAAACAACTCTTATAAGAGCGATGAGCCGAAATCTTCGTCCCGAAAGCGGAGAAGTTCTGCTTGACGGAAAGGATATTTTCCGCACGAATACAAAGCTTGTCGCACAGAAAATGGCTGTTTTGTGCCAGAATGATACGAGCATGAGCGACATAACCGTAAAAACGCTCGTCGAATACGGCAGATACGCCCATAAAAAATGGTGGGCAGGCTCGGACGGCGATGATAAAAGCATCGTTGAATGGGCGATAGAGCGCACGGGTATGACAAAGCTTCAAAACCGCAAAATAAACGCTCTCTCGGGCGGCGAAAGACAGCGAGCGAGAATAGCAATGGCAATAGCGCAGAAGCCCGAGATAATGCTCCTCGATGAGCCGACGACCTATCTTGATATTGCGCACCAGCTTGAAATAATGGAGCTTGTGGCGGCGCTCAACCGTGAGGAGGGGATAACCGTTGTAATGGTTCTCCACGATATGAACCACGCGGCGAGATATTCTGACGAGCTTGTTCTTGTCAACAACAGCAAGATACACACTATCGGCACTCCGAATGAGCTTATCGAAAACGGCGAACTGGAAAACGTTTTTTGTGTTGAAGCGGAGATACTTGCCGACACCGAGGACAATTCGCCCGTATTTTATGCAAAGAGGAAAAAGCAATGAAATTTACATTTATAACCGTTTCTGCGCCGTCGGTAAAATGCCTTATGAAAGCGGCAAGGGAAGTTCAAAAGCTTGAACCCGAGCTGCTTGACCTGCGGCTTTATTACGCGGTCACGGACTACGGAAAGGAAAAGACCGCGCGGCTCATCTCCGATATAAAGACATCAGATATGGTTTTCGTTGATCTTATGGGAAGTCCCGTTGAAACGATAAAAGCCGTTTATGAGGGACTTAAAGACTGCAAGGGTGACATTATCCCTTACGGCAATTCCGCGAGAGAATATATGAAGCTTGGAAGCTTTTCCACCGCTTCAATGAAAGCCTCGGGCGGAAAGAAACCCGATATGGCTGCGATGAAAAAGATGCAGTCAATGGCTGAGGCAATGGGCAAAATTATGCCCGGTAAAATGCGTGATATGCGTAATTATTCGCTTATATGCAAGTATTTTTACGTTGCTGACTATACGAATATCCTCAATATGCTGTACCTTATCCTGCGTGAATACGGCGGCGCAAAAAAGCTCCCGAAGCCGTCCGAGCCGAGGGAAGTTCCCGAAGCATCTGTTTGCAGAGCAAAGGATATGAAATATTACGGCAGCTATGAAGAATTTTCGGCTGATTTCCCGTTCGATGAGAAAAAGCCTGTCATCGCTCTTTTATACTACGGTCATATCTATCCAATGGATTATTCGGGCGCAGTAGGTGAGATCGCCGAGCGCCTGCAAAAGATAGCAAACGTCCTGCCTATCGCAGTTTCGGGCATGGACAGCATCAATGACGGAACGCTGAAAAAACTGCTGACGGAATTTTTGCCGAAAAAGCCCGAACTGATAATGAACTGTATGTCGTTCCGTTTGAGCGCAGGACCAATGGGCGGAAATATCTCCGCAGGAACGGATATGCTGAAAGAACTTAACGTCCCGTATCTGCACCCGTTCTTTATGTCAAGGCGCACGGAAAAGGAATGGCTCGATTCGGTTCAGGGCAGCACGCCCTCGGAAACTCTCATTTCGGTGATGCTTCCCGAGCAGGACGGCGCAGTTCTGACACTTCCCGTAGGTGCAAAGACCGAACCCGTTTATGACGAAGAGTTTGACGTTACTTCCGATGAGATAAAAATTATCGGGGAACGCCTTGAAGCGCTTGCCGACCGCGCGGAGAAGTTCATTTCGCTTCGCAGAAAGGCAAATTCGGAAAAGAAGATCGCGATAATATGCTATAATTATCCCCCCGGAGAAGCCAACGTTTTCGGCGGAGCATTCCTCGATACATTTCAGTCGGTTTCATCAATGCTTTCCCTGCTGAAAAACAGCGGCTATACTTCCGAAGATGTTTCAGCGGAAAAGCTTATGTCCGACTTCATAAACGGTGGGATAGTCAATTCGGGCAAGTATTTCGACAACGGAAATATGCCGAAATATCCGCTTTCCGACTATAAAAAGTTCCTGAACGGCTTTGCGGACAAAGAAGCCGTTATAAACGCTTGGGGCGAGCCGAGCGGCGAGATAATGACCGATGAAAACGGTGATTTTCTTATCCCTGCGGCGACCTACGGCAACATTCTTGTCGGTTTGCAGCCGTCAAGGGGCGTTCACGAGGACACAGACAAGCTTTATCACGATAAATCGATACCTCCGCACCACCAGTACATAGCTTTCTACAAATATCTGCACGACAAGTTCGGCGCAGATGCCGTTATCCACGTCGGAACGCACGGAACACTCGAATTTTTGAAGGGCAAGGAGTGCGGAATGAGCGGAATGTGCTATCCCGATATTCTCCTCGGAGATATGCCGCATTTTTACCTTTATTACTGCGGAAATCCGTCCGAAGCGACTATCGCAAAGCGCCGTTCACACGCTTCGCTCATAGGCTATCAGCCGCCCGTTTTCGTCCAGAGCGGACTTTACGGCGAATATGCCGAGCTTTCCGCAATGCTTGACGAATATCATCATCAGCTTTCGTTCTCGGAAAGCGCCGCAGCGGAGGTCAAGCAGAATATTGCAACGCTTGCGGAAAAGCTTAACCTGCCGACCGAGCTTGAAGAACTTGAATCGGAACTTTATCGACTTAACAGCTCGCTCATACCGAAAGGACTTCACATTTTCGGCAATGATTATTCGGACGAAGAAGCACTTTGCTATGTCCGTGAACTGCTGAAAAAGCCGCACGATGATGTCCCGTCACTTAACGAAATTGCCGCCGAGGAACTTGGCGAAAACTTAGCGCAGGCGGAGGAGAGTGGCGGAGAAAAGATGCGCAGGATAAATGCGCTTGCGGAGAAATACTTCGATGAAAATTTCAGCGCTGAAAATGTTCCCGAAAAGCTTCGCACCGCAATTGGATTCGGACGTAAAAAGTATAACGAGATAAGGCATAATGCCGAAAATGAGCAGCTTCTGAACGCACTTTCGGGCGGATATATCCCTGCAAAAGCGGCAGGCGATATCTACCGCAGTCCCGAAGTCCTGCCGTCAGGTTATAATCTTTATCAGTTCGACCAGCGTTTTGTTCCGACTCTGACGGCGTATCAGCGCGGCGTGAGAACGGCTGAAAACACGATAAAGACCTATTTCAACGAGTACGGAGCTTACCCGAACTCGACGGCTGTCATTTTGTGGGGATTGGAGACCTCACGCACCCACGGCGAAACTATCGGTCAGATAATGGGTTATCTCGGCGCACGTCTTGCAAAGGGCAATTCCGCTTGGAACCCGAAGTACGAGCTTATCCCGATCGAAGAACTCGGCAGACCGAGAATTGACGTTACAATAAATATCTGCGGATTTTTCCGTGACCTTTTCCCGAATCTCATCGACAATCTTGACGACCTGCTTCACCTTGTGAACGAAGCTGACGAAACGCCCGAGCAGAACTTTATGAAAGCGAACTCGGCAAAGCTTTATTCCTATCTCCTCGACAAAGGCTATGACGAGGAAGAAGCCGCTTCGCTTTCCGTTACAAGAATTTTCGGACCCCGTGAGGGCGAGTACGGCACGGGTCTTACTTCGTTGATCGAAACAAAGGCTTGGGAAAAGGAAGAACAGCTCGGAAGCCAATTCCTCACCTCGCTACACTATGCATACAGCCGCAAGATGCACGGCGGCGATACAGCTGACCTTTACGAGCAGAATCTTAAAAGCGTTGAGATCGTTTCGCAGGTTCGTGACAACAACGAATATGAGATCACCGACCTCGACCACTACTATGAATTCTTCGGCGGCTTGGCGAAGTCGGTCGAAATGGTAAAGGGCAGAAAAGCCGTAATGCTCGTCACCGATACAACGGGTGCAGTTCCCATAACGGAGTCGGCGGAAAAAGCCGTTGCAAAGGGCATACGCACAAGAGTCCTCAACCCGAAGTGGATAGACGGAATGTTAGCGCATAAATATCACGGTGCACAGAAAATAGCCGAACGCTTCGAGAACGTTATGGGACTTGCCGCAACAACGGGCGCAGTCGAGCAGTGGGTCTACAACGACCTTTGCGAAAAATATGCGCAGGACGAAGAGATGCGCCGCAGAATGGCTGAAAACAATCCTTACGCTTATATGGATATCCTCGAGCAAATGGAGGAATACAGCCGCCGAGGCTACTGGAATGCGACAGAGGAACAGCTTGAAGTGATACGCAAAGCTTATCTTGAAACAGAAAATACGATCGAGGGTGAAAGCTGATGAATAAAAAAGCATACTTTCCGTTCACGGCGATAGTCGGGCAGGAAAAAATGAAGCGCGCGCTGATACTCAACCTTATAAATCCTGCGCTCGGCGGCGTTCTTATCAAAGGCGAAAAGGGAACGGCGAAGTCAACGGCTGTCCGTGCGCTGACCGAGGTTCTTCCCGAACGTGATGAGGTCGAGAACTGCCCGTTTTCCTGCGACCCGCACGATAGGAATTGTCAGTGTGAAAGCTGCCGAAGCAGAGAAAACCTCACCGCAGTGAAAAGACGAATGAGGGTAGTCGATCTTCCCGTGAGTGCGACTGAAGACAGAGTTGTCGGAACGCTCGATATCGAGCGAGCGCTCAAAACGGGCGAAAAGCATTTTGAACCGGGTATCCTTGCCGAAGCCAACCGCAATATTCTTTATGTTGACGAAATAAATCTGCTTGACGACCACGTTGTCGATGTCATTCTCGACTCGGCGGCAATGGGTGTGAACACGGTCGAGCGCGAGGGCGTTTCGTTCAGCCACCCTGCACGATTTGTCCTCGTCGGAACGATGAACCCCGAGGAGGGCGATCTTCGTCCTCAGCTGCTCGACCGCTTCGGTCTTGTTGTCGATGTCAAGGGCGAGACCGACATTGAAATGCGCACTGAGGTCGTAAAGCGTTACCTTGAATATGAGCTTTACCCCGAAGCTTTTCTTGAAAAACAGAGACCCGAGCAGGAAAAGCTTCGCAATAAAATAAGCGAAGCACAGAAGCTTCTCCGAAACGTGACATACTCGGACGAAATACTTCGCCTTGCCGCAGAGATATCCGTTTCGCTCGGCGTTGACGGACATCGTGCCGATATTTCGATGATAAAAACAGCCTGCACCAATGCGGCTTATGAGGGAAGAGGTCACGTTTCGGGCGAGGATATGAAGCTTGCGGCGGAGCTCGTTCTTCCGCACAGAATGAGGCGAAAGCCGTTCGAGGAACAGCGAATGGACATCACCGCCGTTTTTGAGATGATAGAAAGCCGTGAGGGAATATGACCCCGTACCCTTTTGCCGCAATAGTTGGGCAGGAAAGGCTGAAGCTTGCGCTTATCCTGAATGCGGTCGACCCGTTGGTCGGCGGTGTGCTTATCTCGGGCGAAAAAGGCACGGCGAAATCGACTGCTGTCCGCGCGCTGGCGGCTTTATCGGGACGAAAAACGGTCGAAATTCCGCTCAACGTCACCGAGGACAGACTTGTAGGAACGCTTGACCTCACCGACGCTGTATACAGCGGAGAAAAACGCTTTGAAAAGGGTCTTTTGTACGAAGCAGACGGAAATTTTCTCTATGTTGATGAAATAAATCTGCTCGGAACGCATATTTCGGGAATTCTTGTGGAGGTAATCGCCTCACAGGAGAATATCGTGAGCCGTGACGGGATAGAGTATCGTCACCCCTGCCGATGCATACCGATAGGCACGATGAACCCCGAAGAGGGAACGCTCCGACCGCAGCTGCTTGACAAATTCGGTCTGTTCGTGAGCGTTTCGGGCGAGGAAGATGTTGAACTCCGCACCGAGGTAATACGCCGCAGGCTCGAATATGAACTTGACCCCGAAAGCTTTCGCACGAAATTCAGACCGCAGGAAGAAAAGCTTGCACAGCAAATTTCCGATGCACAAAAAAGGCTTGAAAAGCTCAGTATTTCCGAGGAAATTCTGCGGCTCTGCGCACTCACGGCGAACAGCGCATTATGCGAGGGAAACCGATGCGAGATCATCCTCGCCGAAACTGCGAAAGCCTTGTGTGCTTGGCGAAACGGTGCGGAGGTTTCCGCAGATGATGTTTCCGAAGCTGCAAAGTTCGTTCTTCCGCACCGAATGAGGAACGCTCCGCAGGAGAAAACTGTCCGGCAGAATACGGAAACTTCCGACAGTGATAATTCGCTCGAAAATATAGAGGACAACTCTCAATCGGAAACCGAGCCGCCGCAGGACACCGCTCCGCAGGAGGAAAATTCCGCCGAGCAGAGCAAAAAAGCCGAAGCCGCAGGAGATGAACTTCCGCTTTCTGCAGAGGGGATAAAATCAGCCGCAGGCAAAAACGGCGGCAGCGGAAAACGAAGCAAAACAATAGCGAACGAAAACAGCGGAAGATATGTCCGAAGCACAGTTCCGCACGGAAAATGCACCGATATTGCGGTCATTCCAACGCTTTGCAATGCTGCTTTGAATCAGCGTCAGCGAACGCCCGAAAACGGAATGAAGCTTTCTGTTCATTCGTCCGATATCCGTCAAAAGATTCGTGAAAAGCGCACGGGTGCGACCATACTTTTTGCAGTCGATGCAAGCGGTTCAATGGGCGCAAAGCGGCGTATGCGCGCGGTAAAAGGCGCAGTAAAAGGACTGCTTTCCGAAGCGTACAGAAAGCGCGACCGTGTGGGAGTTGTGGCGTTCCGCGGCGACGGCGCACAGACCTTGCTGAATATAACGGGAAGTCCCGAGCTTGCACGAAAGTGTATGGACGAGCTTCCGACGGGCGGAAAAACTCCGCTTGCCGCAGGGATAGCGGCGGCGTGTGAACTGCTCCGTGCCGAGCGTATCAGAACGCCCGATGCGTTACAGTATCTTATCCTTATCTCGGACGGAAAAGCGAACGTTCCGCTCCGCAGTGATGACCCCTTTGCGGACGCACTCGCAGCTGCCGAACAAGTCCGTTTATCGGGCGTGGGCGCAATGGTCCTCGATACCGAGAACAGCTACATAAGGTTCGGCTTCGCCAAGCAGATAGCCGAGCGAATGGACGCGCAGTACATAAGCCTTGATGAAGTCACGGGTTCGGCTGTGGAAGAAAACGTCCGCGTATTCATAAACAACGAATGATCGCCGAAAGGCTTTCAGATAAATTTATTTTCTATAATTATGGAGGAAGAAAAAATGAAAAAGAAAATTCTTGCGATCGCTGTACTCGCAGCAGTAATGTCAATGACAGCTTGCTCATCAAATCAGAGCGGCACAACAACTGACAGCGAAACAACAACACAGACAGAAGCAGTTCAGGCTGACGATGCACAGGCTGAGGATACTCAGGCAGAAGAAACAGAAGAAGCTGCTGAAACTGATGCAGAAACAGAAGCTGAAAGCGAAGCAGCAAGCGCAGCAGGTACTGATGTTTTCACCGATGAAAACGGCGTTCTCACATATCTTGACACAGCTAACGCTCCTTTTGAGGGTGCAGGCTTGAAGATCACAGTTGACAAGGCTGCAAAGACTGTAAACTTCGTAAAGACCGACCTTGACGGCAACGAAACAGTTGAGTATTACAACTTCGATCTCAACAACAACACAGTTGAGGAATACTACTATGTTTCCATGATGGGCACAGGCTTCTACTACACATTTGACCTCGGCGCAAACGAGATAGTAAAGGTTGAAGATTCCGAGCACAATGATTCCACACAGAGCACAAAAGACAACGGCAGATACGACAGCGCAAACGACAGAATGAAGGGCGATGTTGAAGCTCTCCAAAATTATTTCACCGAAAACTATGGTGTTTCCATTGAAGATATGGTAAAATAAGCTATGGCTGAACAGTATATTTACCGCGGCGGACAAAAGCTCCGCTGCGGATATACAACGGGTTCGTGCGCCGCGGCTGCCTCGGGTGCGGCTGCGGAAATGCTTATAAGCGGCGAAATATCGGAATTTTCAGAGATAATGACCCCAAAGGGAGTACCATTAAAACTGGAAGTTCTTGATGCGGCTATAAGCGCGGACTATGCGAAATGCGCGATAAAAAAGGACAGCGGCGATGACCCAGATATCACGAACGGGATACTTGTTTATGCAAAGGCGAGCCGAATTCCGCACGGTGTTGAGATAGTCGGCGGCGAGGGTATCGGAAAGGTCACAAAAGCAGGTCTTGACCAGCCTATAGGCGAAGCTGCGATAAACTCCGTTCCACGGAAAATGATAGCGGCGGCAGTGGAAAAGGTCGCCGAAATGCACGATTATCACGGTGGTTTTCGCATAGAGATTTCTGTCCCGAACGGCGAAGAGATCGCGAAAAAGACATATAACCCACGAATGGGCATCGAGGGCGGCATTTCGATAATCGGAACGAGCGGCATCGTTGAACCGATGAGTAATTCCGCGCTTATCGACACGATACGCCTTGAAGAGCGAATGAGAAAAGCCGAGGGACACAAAGCGCTCCTACTAACGCTCGGAAATTACAGTGAAAATTTCATTCAGAAGTCAATGCCGTTTGCGCTTGAAAAGAGTGTAAAATGCAGTAATTTCATCGGCGAAGCGATAGATTCAGCGCTCGAATACGGCTTTGAAAATATCCTTATCATCGGTCATATCGGAAAGCTTGTGAAACTCGGCGCAGGAATCATGAACACACATTCCGCGCAGGCTGACGGTCGAATGGACGTGCTTGTGACCTGCGGAGTGCTTGCGGGAGCGGAGAGCGAAGCTTTGAGAAATATACCCGAATGTGCAACGGTCGATGCGGCGCTCGATATTTTGAAAGAGCACGGATATATGGAAAAAACGCTTGATATTCTCGCAAAAAGGGCGGAATATTATCTTGATGCAAAGGTGAAAAACGCTGTCAATATCGGCGCTGTGATGTTCTCGGACAAGCACGGGATAACGGCCGAAACTTCCCGTGCCTGCGAGCTTATCGAAATAATTTCGGAGGAATACAATGGTTGATTTTGTTGGAGCAGGCAGTGGTGCGGCTGACCTTATAACCGTAAGGGGAAAGAAGCTTATCGAAAATGCGGACGTGATAATTTATGCAGGCTCGCTCGTCAATCCCGAACTGACGGAATATGCAAAGGACAGCTGTGAAATTTACAACAGCGCATATATGACCTTGGACGAAGTTATAGATGTGATGAAAAAAGCCGAAGCCGAGGGCAAAAACACCGTTCGGCTTCACACTGGCGACCCGTCACTTTTCGGCGCTATCCGTGAGCAGATGGACAGACTGGACGCACTTGGTATCGAGTACCGAATCTGCCCCGGTGTAAGCTCGTTCTGCGGCGCAGCGGCAGCACTCAAAGCCGAGTACACTCTGCCCGAAGTGTCGCAGTCGGTCATAATCACACGAATGTCAGGGCGAACACCCGTCCCCGAAAAGGAGAGCCTTGAAAGCCTCGCTTCGCACGGCACTTCAATGGTGATATTTTTGAGTGCAGGAATGACAGTCGAGGTTTCCGAGCGGCTTCAAAATGGCGGCTACACTGTGGAAACTCCTGCCGCGCTCGTCTACAAAGCAACGTGGGAAGATGAAAAGGTCTGCCGCTGTACGGTCGGAACGCTCGCCGAAACAGCCGAAAAAAACGGCATAAATAAGACGGCACTTATCGTTGTCGGTGATTTTCTCGGCGAAAACCGTCACCTTTCAAAGCTCTATGACCCAGGCTTTGAAACGGGTTACAGAAAGGCGAAAAAATGAGAGTCGCCGTTGTTTCTTTCACGGAAAAAGGACGGCTTCTTTCACGGAAAGTCACGGATTTTTTGAGCGAAACACACACCGCCGAGCGCTTCTGTTTTCATACACACACCGATGAAAATTCGCAAAGCTTCGATGATGTTTATGCACTTTCGGCAAAGCTTTTCAACTCCTGTGATGCGCTTGTTTTCGTCTGCGCAAGCGGAATTGCCGTCCGTGCGATAGCTCCGTATATAAGATCGAAAGCAAGCGACCCTGCCGTTATCGTCATTGACGACTGCGGAAAATTCATTATACCGCTTCTGTCGGGACACATCGGCGGAGCGAATCGGCTTGCGCAGATTATCGCAGAAAATATCGGCGCAGTTCCCGTGATAACAACGGCTACGGACGTTGGCGGACGGTTTTCCCCCGACAGCTTTGCAAAGGCGAACGGACTTGTTATCACTGATTTAGACGCGGCGAAAAAGATAGCTTCGGCTGTTCTTGACGGCGAGAAAATAGGACTTCTGAGCGAATATCCGTGTGAAAATATTCCACCCGAAATCAGCTTAGACAAAGCTTGCAAAATCGGAATTTATATCGGCAATGACGATGAAAAAAAGCCGTTTGAAACGACGCTTTTTCTTCCGCCGAAAAATATTGTTGTCGGCATCGGCTGCAAAAGAGGAACATCGTGCGAAATGATCGAAGCGCACGTTACGGCTTGCTTTGAAGCCGCGAAAATTTCAGAAGAAAGACTTTGCGCGGCGGCAACAATTGATATAAAATCCGATGAAGAGGGACTTCTTGAATTTTGCCGAAAGCGAAAAATAAGACTTCTGACCTATTCGGCAGGGGAGCTTATGAGTGTCAACGGGAACTTTGAAAGTTCGGATTTTGTGCTGAAAACAACGGGAACAGATAACGTATGCGAGCGGAGCGTTGCTCGGTTGGGAGCAAAGCTTATCCTGCCGAAAACTGCGGAAAACGGCGTAACTGCGGCGCTCGGAGCATTGCCTATAAGCATAGATTTTGAAAGGAAAATGTTATGAAGCTTTATGTTGTTGGGTTCGGCTGCGGCAGCTTCGGCGGAATGACCGAGGAAGCGCGTCAGGCGATAGAAAACAGCGATCTGATAGTCGGCTATAAGGTCTACACCGAGCTTTTGAGGCAGTATTTTCCGCAGAAAGAATATTTTTTCACGGGAATGAGGCAGGAAAAAGAGCGTGTTCTGTACGCCCTTGAACAAGCGGCGAACGGCAGGACGGTTTCGCTCGTTTGCAGCGGCGACAGCGAGGTCTACGGTATGGCTGGGCTTGCTTATGAGCTTTCGGCGAAGTTTCCGCAGGCTGAAATTCAGACGGTCGCAGGTCTGACTGCGGCACTCAGCGGCGGCGCATTACTCGGCGCACCGCTTACGCATGATTTTGCGGTGATAAGTCTGTCCGACCTGCTTACTCCTCCCGAAAAGATAGCGCTGAGATTGGAGTGCGCCGCAAAAGCGGATTTTGTCATCGTGCTCTATAATCCGTCATCGAAAAAGCGCCCCGACTACCTTAAAAAAGCCTGCGAAATTGTCCTCCAATTCCGCTCTCCCGAAACCGTCTGCGGCTATGCGAAAAACATCGGCAGAGTCGGTGAAGAATACGGCGTTATGACGCTTTCGGAGCTTGCGGATTTTGAAGCGGATATGTTCACAACGGTTTTCATCGGCAACAGTCAGACGAAGATAATAAACGGAAAAATGGTAACACCGAGGGGATACGATGTGTAAGATCCTGATATTCGGCGGAACGACCGAAGGGCGCTTGCTTGCGGAGTTCTGCGCCGAAAATAAAATTTGCGCCGACGTTTCCGTAACGACCGATTACGGCGCAGAGCTTCTCCCCGAGAGCGGCTATATAAATGTGCTGAACGGAAAGCTTGACGAAGCGGAAATTTCTGCACTCATAAAAAGTCACGGCTATGAGATCGTGATAGACGCAACTCACCCTTATGCGACCGCCGCAACCGAAAATATCAAAGCCGCCTGCGTTGAAACGAGCAGAAAATACTATAGACTTATTCGTGAAAAAAGCGCCGATATTTCGGGCAAAACTTTCACGGATATAAACGAACTTATTCAATATCTCAACGGCAGCGAAAAGCGAATTTTAAGCACTCTCGGCAGTAAGGAGCTTCCTGCACTGACTAAAGTGAAAAACTATCGTGAGCGAATTTGTGTGAGAGTTCTGCCGGCAGATGGGATAGAGGAGCATTGCCGCTCGTTTGGATTTGCGCATATCATAGTCGGGAAAGGACCTTTTTCCGAGGAAGAAAATATTGAACACATAAGGCAAAGCGGTGCGGAAATTCTCGTCACAAAGGAGAGCGGAGCGGCGGGAGGTTTTCCCGAAAAAGCTTCTGCCGCGGAGAAATGCGGCGCTGAATTTGCGGTGCTGCTTCGCCCTGCGGAAACGGGAAATACGCTTTTGGAGATAGAAAAAATACTTTTGGAGAAACAACAATGGTAAGCATTATCGGAATCGGAATGGACGGCGAAAAAACGCTCACATCAGAGGCTCTTTCGGTAATAAAAAAAGCCGATATCCTTATCGGTGCGAAACGAATGTTAGCGCCGTTTGAGTGCCTTGGAAAGCCGACATTTTGCAGTTGGAAAAGTGAAGAGATAGCCGCATTTCTGCACAATGAAAAGTACGAAAATGCGGCGGTGCTGATGTCGGGCGACTGCGGTTTTTACAGCGGCGCGGAAAAGCTTTTAGAGTTTATCGGAGATATCGAAAACGAAGTAATAAGTGGGATTTCTTCGCCCGTTTATTTCTGCTCAAAAATAAAAAAGCCGTGGAAAAATATGAAGTTTGTCAGTCTGCACGGTGAAAATGCAAGCATCGTCCGAAACGTCAGAAGAAACGAGTTTTGCTTCTTCCTGCTCGGCGGAGAAGTCACTCCTGCAAAGCTTTGTCAGCGGCTTTGCGAATACAAAATGGGCGGAACGAAAATTTACATCGGCGAAAATCTATCTTCGGAAAATGAGCAAATTTTTGTTGGAAAAGCGTCCGATTTTACAGGTATTTCTCTCGGAAAACTGACCGTTGCGGTCACGGAAAATCCCGACTTTGAAAAGGGGACAGCGACAGGTATTCCCGATGAAAAATTCACCCGAGGAAAAGTCCCTATGACGAAATCGGAAGTCCGAAGCACGGTAATTTCAAAGCTTGGATTGAGCAGGAACGGCGTGTGTTGGGACGTTGGCTGCGGAACGGGTTCTGTGTCGGTTGAAGCGGCTCTGCAATGCTTTGACGGAAAAGTTTATGCGGTCGATAAGAACCCCGAAGCGGTAGAACTGACCCGTGAAAATGCGCTTAGATTCGGCTGCGACAATATAGAAATTATAAGCGGAAGCGCTCCCGAAGCTTTGGAAGAGTTTCCTGCGCCAGACAGCGTTTTTATAGGCGGTTCAAGCGGTAAAATAAGTGAGATAGCCGACATAGCTTTCGCCAAGAATCCGAACGCTGTTATCGTTGTGACTGCGGTTTCGCTTGAAACGCTGAATGACGCTGTTTCGGCGTTTGAACAGTATGAAACTGACCCCGAAATAGTTCAGCTTGCCGTTACAAGAACGAAGAAAATAGGCTCACATACGATGCTTTCTGCGGAAAATCCCGTGTTTATAATAAGAGGTAAAAAGCGATGAAAAGGATCATCATCGGCGGCACGAATAGCGGCTGCGGAAAAACGACCGTGACCTGCGCGGTTTTGCAGGCACTCGTCAACAGAAAAATGCGTGTTGCATCGTTCAAGTGCGGTCCTGACTACATCGACCCGATGTTTCACGAAAAAATAATCGGCACGTCGGCGTTCAATCTCGACAGCTTTTTCTGTGATGACAATACACTAAAATATCTGCTTTGCGAAAACGGCGGCGGTGCGGATATTTCCGTTATCGAGGGCGTAATGGGCTTCTATGACGGCGCGAACGGCAGAGGTTCGGCGTATTCTGTTTCCGTGATAACCGAAACGCCTGCGGTCATCGTCATCGGCTGCAAGGGAATGAGCGATTCTATCGGCGCGGTGATGAAAGGCTTTCTCGAATACAAAAAGCCGAACAACATTGTCGGTTTTATCTTCAATCAACTGCCCGAAAAGCTTACGGAGAAAGCGGAAAGCCTTTGCCGTGAGTTGGGAACGGAGTATTTCGGGTTCATTTCGAAGAACGATCTGACGTTTGAAAGCCGCCACCTCGGACTTGTCACAGCTGACGAGATTTCGGATATAAAGGAAAAATTATCACGGCTCGGCGAGCTTGCGGAGAGAAATTTAAAGCTTGATAAACTGCTCGGATTTGCGGAAAGTCCGCTCCCGAAGTTCACTTCTCCAAGCCTGCCGAAAATAAACGAGCGCCCCGTTATCGCAGTCGCAAAGGACAGTGCGTTTTGCTTCATTTATGCCGATAATATTTCACTTTTGCAAAAGCTCGGCTGTGAGATAGTGTATTTTTCTCCGCTTTATGATAAAGCCGTTCCCGAAAATGCGGACGGGCTTATCCTTTGCGGCGGCTACCCCGAATTATATGCGGAAAAGCTTGCTCAAAACAAGGCTATGCTTGAAAGTATGCGCAAAAAAATTCACTCGGGGATTCCGACAATTGCCGAGTGCGGCGGCTTTATGTATCTTCACGAAACGCTGGAAGACAGTGACGGAAACGTGCATAAGCTTGTCGGGATAATTGACGGGAAAGCATACAAAACGCCGAAGCTAAACCGTTTCGGCTATGTGAAAATGACTGCACAAAATGACAATTTGCTTTGCAGAAAAGGTGAAGCTTTTCCTGCACACGAGTTCCACTACTGGGACAGCACGAACTGCGGAGAAGCTTTCACGGTAGAAAAAACGGACGGTCGGAGCTGGAAATGTGTTCACGCAAATGAGAATATGTACGCAGGTTTTCCACATCTGTATTTTTATTCAAACATCGAAACTGCGGCGAATTTTGCACGAAAATGCGCCGAGTTCAAACGCTCAAAGGAGGAAAAATAATGGGACTTTTACATATCTACTGCGGTGACGGAAAGGGCAAAACTACTGCATCGCTCGGACTTGCGCTCCGTGCTTCGGGGGCGGAAATGAAAGTCTGCTTTTTGCAGCTGATGAAAGGCGGAGAAACGTCCGAACTCGCGGCGCTCAGAGCTTTGTCGAACATAAAAGTTATCCGCTGCGACAGGCACTATCCGTTTTTCAAAAATATGACCGAAGCGGACAAAGCCGACATCACCGCCTGTCATAACAGCCTGCTTGAAGAAGCTTTCGGCGGCGGTTTCGATATGGTCATCGTTGATGAATTCAACGCGGCTTACAAATACGGACTTATGGATAAGGAACGTGCGCAGAAGCTTATTTTTGGCGGCTTGGAAAACGCAGAAGTCGTTCTCACGGGAAGAAACCCCGATGAAATTTTTGTTGAAAAAGCTGATTATGTCAGCGAGATAAAGTGCGTCAAGCACCCTTATGAAAATGGCATCACAGCGCGAAAGGGGATAGAGTTTTGAACCTTGAATATGTTTTGCCCGAGGATATTGAGAAGCGCAGTTTTCAGATAATCGAAAGCGAACTCGGCGGCAGAATTATCCCCGAGGACATCAAACCCGTTGTGATGCGCGTCATTCATACAACGGCTGATTTCGACTATCTCGACAACCTTTGCTTCTCCGAAAATGTTATGCAGACGGCGGAAAAACTGCTGAAAAGCGGCGCGGTCATCGTCACCGATACGAATATGGCAAAGTCGGGCGTGAATAAGTCTGCGCTGAAAAAACTCGGCTGTGAAGTGATGTGCTTTATGTCCGATGAGGACGTTGCCGCAGAAGCGAAGCTGAACGGAACGACCAGAGCGACAGCCTCGGTGGACAAAGCGGCAAGGCTCGGAAAGTCTGTGATATACGCAGTCGGAAACGCTCCGACTGCGCTCGTCCGACTTAGCGAAACTATTCGGGACAAAAGCTTTGTGCCTGCGCTTGTCATAGGCGTTCCCGTCGGATTTGTGAACGTCGTCCAGTCGAAAGAGCTTATAATGGCATCGGGAGTGCCTTATATTGTCGCGAGGGGAAGAAAAGGCGGCAGCAATGTTGCGGCGGCGATATGCAACGCGCTCTTGTATATGTTCGGCGGAAGATAAAAAATGCCCGTATTTCTTGGCTGAAAATACGGGTAAATATTATAATATCTCAAAATCATATCCGCCGTGCAGAGGGATATTTTTTGAATCGATGCGTTCGACAGAACCCCATTTTAGGTCTTCGAGCGAGCTTATCAAATAGTCTATGTCAATGGGTCTGCCCTCGGCTTCCATTTCAACAGAGCCATCGTCAAGGTTTTTCACCCAACCCGAAATGCCGTATTTTCGTGCCATACAGCAGGCTGTGTAACGAAAGCCTACACCCTGCACATTTCCGTAAAAAATATAATGCCTGCGTATTTTATCCAATGTTTTCACCCCGTTCGGAAAATATCTTTGCAATTTATTTATCGGCAAAAAATTCGGAAACTTTAGAAAAAAAGCTTCTTCGGTGTTAATTATATCGACTGTTCCGAAGCTTTATCCTTAGGTGACATATCCGAAATTGATACGGACGCTTTGAACGGATTTTTGACCGTGTTTTGCATTTGTAAAAAAAGCTTGATTTTTTAACGGAAATATGATAATATAAAGTAGCAGAGAAATTCTGTTTATTTTATGCTTATTGGTTAGCTGAGGCTAACATATTGCTTGGTATAATATTTTTTATATGAGAAAGGGATATCAAAAATGGGTGAAAAAATAACACTTTCGGGCGTTCCCGAAACGATGCTGCAAACTATTTATGCGAGAGCGAAAGAAACAAAAACGCGCGGCGCGATATCGGATAAAAAGGCTGTTGAAATAGTCGAAAAGCTCAACTACGATTTCTCGCTCGCCGATAAAGACAAAGCGATGCACGACGGAGTTATCGCACGAACGATAGTCCTCGACAGACTTGCGAAAAAATATCTCGCGAAGTTCAAAAATGCTGTTGTCGTAAATATCGCCTGCGGTCTGGACACGCGCTGTTACCGAATGAAAAACTTCTCGCACTGGTATAACCTCGACCTGCCCGAAACTATCGAAGTGCGAAGCAAGATACTTACCCCGACCGAAAAGATAACGCAGATACCAATGTCGGCAATGGACGACTGGGGCGGAGAGATAGCGGAAAAAGACGTTCCTGCGCTTGTTATCATCGAGGGTCTGACGATGTATCTTTCCGAGAGCGATGTGAAGCATATATTCGCAGTCATCGAAAAACGCTTTGAACACGCCGTTGTATTGGTCGAAACGATGAGTCCAATGGTAGCAAAGCGAATGAAGGAAAAGTCGATCGAGGGCAGCAAAGCGAAGTTCACTTGGGGCGTTAAAAACGGCGAGGAGCTTGACAAAATAATTTCGGGCTTCCGCTATGTTGAGGAGCATAGCCTTTGCGAGGGAATGGCAGTGTTTGCGCCGATATATAAATTCCTCGGCAAAATAAAATTCGTAAGCAATATCTCCAACAAGATAATCGTTATGGAAAAATAATAAATCGCCGAACAAAATGCTTTTAAACGCTTTGTTCGGCGATAATTTTATGCCTTGTTGCGCATTTTGCAGTAATTTTCATACTCGAGATCAAGTTCTTCGGCACTGCGCTTGATGTGACGCATCATTTCTCTTATGCGAACGCTGTCCTCAGGCTGTTTCAGCAGAGATTGCTCGAAGCGAATATTGAAAAATCCCGATTTATAAATGTTTTCGGGCGAAATTTCGGCTTTTTCAAGCTCGGAATGAACGGCTGATAATTCTTCGTGCGGGAATGGCTTTCCGCCGTCCGATGAAAGGCGGTTTTCTATCTTTTCCTCCTTGATGAAAACCGTTCTGTCGTCAAGGTCAACGGTCTTTGTCGCAGGATTGTAGCAAGCCGAGACCGCCTCGCGCTCGGTCAATCCGAGTCATAAAAGATATATGTATTTTTCAGCTTCCGCCGAAAGCTTTTTCTGCTCTGCAAGCCTGCAAAGCGCATTAAAGTCAAGGATAATTTCGTCGTTCATTATGCTGTGTCCTTTCGGATTTATTTTCCGCCGCGATATTCGCCGGGAGTGATGCCCTCGTATTTTTTGAACTGGGCGGAGAAGTAGGAATTGTCGGGGAAGCCTGCGGCTTTCGCTATATCGGCAATATTTTTTTCGGAGTAAACAAGCATTTCCTTTGCGTGTTGGATACGCACCTTTGTGAGATATTCCATTGGACGCATCTGAAAATTTTTCTTGAAAAGTCGGCAAAGATGCTGCTCGGTGATGCCTGCCGTGTTAGCCATATCGGCAAGCTTTATCGCGCCCGAATAGTTTTCTTCGATGAACTGGAGCACGTCTGCAAGCGCCGCTGTGCTTACGGAAGTCAGCTCCGACTGGCGGTTGTCCGCGATTTTTCTGTATTCGATAAGCAGGTCGTAAAGGTTCGCCGAAGCATAGTGATTGCCGTAAATTTTGTCGCTCTTTATCGTGTAATAAGCCTTGCGGAGTATGCGGTTCATTCGCTCAGCATCAGCGGCAGGGAAGTAATCGTAATGGTCAAGTCCCCATTTTTCGAGCAGCGGCTCTGCGCCGTAACCCGAAAAACATACCCAGCTCACTATCCAAGCCTTGGACAGCGAATGATATTTATGGGGAAGATGCGGCGGAATATAGAAAACGGAATTTTCGGGCAGCTTCACGCTCTCGCCGTTAACGATTATTTCGCCCTCACCCTCATTTGTGACGAGTATCTGCGGATAATCATAGCCGCCCGTTCGGTCAACGGGATACTGCCAGCACTCCACACCGATGCCGACAATATAAAACGGCAGGTCTTTTTCATCTCCGATTATCGGAAAAACTTGCTTTTGCATTCTATGCACCTCGGCTTAATACTAATTTTTAATCAAAGTGTAGACAAAAAACGGCGCAAAAGCCATTTATGCGAGCTTTTGCTTGATTTTTTGTACACTTTCAGTTTAAAAATTAGTATAAAATTTACCTTTAATAATACCATTTTAATGCCGTTTTGTCAAGGACAGGCACGAAAAAACACCGCTCAAAGGAGTAATTTTTGAACATTTACGGTCACTTGAAAAATGTTCAAACTCCTTTGAGCGGTGCAGATCTTGGGGAGGGAAAATCGGGTATTTTGGAGGGGTACATATATATTAATCGCCGTTTATAAGAAAATTTGAACAAATGAAGCTAAAGCTGCGGGAAACGGCTTTAATACTAATTTTTAATCAAAGTGTAGACAAAAAATCGGCACAAAAGCCATATATGCGAGCTTTTGTTTGATTTTTTGTACACTTTGAGTTTAAAAATTAGTATAAACAATTTTCCTATATTTTATCGGCGTTAATATTACTTTCTTTTTCTTGCTGCAAAAGCCGCAACGCCTGCGGCTGCTGTAATGCAAACAAGAACTGCTGCGGAATTGTTGCCTGTCTAAGGAGAAGATGTTTCTGCGATCTCTGTTTCGGCAGGAGCAGCTTCTGCTGTTTCTTCTGGCATCTCATATTCGCCGAAGCAGTAGGGGATAACGTTGTCATTGTCGATGATCCTTGCAGGCTTTTCTGTTTCGCCTGCTTCAAGAGTTGCAGACTTTACAATAACGTTGCAAACCTGAAAACCGATTCCGCATTCGCCGTCCTTGTCGGTAAGTCCTTCAATAACGTCCTGCGGAACAACGAATTCAACTCTTGTTTCGCCCTGAACGAGAACGATGAACTGGTCACTCTTTGCGATGAGATCATCACCTGTGCACTTGTCTGTGATACGGGGCCAGCTTGGAGCGCTGTAGTCCATAGGTGTTACAAGGAACTGATTTTCGTTGCCGGGTTCAACCGTTTCAACGTCGAGTGTTACTCTTACATCACCGCCGATGGCTTCAAGTTCGCTCTGCGGAATGAAAGCGCCTGCACCCCAGTTTCCTGCGTATTCACTGTCAAGCTGAATTGTTGTTGCTGCAAAAGCGTTTGCTGCAAGCATTGACACTGCCGTTACGGCTGCTGCAATAACTGATATTGCCTTTTTGATGTTCATATTCTATTCCTTCAATATTATACGGTAATCTCTGTACCGTCTATGATAAAATAATCATATAATAATATAAACATTAAGTCAATAGCATAGTTGCACAATATATAAGATAATTATTGTATATTATGATAA
>CALANW010000129.1 GCA_937926145.1 uncultured Ruminococcus sp. | reverse complement strand
GTATTTTTATTATACACATCATTAATTCAAATGTCAATACATTTTTGAATTTTTTTCGACAATTTTTTGTGTAAATATCCATAATTGCTTGGAAAACATTGATTTTTCCGCAGGAAAGTAGTATCATATAAATATGGATTTAAGGAAAAGGAAAGCTTTTGACAGTATATGTCGGAAACTTTCGATCAATAATTTATATTAGGAAAGGATAATAATTATGACATACGAACAGATCGTTGCAAAGGCAAAGGAAATTATGGCTGCAAAGTCCGCTGACGGCGTTAAGGATCATCTTGCTGCCGAAATACATATCACAGGCGAAGGTGAAGGCGCTTTCTACGTTGAAGTAAACGAGGGAAAGATCGCTGTTGAGCCTTATGAATACTACGACAGAGATTTTATTCTCACAGCGACCGCTGACGACCTCCTCGCAGTTGTTGAGGGCAAGCTTGACGCTGTTCTCGCTTACACAACGGGCAAGATCAAGATCGACGGAAGCGTTGAAAAGGCTCTCGAATTCCAGAAAGTATGCAAGAGCAAAAAGGCTGCTCCAAAGGCAGCTGAAAAGCCTGCTGCACCTGCAGTTTCCAAGCCTGCAGCAAGCAAAAAGGGAAAGAGAAAGTAAGATCTCTCTTCGATAATTTTTTAACAAACGGGCAGCTTTGCACAATTTTTCGCAAAGCTGCTTTTTCATCGTTTATATACTTTGTGTTATTAAATTCGACATAAAATTATGCTATTATTCTTTTTGTATAAGGCGCTGAAAAGCGCTGAAAAAATAATCGAAAGGACAATCAAAAAGTGGCAGACAAAAAGGGTTTTATTCAGGAATTCAAGGAGTTCATCAGCAGAGGAAACGTTGTTGATCTTGCGGTCGGTGTTATCGTCGGCGGAGCATTTACATCTATCGTAAATTCGCTCGTAAATGATATTTTCACCCCAATAATCGGTATGATACTCGCTGGCATAAACTTCAACGACCTCGGCATCACTATCCCTTGGGGAAACAGACCTTATATTAATGTAGGTTCGTTTATTCAGGCAGTGGTTTCATTCCTTATCACAGCGTTCTGCATTTTCATCATCGTTAAGTTCATAAATGCATTCAAGAAAAAGGAAGAAGAAAAGCTTGCCGAGCCGCCGAAAGCTCCCGAGCCGACCAAGGAAGAAGTTCTTCTCACCGAAATTCGCGATCTGCTCAAAGCACAGCAGGATAAGGAGTAATCATGGCAGAGAAAAACAAAGCACTGCTTATTGAAGTCATCGGTCAGGACGCTGTTATCGAGGGCATAGACTTTGACTTTGAAGCTTCTACATATCTCAACGTATTCGGCGGAACAACGCTCACCGTCACCGAGGCGGAGCGTCTTGCCGCAAACTCGTTCAAGTTCGCAAACTGCGTTGTCACAGCCTGCACGGACGAGAAAATTGTCCGTCAGTGCGATGAAAACGTGCTCGCCTCTATACTCATAAATCCCGATGATGACTCCAAGATCATTCACGGAAAGGCTCTTGTTTACCGCAAAAGGGCAGGGGAGAATATGGGCTACGAGCTTTTCACCGATGATGAAGTTACCGAGCTTATCGACCTTTGCGACAAAATGGTGCAGGACTTCATTAAGGAAACGGAAAATTCTGAAAAATAAGCCAAAGCAAACTTTTTTGCTTCGCGTTTTTCAGGCAAATTATCACACAAAAATCACATAAAAGGTCTTGACTTAAAACGACTAATATTGTATAATGTAACATGAAATAATAAGTATCGTTTTTTAAACGTGCTTATTAAATTATATTAGGAGGTCTATGTAAAATGTCAACAAAAGCCAATTACCCTATTAGCGAAATCGGCGCTGGAAAAGTCGGTTTCTCCAGAACTCGTTCTATCATCGAGGCTGCTTTCTATGGCAACAACGTAGTAAAAGTAAACACTCTTAAGGAGGCTTATAACCTCGCTAAGAACTCTCCGGGAACAATTGTTACCGATATGCCTGTTTACCGCGGCGAAGAATTCGGACTTGACGCTGATGCTAAGGTTCTTCTCTTCAACGACGGTGCTGTAACAGGCCGTTACGCTGCTGCTCGCCGCATCAAGGGCGAACCGGGCGTTGACGAAGTTAAGCTCGACAAGGTAGTTATGGACGCTGTCTACAAGACACGTTTCAAGAAGCTCTATCACGCTACTTGCTTCGTTGGTCTTGATAAGGAATTCATCGCTAAGGCTCATCTCCTCATTCCAGAGGGTGAAGAGAACCTTCTCTACAACTGGATGCTCAACTTCCAGTATATGTCCGATGAATATGTAAAGATGTACAAGGATTCCAAGCCTATCGGTGACGGCAAGGAACCTGATATCTACATCTTCTCCGATCCTCAGTGGAAGCCAACAGAGAGCCCTGACGTTGATTACAGCTGCCTCTCTGACCCTCTCACACTCTGCTACTTCGATACAAACCAGAACTGCGCTGCAATCCTCGGTATGAAGTACTTCGGCGAGCACAAGAAGGGCACACTTACAATGGCTTGGGCACTTGCTAACAGAAACGGTTATGCTTCCTGCCACGGCGGTCAGAAGGAATACACACTTGCTGACGGTTCTAAGTTCGTTGCTTCCGTTTACGGTCTTTCCGGCTCCGGTAAGTCCACTCTTACACACGCTAAGCACAACGGCAAGTATCCTGCAATCAAGGTTCTCCACGATGACGCATTCATCATCAACACAGATACATGTGCGTCTATCGCACTTGAACCTACTTACTTCGACAAGACAGCTGACTATCCTACAGGCTGCCCTGACAACAAGTACCTCCTCTCCTGCCAGAACTGCTCCGCTACAATGGACGAAGACGGCAAGATCCAGCTCGTAACAGAGGATATCAGAAACGGCAACGGACGTGCTATCAAGTCCAAGCTCTGGTCTCCTAACCGTGTTGACAAGATCGATTCTCCTGTTAACGCTATCTTCTGGATCATGAAGGATCCTACAATTCCTCCTGTTATCAAGCTCAAGGGTTCATCTCTTGCTGCTGTAATGGGTGCAACACTCGCTACAAAGACATCTACTGCTGAGCGTGTAAAGGCTGGTACAGACCTTAACGCACTCCGTATCGTTCCTTATGCTAACCCATTCAGAACATATCCTCTTGCTAACGACTATGAGAAGTTCAAGAAGCTCGTTGAAGAAAAGAACGTTGCTTGCTACATCATCAACACAGGCGACTTCATGGGCAAGAAGGTAAAGCCTGCTGATACTCTCGGAATCCTCGAGACTATCGTTGAAGGCAAGGCTAAGTTCGAGAAGTGGGGTCCTTTCGAGGATATGGAGATCATGCCTTGGGGCGACTTCGAAGTTAACCTCAACGACAAGGACTACGCTGCTCAGCTTAAGAATGCTATGCAGAACCGTCTTAACAGCGTTGAAAAGTTTGCAACAGACAAGGGTGGCTATGATAAGCTTCCTGACGATGCAGTTGCAGCTATCAAGAAGGTTGTTGACGAAGCAGCAGCTCTCTAATTCGTAATGCTTAATGCATAATGCGTAATTAAAAAAATAAACCGCAATTCACTCCTGAAAAGGTGTGGGTTGCGGTTTTTGTTTATACTAATTTTTAAACTGAAAGTGTACAAAAAATCAAGCAAAAACTCGCATATATGGGTTTTGCGCCGATTTTTTGTCTACACTTTGATTAAAAATTAGTATTAGTATAAAATTGCAAGAAATCAGCCGTAATCAGCGTTAGAACAACGTTGATTACGGCTGAAAATTTTTGTTGTAGTGAAAAAGCTGCATTTGGGGAAGAATATAGAATATAATAATTACGCATTGATTATAAGCCATTTCCCCTTGGATTTGGTCATAAACAGCGTTTTCTGCTCGGTTTCGTGGTCTTTTTCATTGTAGACCGATACCTTTACATTGACATTGTAGCCGCTGTCCGTCTTTTCACGCGAAACAAAATCGGCTGAAACTGTGAAATCCTCGCCCCACTCGGCGATATACTGCTCGCGGAGAGAATCAAACTCTTTTTCTGAGATAGATTTTTCACCGAAGCATTGCTGATATTCCTTGTAAATTCCGTGGGTGAACGAAGAATACGCTTTGTCAATGGTTTTCATCTGTCCACTTGTCGCAGACTTGATGATTATGAGTACCACAAGTGCTGCGACCGTCAGCGCACAGAAGATAATGCTGATAATTTTTGCTGTTGAATGTTTGCTCATCGGCAGTTACCCTTAGTCAAGGATAGCGCCCTTCGCAGCGGAAGAAACATTCTTTGCGTAACGCTTTAAGTAGCCCTTGAGTTCCTTGGTCTTTGGCTTGAATGAAGCCATACGTCTGTCGATCTCTTCCTGCGGAACGTTGAGTGTGAGTGTGCAGTTCGGTATATCAATAGTAATGGAATCGCCGTTCTCAACGATACCGATCATGCCGCCCTCAGCAGCTTCGGGGGAAACGTGACCGATAGATGCGCCTCTCGATGCGCCGCTGAAACGTCCGTCTGTGATAAGAGCAACGGAAGAACCAAGTCCCATACCCTGAATTGCAGAGGTAGGATTGAGCATTTCTCTCATTCCGGGGCCGCCCTTTGGACCTTCGTAGCGGATAACTACAACGTCGCCCTCAACGATCTTGCCGCCGAGGATAGCAGCCTGTGCATCCTCTTCGCAGTCATAAACCTTTGCAGGGCCTGTATGGGTGAGCATTTCGGGAACAACGGCGCTTCTCTTTACAACGCAGCCGTCAAGTGCAAGGTTGCCCTTGAGGACAGCAATGCCGCCCGTTGTGCTGTATGGATCATCGATAGGACGAATGATGTTTGTGTCCTTGTTTACGCAGCCTGCGATGTTTTCGCCGACAGTCTTGCCCGTAACGGTCATAATGTCAGTTGCAAGAAGTCCCTTTTTGCTGAGTTCGTTCATAACAGCGTAAACGCCGCCTGCCTCGTTGAGGTCTTCCATATAAGCGTGACCTGCAGGTGCAAGGTGACAAAGGTTAGGTGTCTTTGCGCTGATGCCGTTTGCAATGTCAAGGTCAAGCTTAACTCCACATTCGTGTGCTATTGCAGGGAGGTGGAGCATACTGTTTGTCGAGCAGCCGAGAGCCATATCAACAGTCACAGCGTTGTGGAAAGCCTTTTCGGTCATAATGTCGAGCGGACGGATATTCTTTCTGTAAAGCTCCATTACCTGCATACCTGCCTGCTTTGCAAGGCGAAGTCTTGCGGAGTAAACGGCAGGGATAGTGCCATTGCCCTTAAGACCCATACCGAGCGCTTCGGTGAGGCAGTTCATGGAGTTTGCGGTGTACATACCCGAGCAGCTTCCGCAGGTCGGGCAAGCCTTGTTTTCATATTCTTCAAATTCTTCTTCGGTGATCTTGCCTGCGGTGTATGCGCCAACGGCTTCAAACATACTTGAAAGTGATGTCTTGCTGCCCTTAACATGACCTGCTAGCATTGGGCCTCCCGAAACGAAGATAGTAGGTACATTTATTCTTGCTGCTGCCATAAGAAGTCCGGGGACGTTCTTGTCGCAGTTCGGTATCATAACGAGAGCGTCAAAGTGATGAGCAAGAGCCATACATTCGGTCGAATCTGCGATAAGTCCTCTTGTTACGAGGGAGTATTTCATACCCTCGTGACCCATTGCGATGCCGTCGCAAACTGCGATGGCTGGGAAAACGACAGGTGTGCCGCCTGCCATTGCAACGCCCATTTTAACGGCTTCGACGATCTTGTCGATGTTCATGTGACCAGGTACGATTTCATTGTAAGAAGAAACGATACCAACGAGCGGACGTTCCATTTCTTCCTTTGTAAATCCGAGTGCATTGAAAAGTGAACGCTGCGGAGCTTTGTCCGTGCCTTCACAGAAGAAGTTTTTGCAGTCATTGCATTCATTGTTGCAACCCATTTTTATATACTTCCTTTCGGTCGGAAGCGTTACGCGTTTCCGAAATATTTGCTGTAGTTTAAAATATATTGTTTCGCCAGTCGGTCGAATTTTGCCTGCTCGAAGCATCGGCGAAAGTCTTTGTCCTGCGAGGAAAAGCTAACATTTTCGCTGAATTCGAGGAAATCGACAAAGCTTCGTCCCGAGGGGCGCTTGTCCGCACCGACTTTGACCGCCGAATCAACGATCTCCGCAAGCTTTTCATAGCCGACAGCGCGGAAACCATTCGCCGCGATGCCGAGAAAATCGTTCGAGAGGTTGAAAACCGCCTCGGAGAAGCCGCTGTCCATGACCTGCTTTAAGGTTATCTCTGCACAGTAGATGTTGAGACAGGGCGTGGGCAGGCTGTTGAGCTTTTCGCCCATATCTGACCAGTCTTCCTTGAAGCTTGTTTCTATCCAGGCAGTAACTGCGCCGACTATCTCATTTTCGGGCATATCGGCAAGCTCGCTCCGCTTCAAGTCTTTGTAGCGGAGCTGACCTTTCATAAAAGAATCTGCGTCCTTTATATCCGATGCGAAAAAATCAAATTTGCTCATATCATGAATTGCCGAGGAAAGCCGCACCGATGATGCCTGCATCGTTTCCGAGCTTTGCAACGGTTATCTCGGTGTTGCAGTCGAGCATTCTTGTGTAAACTTCCTTTTTAACGAGTTCTTTCATCGGAACGAGGAGAGGATCGCCCTCGTTGCAGACACCGCCGCCGATGCAGAGAATGTCAGGCTGGAAGATGTTGATAACGTTTGTGATACCTGCTGCGAGGTACTTTATGTACTTGTCAACGACAGCCTTGCCTGCTGCGTCACCTGCACGCATTGCGTTGAAAGCGTGACGTGCGGAAACCTTGCCGTCCTGCTTTTCATATTCTGCGAGAATGCTCGAGGTGTTTTCTGCTATCGCAGCCTTTGTCATATTGATAAGACCCGTTGCGGAGGAGTAAACTTCAAAGCAGCCTTTTCTTCCGCAGGTACACTGAGGGCCGTCAACGGAGATGACCATGTGTCCGATCTCTGTTCCTGCGAGGTTTCTTCCCGTGAAGATCTTGCCGTCGATGATAACGCCTGCGCCAACGCCAGTTCCGAGGGTGATGCAAACTGCATCGGTAGCGCCCTTTGCTGCACCTGCAACGAATTCGCCGTAAGCGGCAGCGTTTGCATCATTTGCAACGTAAACAGGCTTGTTGATGTGTTCCTGAATATACTTTCTTATAGGAACGTTGCTGAAACCGAGGTTGTTGGAGTAGGGGATAGTTCCGTTGACGTTGTCTGCAATGCCCGGAGTACCAATGCCTATCCATTCAACATCGTCAATGGAAAGACCTGCGTTCTGGGCAGCTTCGATGCTGACCTTAGCCATATCGTCTGCGATCTCCTTTGCAGGACGGGGGCAGTTGGTCTTGGTCGTAGCCTTTGCGATGATCTCATAATTTTCGTTAACAACGCCTGCTTTGATATTTGTTCCGCCGAGGTCGATACCTATAAAGTATTTCATTTTTCAGTTCTCCTTTAGTCGATTCTTGTAAGAATTGCCTGAGATTTTCCTTCGATGGTATATTTGCCAAGTCCTGCAGGGAGAAATGCTGTTTCGCCCTTTTTGAGTGTGATATCGCCGTCAGCCGACTTGAGCGTTACATCGCCCTCGAGAACGAGGATAGATTCAAACGATGTTTCGTCAGCATTGAATTCGGCGGAATTTTCGATATCGATCTTATAAACGGTGAAGTATTCGCACTTGGAAAGGAGCTTCTTTGTGCAGCCGTTTTCGGTAACAGCTTCGGTAGCAGGATAAGGCTCAGCAGGGCAAAGATTTGTTACGTCAAGAGCTTTTTCAATGTGGAGAGGTCTTGTCTTGCCGTCTGCGCCGACTCTGCCGTAGTCGTAAACGCGGTATGTAGTGTTGGAGTTCTGCTGAATTTCAGCGATGAGGATACCCTTGCCGATAGCGTGGAGAGTTCCCGAGCGAATAAAGAAAACATCGCCCTTTTTAACGGGAACGGAATTTGTTATCTCGAGCAGAGTGTTGTTCTTGATGCGCTCTGCGAATTCTTCCTTTGTAACGTTTCTCTTGAAACCGTAAATGAGCTCTGCACCCTCGTCACAGTCAACGATGTACCACATTTCGGTTTTGCCGTATTCGCCCTCAACGCGCATAGCGTATTCGTTGTCGGGGTGGACCTGAACCGAGAGGTTGTCCTTTGCATCGATGAGCTTGATAAGAACGGGGAAGTTCTCAAAGCGTTCGCAGTTCTTGCCGAGGATCTGCTTGCCCTCTTTTTCAATATATGCAGCAAGCGTCATTCCCTTTGCTTCGCCGTTGTCGATGACCGAGTTGCCGTCCTTGTGGCAGGAAAGCTCCCAGCTCTCAGCGACCTTGTCGAAATCACAGTCCTTGCCGTAAACATCACGAAGTTTTGTGCCGCCCCAAAGGTAATCCTTGAAAGCAGGCTTTAATTTCAGCGGATACATTATAACATTCCTCCAAAAATAATTTATCAGTATAATTATACAACACTTTTATCGTAAAGTCAACAAAAAGTATGATTTTGCACAGTTTATCTGCGAAGAACGGTCGGTTAAGATGCTATCGATATACTATATTATAATGTTAGTTAGGTTTAAATATATATTTGCAGGATATAAAACATAAACTTGCGAATAAATA
>CALANW010000128.1 GCA_937926145.1 uncultured Ruminococcus sp. | reverse complement strand
TATGTTTTGCTGCTTCCGCTGGCTGCAAATGCATTTATCGACATTATTGCTGTCAGGTTTATCAGCATTGCACATGTTAGTATTATTGATAGAAGCTTCCTTATCATTTCAGATCCCCCCGTACATTCTTCTTATGTATAAATTTTTCTTTATATGGCTTTATATAACACAATCGTTTATCTCCTTACAGTATGGATTCTGGTTGTACTGCAAAGCGATAAACGATTGGTTGAGAAAGGTTTTATTGTTTTATGCCTTTTTGCAAGACTTCGGTTCCTTGATCTGATGGAGACCCCACCATGATGCCGAACCGCTTGCCATTGTTGCTGCTTTTCCTGCAATCTTTTTGATAACATTTGCAGCTACAGGCTTACTGTTCTTCTGCATATTTACACCCCCTGTCTTTTATTATAGCAGCTATTATCAGCAACGTCACAAGCACAAGAGTATATACTATTAATACACCGTACTTATTTGACAGTGCGATCAAAATAGTTCCCGTTATTCCGTACCCAGTCCCCAATATTCCGGCTAAACATTTATGGAATTTTCGATTATGTTCCGGAATGGGCTTATTAATATTTTCAATCGGACATTTTAGAAGTATTATTGCAACACATAAAATTGAAATCAATATAGAAAACCATACTGTTATCTTTCCCTCTGAAAAATGATACATTATCAATACTGATGCAAATGAAATACAGAACAAACAGTTACATTTAAAATATGTATCTGCATGAAACCCACCCGTAAATTGACGTATTGTCATAAAAAATATCAAAAAAACTATGCTTTCGGGTACACTGTGAAATAGTATTCCTATGAACATTATCAATATAATATTCAACAATGAAGAAACTGTAATTTCTATACCATATCGGTGATATTCTTTATCATCGTCGGAATCATTTATAACATTACTTTTCAATAGGTATTGAAGAATCAGTTCACTGATATGGCTGATCACAATCCCACTCCCGATCTATATCTATATATCTATAGATATAAATTTACCAAATTCTATAAAAATCGTCAATAATTTTGGCACGACCTGCATGTTTTAGGCACAAAATATAATAGGGTACAGCTTTAAAAACGCAGCGGTACCCTATCCGTTATTTACTTAATATGACATTGCAACAAAAATACCCATCTTCTTCGTAAAAATCGCAACGCCCATCGTATTTTAATGAAATATCTTTAATAATTTTTGTTCCAAATCCATGCTGATCTTTTTCCGGTTTTGTCGTTTTCAAATCGTGGTTATTCCCGATGACCGAACCTTCTATCGTATTCTTTAAATTGAACGTGTAATTATATTCGTCATCTGTGATTTTTAAGTATATTCTTCTTTCACCTACACTCATATCTTTACATGCGGCAATAGCATTTTCAAGCATATTGGAAAGTAATCTGCATAGATCAAGTTCATCTATTCCATTAAAATCTTTGACCGACAAGCACGTCGAATCAATACCAAAAGATTTTGCCGTTGATAATTTTGCATTAATAACCGCATTTACAATACTGTTATTCGTCATAATAAAAATTTCTGTTTCAGATAATACACCCAGCATCTTTTCAATATGCTTCATCGCAAGCTCTGATTTATCATCTTTTATTAATGTATATATCACCGAAACATTGTCTTTATAATCATGACGCATCTTACGGATCGCGTCATACTCAATTGCCGCATTCTTGATATATTGATCACCATACTCCTTGCCCATTCTGAAAATTTCATTTTCTCTTACCGCTTTATTCTTTTTGCTTAGATCGATCACTAAATAACACACCGCTATATTTATAAGAATTATTCCGGCAAAAGCAATTGCTGCATATTTTGCCCCATTTTCGTCAGGATTTAATACGATCAAGTTAAGCATTGCCCCTATTGCAATACTTATAATCAGCACAAGTGAAATTAAAATCCACTCGGTCATGATCAATTCATTGTTATCATTATTTGCCTTCGTTAACAAACGTAAAGACACAAGCACAAAATAAAGTACCAATAATTGAACCGAAACAATAGAAACGAATCGTTCGACAGTATTTACCGATAGAATGTAATACAAATCTGTATCAAATAAAATTGTCGCAAAATTACCTACAAATGCAGTTGAAATCAATATAATAAGGGTTGGAAAAACAGAAGCAAACACTTTCTTTAAAACAGTTCCCTTTAAACAAATAAAGCAGTATACTATAATGACCGCAAGATATATAAATGCGTAAAAGTGTTCATAAACGGTTCGAGAATTAATAATTTCTGCAACAATAGTAAGAACTATTGCATATATTATAGCCGGACTATGCCAATAACTTCTTCCTTGTTTATCTCCCAAATATCTATATACAAAATAAATAGCAATACCGCCTTGATATAGATTAACTAATATTTCAAATATCCCCCATAAAATATCACTCATACTTTTGACCTCAAAAATAATGTGTACTTTTCGTCAACGTCTTTTTTATAGTTTTTACTCATCGGCAGTTTTATATTAATTGAACCAATTAGAACCTCATCGATCCGATTGTCCAACTTTGAAAGATACCTTAAGTTTATTAAATATCGTTTATGTATCCTTACAAAATCATATTTACGATATTTTTCTTCACACTCATTTATGCCTATTCGCATTCGTATTGGAATATCTTTCCCTTTTATATAATATTTTACATAGTGACGATCACTTTCTATGTAGACTATGTCTCGAATGTACGCAGCACATCGCCCGGATATATCATCTTCAAGAATTATTTTTTCATTCTGTTTCATATGTGTCATCAGTTTTTTTACTATTTTCCCAACACTCTCTTCAAGTGAAGCACCGCAATTCTTTCTGATAAAATGAAAAGGCTGAAAGTCCATACTTTCATATACAAGTTCAGAATGGCTTGTAACGAATATAATAAAACAATTTGAAAACTCATCTCTCAACATTTTGGCAACATCAAATCCGGAAATTCTGGGCATATCAATATCTAAAAAAATAGTGTCAAAAGCCTCTTGATTATGTGCATTAAGCAACAATGAACCACTTGTATATGAAAACACTTCAAAATCTGATGTGTAACTATGAAATGCATCCTCCACTATTTTACTTAAGTTATTCAGAAGCACAGCATTATCATCACATATACCAATTCGTATCATAGTATTACCTCCTGATCTACAATTTAATTTATAACAAGTAACTTATTCTCTGTATCGACAATACACACTACTGTATAATTTATGATAGTTTGTATCAAAATGATATGTGAATAATCAGAATTTATCATTATCACCACATTTGTATTGTATTTTAAGTTATAATTAAAATATCAAGCTATACGGGAGTAATAAGTATGAGTGGGAAAACAACTGATGACTTTTCGTTATCCGAAATAATCGGCAGCACGTTAGCAGATTTAAGAAAGAACACAGGTATGACTCAAAAGGAATTCTCAAAAATTTTAGGTGTCAGTGAAAGTAGCATTGCGCATTATGAACAAGGAATAACTCTTCCAAGTGCAGATATGCTTTTAAAATACGCTGACTATTTTAACGTGAATATAGATTACCTTTTTGGAAGGTGTAATTGCAAAATTAAATATACTCAGCTTAATGACACTCTTGCTAACAATATGAGTATCAGCGAAATGGTCAATATTGTTTCCGGATTTCCTAAAAGCAAACGTAACTACTTATACTCAACAATTTGCTTACTCTCTAAAGGACAATTAAACCCCAAAGAATAAAATTACGCTTAAATTTATTTATACTACATTTATAAAACAAAGACAAGCTGTAAAATTAAAATCCTATTATGCATTATGTTCAGTTGTCAATGATAGGTGACATTGAAAAATTACAAGTGGCAGTAGATTAAAGCAAAGCAATTTTGATGTTAAATAACTTCTTTTCTTCTGGTTTATTTTAGGTGCTTGACATAATAAGTCTGTTTACCAACACCATATTTATCAATGTACCCATTTTCAGTCATTTTTTTCAAAGCATTGAACACAGACGCCCTGCTGATACTTGGACAATTTGAGAGAACATCACTGCTTGTAAATTTACCGATTTTTTCATCGATGTATGATCTTACTATATCATACGCAGAGCTTTTCACTCCCGACGTATCCATCATTCCTACCCTATCCTCAAACTCTGTGTAGCAAGCAAGCAGCAATTCAAGCGTATATCGGATAAAAGGAGTAGGATCGTTTTGCTCTTCGTGCCAACCAACGTCTATATCCTGGAGGACGTTATAATAAACATCCTTTGTGTTTTCAATTTGCTTTTCAAGACTGACATACTTTCCAACTTCATATCCGCTTTTATAGAGCAGCAGTAAAGTCAGAAGTCTGCTCATTCTGCCGTTTCCGTCATTAAATGGGTGTATACAGAGAAAATCAGTAATAAACGCCGGAATAAGTATCAAAGGATCTACGATCTCCAGAGCAAGCGTCTCAGAGAAACTTCTGCATGCTCTTTCAACAGCTTCGGGTGTTTCCGACGGAGAGAGAGGTGTAAAACGAATGAATTCTGTACCGTCTGTTCTTGTTTCCTTGATATAGTTCTGCACGTTCTTGAAACTGCCTGCATGTCCGATCTGAGCCGATCTTAACAGATCTCTGTGAAGCTGCAAAATATGATTTGGGATAAGATTTATATATTCATGACTTTCGTGAATGGTGTTGAGTACATTCCTGTATCCTACGATCTCACGTTCATCTCTGTTTCGTGGAGCAGTTTTTTCTGCTACAAGCTGCTTTATTCTTGTATCAGTTGTAACAATCCCCTCAATGCGGTTCGATGCCTCTGTGCTTTGAATTCGCGCAATTTCTATCAGACGATCAAGCTGTGCAGGTTTTTGGCGTACAAATAGCTCCTGCCTGCCCTTACATTCATGAACTTTCGAGCACATAAGAAGAATATCGTTATCCCATTTCTTTTCGGAAAGTTTTTTATAATCAAATTGACGCATAGGTTCTCCCCTTTTAAAGTCTAACACTCTGCCTTTAAGTCTAATCATAGCATATTTTAGACTTAAAATCAAGTGTTTGGACTTATTTTAATATACACAGGTTATACGGAAGATATTCGTTTTTTGATAAGCGATTCCAATAATACAGTACTTCTATCCGGGATAGCATGGTTTTATGATAGCGAATGCTCTGCCTGTTATAGAAAAATGCTCAGATACACAAAATTACTGAAGGTATGTTGCAATGCTGTATGCACCAACTAATATTGTCAAAACGGTCACCGAAATCAACCGATATAGCGCTTTTTCAACGGAAGCTTTTTCTATCACAGCAATACATTATCCTCTCTTTATTAAAACTTGAATTAGAGGCTTTGAAACAACTTTTGAATATGATCAACATTTTTCCTTAAATGTTAACCAAGACCTATATAAAAAATTTATAACTAAAAACATACAAACCACTCCTGCCTGCCGGAACCCGACAGACAGGAGTGATTTTACTTTTTATCAGCCATATTTACCGCTTTGGCAAAGGTACTGAGCAGGTTTTCTGCCAGCGGCATATATTTATCATCAATTCTTGCAGCAATTCGGTTCAGTTTCGTATCATCAGTCGGCATAGGCTCTTTTTTACCCATAAGAATGTAATCGGAAGATACAGACAGCAGTTCGCAAAGATTTATCAGCGTTGTGAATGACATTCCTCTATTTCCAAGCTCTATATCGGTTGCAAAACGTTCGGATATGTCAAGTGCCTCCGCAAACTGTTCTCTGGTATATCCCATCAAAACTCTCTGTTCACGAACTCTTTTTCCTATTTCAACATTAAGACTGTTTTTCACTAAAATCACCTCATAGTGTAATTTTATCATACGCTTATTGTACAAAGAATATGCTTACTGACGTATTAATTCAGAGCTTATTGTGTAATTTATACGCTATTAGCTATTGACATATTTACACGTATAGTGTATAATAAGTGCAGAATTATTTAGTACATTCAATATATAGGAGGTTTCAAAAATGAGCAATTTACAGCCAATTGCTGAAGAAAGCAATAAATTTGAAATGATTCTTCATTCTGCAATGGAATTACCTGGTATAAGAATAAACCGTGCTGATTTTTTAAAAAAGGAACTTTCAAAATACTTTGAAAATGATGTTGTTGAAAAGGCAATCAAAACCAATCCGGCACAAGCCGGTATAAGTGTGAAAAATCTTGATAGGATCTCTCAAAATTGTATTGCATATGAAACTACAAAAGTTACAGCTTTGTCAGCAGCATCGGGTATTCCCGGAGGTATAGCTATGGCTGCAACTGTTCCGGCAGATATTGTTCAATATTTTGGTCACATAATCAGAATCCTTCAAAAATTGGCTTACTTATATGGGTGGTCTGATTTATTTAGAAACGGTAATGATGGATTTGATGATGAAACTTCTAACCAACTTATTTTATTCATCGGAATTATGTTTGGAGTTAATGCGGCAAATGCAGTTATTACAAAGATATCATATTCTGCGGCAGCTAAAGTCGAGAAAACTCTTTTAAATAAAGCGCTAACAAGAGGAACCATCTATCCCATTATACAAAAAATTTCCGCAAAAATTGGTGTGAATATGACAAAGGGAATTTTTTCAAAAAGTGTAGGAAAGGCAATACCTTTTATCGGTGCAGCTGTATCGGGAGGATTAACGTTATCAACTTTTCTTCCCATGTCAAACAAACTGAAAAAGTATTTAATAACTCTTCCTACTGCCAGCGTTGAATATTACAAAAACCCACCAAAAGATATTGTAGACGTTGATTTTACCGATATTGATATTGAAGATTAAAATATGAGCAGCAGTGCTTCTCCAAACACTGCTGCTTTTTTCATATATCACAGTTATATATTATACCCATGAGAAGCAAACGCTTCTATAAATTTGTTTCCGATCGTTCTTCGTGATGACCTTCGTATGAAATAAGAGCGTTACCGTAAACCCCACAGCAAGACCTAACGGTCTTACTGCGTAGCTTTACGCTCCCGCCTTATTTCATCCGCAGCTCACACTTGAACGATCGGAGTATTTGAAGGAGGTATGATATATGATGGAAAAGCTATTAAAAGCAGTAAAGATCCTGCTTGAAGTCATCATCGGGATATTCCGTCCCAAAGCGTTCGGGTGAAACAATTTCCAAAGAGGCTGTCGATAAAATAATCAATGTTGCTGTTGTTTCGGCTGCCGCTATCCTATGTGCGATCATCGATTCTATTCTCAAAAATGAGTCATAGCGTTTTGTTATGGCTCATTTTTTATGCGAAGGAGGTTTTATGTTCAGTTCAAAACGTTATTTTACCCGTGGTGTACAAGCAGCAATACCATTTGATCTTCAAATGTTTATGTGGTTCCTTGTAACAATACTCCCCGAACCGAAAGACCACTTACAAGTCTTTCGGCTTTCTGCGTCAGACAATGAAACACAGCATATCATTCACGAGCAGGAAGAACCACCTTATCAAAAGGAATTTGACCTTGTATTTGATGTCCCTGTCAACGCCAAAGTCTATATCATAGACGATGGTGATCACAGCACAATGCTTTTAGCAGAAGAATATTAACCTTAAAGGACAAGTCTGTTGCGGCTTGTCCTTTTTTATTTTATGGAGGAAAAATGAACGAAACTTTTGTATGTTCCCATTGCAGCGAAACCTTTGATATTGACGATATGAGATCATTCGGAAATGAAGTATTTTGCCCCGATTGTCTTGATGAACTTACGGCTGTATGCGAACGCTGCGGTGACCGTATATGGGCAGAAGATGCCGCAGATAGTGATATAACCCTTTGTCAGCATTGCTATGACAATTACTACACAACCTGCGAATCCTGCGGCTGTACGCTTGATTATGACGAGGCATACTACTTTGATGATGATACTGACTATCCATATTGCCGTCATTGCTACAATCAGCGCAGTTCTAACGAATATATTCACGATTACGGTTTCAAACCTGAACCTATCTTTTACGGCAAAGGCAACAGATATTTTGGTGTTGAACTTGAAATAGATGAGGGCGGTCATATTGATGCAAATGCAGAGAAGATATGTGAAGTTGCAAACACCGATGAACGTCACATCTACATAAAGCACGATGGAAGCTTAAGCAACGGTATGGAGATAGTTACGCACCCTATGACGCTTGGCTATCACTTGAATGAAATGCCTTGGAAAGAAGTAATGCAGAAAGCTGTTTCTTTAGGCTACCTTTCCCATAAAACAAGAACCTGCGGCTTGCACGTTCACGTCAACAGAACAACTTTCGGTGATACGACAGATGAGCAGGAAGAATGTATTTCAAGAGTGCTTTTCTTTGTTGAGCGTTTCTGGCAGGAGCTTTTAAAATTCTCTCGCCGTACAGAAAGTCAAATTGCTCGTTGGGCTGCAAGATATGGTATCAAGGATAATCCGAAAGCTACTCTTGATAATGCGAAGAAAAACTATTCAGGAAGATATACCTGCGTTAATCTTACGAACTATCACACAATTGAATTTCGTATTTTCAGAGGAACTTTGAAGTACAACACACTTGCAGCAACACTTCAGCTTGTGAATCGTATCTGTGATCTTGCTG
>CALANW010000127.1 GCA_937926145.1 uncultured Ruminococcus sp. | reverse complement strand
GTTTAACTTGATTTGTGAGAATTTATTGGCGGCATTGTACGGTGTTGCCTTAATAAAAGATTTATCATTGCAAGACCAATAACTCATCCTCACCGCAAGCAACAACCGCCGCCTGCGGTGATTTTTATGCTCCCTCCAAAGCCAGCCACTTCTCGACCTTAGCAGCAAAATATTTATCCATATCCATGTGCTTCAGCTGCTCATTGATTTCAATTTTGAACCACACCTCAACAGGCTTGTTAAGATTCAGTGAGAAAATGCCCATAAGACTCCTTGCATCAACGGCAAAAGTTCCGCTTCTGACCTCTGCGGAAACAACGAACCTTTCCAGTCCGTTCATAACACCGCAGAACTCATTGACATCATTTATCGCCTTGAAAGCGATCTTGAAAAAATATTCTTCCTCATGCGATGAGTGGTTTCTCCTATTTTTCATAGTAATATTTCCTTTCCTGTTCGTGATTTTCTTCTATTTCAACAGTCTCTGCCATACGCTCCTGCTCTTTCCTTGCTTTTTCAAGCAGAAAATCGGAATCGTTCTGCATAAGCTGAATATATGTATCATAATAATCCATAAGCTTGTCCCGCTCGACTTTGACAGCTTCTATATTTTCATCAAGATTATCAAACTGACCTTTGAGATTTTCAAGCAGCAGCTTTTTTTCCTGAAGATGTTCGGGGGCATATATACCCTTGTCCGCAAGATAGCTGAACTTTTTCAGCTCCTCCCTTTCGGCTTTTGTCATGGGATTTTTCCTGACAAGCTCCTTGTGTCTCGGAAAATCCGCAATGATTTTTTCGTTTTCGGAAATTCTGTCCCCCAGCTTTTTCTTGGAATTAAGCACTTCCGTATATCTGCCCTCTGCCTTGTCCACCACACTTTTAAAAGCATCAAGGGTGTGGATATTATTGTCATGCAGGAAATTCAGAAGCTCAAAACTTTTCAGGACCGAACGGTACGAAACATAATTCGGTCTTTCGGGTTCGGGAGATTTATATAAAATCATCTGTATCTGCCGCAGACAAATCGCATATTCTATCTGAATACCCTCATACTTTGCAATTTTGGATAAAGGCATTTCAAAATTTTTATGCTCAATGCGATAAGCAAGATGTTCAAGAAAATATCCGTCACCGAGTCTGTATGTACGAAAGGCTTTTCTGTCAGGCTTTACCTTTATAGACAGATACTTGTTCATATTAACGCCGTAGTCTTTCTCTATCAGTTTCTCTGCAAGATCATCAATACTTCGGACATCATCACGCATAACCAGTTCATCAAGCTCGGCTTTCAGATTTTCTTTCCACGAATTTCTCCGCTGCCGTGACAGATAATCGCCATACTTGTGGTTGTAAGTTTTCTTCGGACGCTCGATAATACTGATATTATGTTTAAGAGCAATTTTATCCGAAATGGCTTTACAGCGGTTCAAAGATTTTTTATCTGCTCGCCAAAGCTTTCCATCATCATCATAAGGACATACAACGAAATGATTATGGTAATGACCTTTATCAGTGTGAGTTGAGATAAGCACCTGAAACTTATCACCGAAAACCTCCTGCGCCCATTCCACTCCGATGCGGTGAGCTTCACTTTCCGTAAGCTCGCCGGCTTTGAATGACTGAATGTAATGATGCAGCCGCACACGCTCTTTTCCACCGAGAATTTCATTTTTCATAAAAAGCGACTTCTTCCAGAACCGCTGACCGCTGAAATGTTCAAAGCTCTGCTCCATTTCCTTGTATGCGATATTCGGATCAGTTGAGCAGTTTATTGATGACGTGATTGTGTTGCTCGTTTTGTTTTCATTGGTCACATATTCAAGAAGTTTCAGCGGAGAGCCATGAACCGCAATGTATTTTATGATCGGCATTTCATCACTCCAGAAGCACATTCGGCTTCAATGGTTTGAGATATTTTTCAAAAACCTTTTCAAGACGGGAATACTGTTCTCTGACTTCCTCCACCGCCTTGGCTGTGACATCACCCGTTTCATTGGCTTTCTTGGCAATTTGATTCAGCTCATTGCCGATCATTCGGAACGGTCTTGTTACCTCACGGAGTTCGGCAAGGTCAAAGCATTTCATTTCACCCTGAACAGCGATATGTCGTACATACACGGCAAATCTCATGTTCAGTTTCTCGGCTCTTTTCTTTATAACCTCATATTCTTCGTCATTAAGACGAATGAGGAATGTTCTGTTTCTCTTTTCTATATCTGTCATCCTTTCTGTAAAAATATGTACAAGGGTGTTAGGGGCAATGCCCATAAAATGCGAAACTGCGTTGGTTCGCACGATTTGGAGATATCTCAAATCTACGCTTGCTATCTTCCAACTCCCCCGTATTTTTCAAAATCATGCATCTGACCTCTCGGCATCAAAATCATGCGTCCTCTCATTTTCCTCAATATATGCAACCGGGTTGAATCGCCCAAACAACCCGGTTGCAACGAAAGAAAGGAGAATGAATTTACACAACAATATTACCAAAATCATGACACACAAAACAGAAGTGCATCATCAGGAGAATCTCTGATCCGGTTGCTCATATCTCATCACACCTTTCACTTAAATGTTTTTCCCGTTCTGACGTATGCAATGAACGGAGCTTTGGGTATTCTGTATTTCTTTCCTACCCTTTGTATCGGAAACAATTCCGAATATTCATCTGCTCTTTTTCTGAGCGTTGACGGAGAGATGCCCAGAACTACTGCCGCCTCCGATGTGCTCAGAAAGCTTTTTGTTGATTTTTCTATCTCCTCTAAGCTTTTGTTCTCCAAATAATCACCTCGCAATCCATGAATATGTTTTTTACCATAATGTAATTTGTACTTTTTTAACCCTTTTTTCTTGTGTATTTCTTTCAAATATGGTATAATTATTTAATAAACATTATCCAGTGGAGTTTTACTATGATTAGAAGATACAATCAATCAAAAAAATCCAAAACTTTAAGAATACATAATAGATTAAATAATATAAATCTTCCAAAGCAATACTCTCCACGATATAAATTACAAAATTGTATATGGAATTTTACTTTGGGCGATCCTGATGATAAACCATCTGTTCCCCATGCGCACGCAGAAGGTCTCGGATATAGACTTAATGCATGGACTGGGGATATATATCCTGCAGGTAATGAAAGGAAAAAATCAATTGGCAAATTAAAAAGAAAAGAACTACAAAAATTACATTCCGATCCTAAATTTATATCTTTTGCCAACAAACAAATCCAATGGTACAAAGAAACATATCCACATATTCACTTTTATATTCCAGATTCGTTTATGTGCAATAAAGTTTATCTACGCACGATAGACAACCACGCCAAAAATGAAAATTATTCGTTCATAGGAACGGCAATCATAAATAAATGAATTATTACAAATTTGCCAGCTGATTATACTCCTCAATTTTCCAGCGTTTCAGCCAGTCCCATAAGCAAACCTTCATGTATGCTGCCTTGTTGCGAATGCTGCTTTCCGTTTTTTCTCTCAGTATCTTTTCCCATTCGTACTGAAAGCTGAGAATGAAATCATAAAGCGAATTTTCTCGGATAAGACTGTTCAGCGTATCAAGAACTTTCTTGTAGCCGATGATCTGCCCGTTGAACCTGAAACTGTCAGCCATAATAAACTCAGTCAGCATTTTCAACGTTATGTCTATGAAATTCTTGTTCGGCATCGGCTTCATATCATCGTCAAAGACATAATTGCTATACGCCGAAAGATACTGCAAAGCCGTCAGAACATAGCTGCTGTCACTTCGGAACAATTCGGGAATATGCAGAGCTTTTGTCCTGCGATCTTTCTCGTCAACATATATCAGATCCATTTCGGAAGTCGGGTCACGGGTGTAAATGTAATGCCAGTTGTCAAGGTCAAGCCCCATTGCCGAGAGAATTTCAAGGAAAGACAATTTGCTTTCCGTTTTCATTCCGTCATTCAAAAATTTTTCATCGCACGCATGCGGAGAGAATGAAGGATCAAAAAAACAATTACTTTGATTTTTATTATCTTTAGTTTTACCCCGTGCTTCGCCTGACCTTGTTCCCCCATAGTCAGCGGAACAAGCTTTTTCAGTAGAATAAGCGCTGCTAACAGAATTATCACTTCTGTTACCGATGGACCGAGCGGAATCGGTATCATCAACGCCTGAAACGGAATTCAGGTTCGTTACAGCCTTGGGTTTTTCGGCATCGGGAACGCTCTGAACGGAATCAAAAGCTGTTACCTCTATTAGACGATGCTTTCTGTTGTATCTGCGCTTCTTCCTCTTTTCAAGTTCTTCATCATATTTCATTGCAATAACTTCCTGAGCTTCTTCACCCGACCTCAACAGAGATGCAAGCTTATCCGCATCGGGAATTATCCTGAAATATCTTTTTGCAGGCAAGCCTTTAAGCTCCGATTCAATTAGACCGTGCTTGATGAGATGACGGATAGCTGTTTTCTGCGCATTTTCAGCATAACCGCTGCTAAGATGAAGATCCTTTACGGTCGAATAGAACCAGCCGCCCTCTGTAAGTTTTCCGAGGTTATTGTAATAGACGTGTTTAGCAATAAGGCAGTTATATATCTCTGCTTCTGAATTGCCAATAGCAAAAGAAAGCAGCCTGTTCCTTGAAACCGTATTTGTAGGATTAAGCACTTCAAGCAAGGGTGTTATGAGGTATTGCATATCATATCACCTGTCTTTCCCGCAAACATTCCGAAAGGTCAGTCTTGTTGATAAGCATGACAGTTTCGCTTCTTGCAGCCGAAGCCATTGACGGAGAACACAGGCATTCGCACTGAATATCCGATATAGACATATCCATAAGATATGCTTTCATCATTTTACCGACCGTTTCTCCGTCGATACTGCTTCCGTATGTTTGGAGGTCATCAACGCAGTCGGTGAATATTACTCCGAACAAAGTCTTGCTGACATCATATACATCACTGCGCTGTGCTACGCTCTTAGGAATATATATTGTATCATCACTGAGTATTTTAAAAATATCATCTATTATATAATTTTCCATATTAGGACGGTTAATATAATCTGTAGCCATTTTTAGTCTCCTTTTTCGGAGCAACAAAAAAAGCCTCCGTACGCATACAAAATGTACGCATACGGAGGCTTGACCTTCCATACTTCAAATAAATACAATAAAACTGTATAAAACGACACTAACCATCGTTCAAAGGAAGAGATTCACAAATATCACTCTCTATACCTTTTCTCGATGGTTAGTGCTTAGAATTGCTTGGCTCCCCAAGCTGGACTCGAACCAGCGACATCATGATTAACAGTCATGCGCTC
>CALANW010000126.1 GCA_937926145.1 uncultured Ruminococcus sp. | reverse complement strand
CGCTTATTCTTTATGTTCGGAACAACTATCCTCGGCAAATAAACGTGAGGAGCAATGCGACGAGCGTTTAGCAGCGTCAGGACGCTTAGCGCCGACGGGATATGAATGGCAGTTCTTCTTTTAGCATCAAGTCATAAAATTCTTTTTCGTCAATCTGCATAAATGCAATATATTTTTTTGCATTTTGAATGCCGTCAAAGCAATTCGCTCTGACGGCATTTGTTTTTTTATTATGTAATTTATTCAGCTGTAGCTTCCTGAAGCTTCTGGTCAACTTCATCAACGAGCATAATGAGAGTATCTGCGATAGTTTCTCTCATTGTTGCCCAATCTGTGCCGTGGAATGGAGCTCTTGTGCCCATTTCAGAGCCGCCGTCTGTTGTGATGGAAGCGATATCGGAGGAGCAGCCTGATGCGAGGTCAACAACAGGGTACTGTCTTGTGAGTTCGTTGATCTCCTTTACTCTTGCGATGATATCTTCGGACCACTGGTTGTCGTCCATAGCCTTTCTGTCGGAAATAGCGATAGTTGCAGGGTCATTGTTTGCAACGATAACACATTCAGCAAAGCGAGCAACGCCTTCAGGGTTAGCTGCGCCCTTGCAGAGTGCATAGCCGTTTACAACTGCGGACTGGTAAGGATCGGATCCCTCAGGTGACGGAACAGGTGCGATACCGAGGTTCTGCGGTTCGATTCCAACTGTCCAGGTTGCAGGGTCGCCCTGGATTCCCCAAGTACCGTTGAGCCAGAAGAGCTCCTTGCCCTCGCCCATGAACTGAGGCTGGATAGACCAGTTGAACTGTTCAAGAGGAAGAACAAGTCCGTTCTGATAGAGTTCGTACTGATAGTTCATTGCCTTTTCAACTGTAGCGTTGTTAACATTGCATACGAGGTGACCGTCATCGCCGACGGAAACAGTAGGAACGCCTGCGGAGAGGTAGAGAGCCTTTTCATTGAACCAGTTGTCAAGACCGTACTGGTCAGCATCGGGGTCAACGAAGTCGAGGAGCATCTGCTTGAATGTATCCCAGTTCCATTCGCCCTTCTGATAAAGCTCCCAAGGATCGTCAAAGCCCTGAGCTTCGAGTGTAGATGTATCGTAGATAACTACCTGTTCAGCGGTTACGCCCGTAACGAACTGATAGTGCTTTCCGCCGAACTTGTAAAGGTCCATAGCTGCGGAAACGTTCTGCCAGATAGCGGAATCGAGATCGATATAGTCGTCAACAGACTGGAACATTCCGTTGATAATCCCCTTTGGATAGTTGTTAGCGTCATCTCCGGGGAAGAAGTCAACGCCCGTGCCGCCGAGAACGTTTGTGGAGAGGTCGTCGTAACGGCTTTCCCATGTTGTAGGGATATAGGTGATCTTTCCGCCGTACTTCTGCTCGAAGAGTTCAAGCTCTACCTTCTTGGAAGAACCGTCGTTCGATGGGTTGAGGTCATAGTGAGCGAGCCACTTGATCTCCTTGTTTGCGAGCTCAACATCGGGGAGCTGTTCGAGAACGGAAGAGAGTGATTCCTGCTCTTCGTCCTTAAGTCCCTCTGTGTTTACAGCAACGGTCGCCTTAGTGGTGGTGGTAGCTTCTGTGGTTGTTTCACCACTGTCACTGCCGTTATTTCCGCAGGCGGTGAGTGCAGCCGTCAGGGAGAGAGCCATAACGCCTGCAAGGATCTTCTTTGTGTTCATTTCATATCCTCCAAAAAAATTTATAATCAAAGGGCGGTCCGTCAGACCTTTGCGGCGGAGTTTCCCGTTCTCTGCCGCTGTGCCCTTTTGATCCCTAATATTATACGTTGAAGCGGAACAGGATTATATCTCCGTCCTGAACAACGTATTCCTTGCCCTCAAGACGGACAAGTCCCTTTTCCTTTGCGGCGGTCATTGTTCCGCAAGCCATAAGATCATCGAACGAAACAACTTCCGCTCTGATAAAGCCCTTTTCAAAGTCAGTGTGTATCTTTCCTGCTGCCTTCGGAGCTTTTGTGCCCTTTGTGATAGTCCAAGCGCGAACTTCGTCCTTGCCTGCTGTAAGGAACGAGATAAGTCCGAGGAGAGCGTAACCCTCCTTGATGATACGGTCAAGTCCCGATACTTCAAGTCCGAGTTCGGAGAGGAACATAGCCTTGTCCTCATCGCCCATATCGGAAATTTCGGCTTCAAGCTGTGCGCAGATAGGGAATACGGAAGCCTTTTCCTCCGCTGCTATTTCGCACACGGTCTTGTAGTGAACGGAATTTTCGATGTTGTTCTTGAAATCCTCTTCGGAGAGGTTTGCTGCGAAAATTACTGGCTTTGCGGAGAGCAGCGGAGTGCTCTTGATAGCTTCTGCTTCTTCCTCTGTGAAGTCAAAGGAACGAGCGGAGTGACCTGCTTCGAGGTGAGCTTTGAGCTTTTCAAGGAATTCTACCTCTGCGATGTATTTCTTGTCGCCCTTGACGAGCTTCTTTGTGCGGTCGATTCTTCTGTCGAGCATTTCGATGTCGGAGAAGATAAGTTCGAGGTCGATAGTTTCGATATCTCTTCTCGGATTGATGCTTCCGTCAACGTGGATAACGTCCGTACCCTCAAAGCAGCGAACAACGTGAACGATAGCGTCAACTTCACGGATATTTGCGAGGAACTTGTTTCCAAGACCTTCGCCCTTTGATGCGCCCTTTACAAGACCTGCGATATCGACAAATTCAAGCGTTGCGGGGGTGAATTTGTTCGGGTTATACATTTCTTTGAGCTTTAAAAGGCGTTCGTCGGGGACGGAAACAACGCCGACGTTCGGTTCAATGGTGCAGAACGGGTAGTTTGCGGATTCTGCGCCTGCGTTTGTGAGTGCGTTAAAGAGTGTGCTTTTTCCGACATTCGGAAGTCCAACCATACCAAGTTTCATATTTCATTTAGTCCTTTGTTTAATATTAATTTTCTTCAAGATTAAGGCTGCGAACATATTCGTCAGCGTCGAAATCCTTGCAGTTTTTATTTTTGCCGCAGCATTTGCCGCTGAGCTTCTTTGTCACGCATATACCGAGTACGAATCCGAGTACAAAAGAGAGCAGACCCGTTACTGTGAGAAGCAGGTTGAGAACGCTGTCATGGGATCTTTCGGAATTTTCATTCATAAAATCATATCCTTTCAGAAATTTATCAAGAGTGATATATTCATTTAACATTATACACTTTTTTTCTGTGAATTGCAATAGTTATGTTAAAATTTCACAATAAAAAGCCGCCCAAAACTGAGCGGCTAAATATCAGTGGAAAAATGTTTCGTTAAGTATCGCAACGCTTCCGTCGATGTCTTTGAGGTCAACGAGATACATATTTCTCTGCATACCCTCAAGGTCGCGGTTGAGAACTTCCGTAACGGGGAAAACTATCGCCGTGTCGTCGGTGTCCTTGCCGTGATAATTCTTGAAATCATAGAATTTGAAGATGATGTTTATGTAGGAATCATCAAGCTTGTCCTTGACATAGAAGTTGGAAACGGGTTCCATATTAAGGTCGAGCGAAACATTGTTGACCGAGTTTGTCATTTTTTCTGGCGTGAGGAAGCTGTATCTTGAACGGTCTATCTGGCGGCGCAAGCTTGTTGCGATACAGCCGCAGAAAAGCTTGTCGATAGGGAAAAGCATCGCATAAGCGACCTTTCCTCCGCAGAAGAACGTTGTTGTTCCCTTGTTTAAAAGGAACAGTCTGCACCAGCCCATTGCCCTTGAATATCTCGCCATGCTTCGGTCGTCGATAACTGCGGCAAAGTCACGTTTTAAATTCGTTGAGGAATCAACTCCGTCAAAGTCCATAAGGAGCGTTCTCAGGCGCTTTAGGTTAAGTCCGTTCGTCGAAAGCTTCAGCAAAGCGGCGAGGGTAGTTTTTATCAGCTTGTTCTCGGCGCGGTTTATGCTGAAAACATCGTATTCAACGAAGAATTTTTCCTTGTGGGCATAGTTTTTCTTTGCGTGTTCGGAGTAGATAGTCTTGCCCTTTACGAACGGCTCATTGCCGCGGTAGGGGACGTAGGTCTGCTTCAAGCCGCCGCGGACAACGTTTTCCACCTCGTCAAGAAACATTCGCACACATATTTCGAAAATATTGAGCTGTTCTTTCTTGAAGTAGCGCTCGTTGACCCTTTTCACGGGGACTTCTATCATCGATTCGAGCATTCGCAGAATGAGCATCTTCGATACGACTGCATTTTCGGCAGGATCGGCGGCTATTTGCGGCATAAGCTCGATCTGCGTACCGTCGCGGAGCGTTATGATCCCTGCATAGCGGGCAGGGTGAATGGTCTTGCGCCCATCGGGGAGGGTTATCTCGTGCATAACGGGGTAGCGGTTGTTCTCGGTGAAGTCCGCAAGACGGTCAAAGTTATGCTCGGGGATAGGGATAATATGCGGATCGTCCGATGTTCCGCCCCTTACAAAGGAGTCTGCATCTGTGATAACGAACTTTTTATTTGTACTCATTGGAAATTATCCTTAGATCTTAAGATATGCGTTGACATTTCCGAAAGCCGCATTATTTATAGTATAAATATCGTCATTTTCAAGGTAAAGCTCGGCATTTGCGCCGAAGATCTGTGCATAGTCAACGTCTGTCTTGATGACGAACTGCTCGTTCGGCTCTTTGTTTGCATCGCCGAGGACAAGTCTTATCTTTTCATAGTCATCGTAGAAATAGTCCTGAAGAAGCGGAACTATCGCATTTTTGAAGATATGCGCGAGGACTGCAAGGCTCGGACGGGAGCGAAGCGGCATAAAGTAAGCGTGACCAATCGTATGGTCGCGGTCGAGGAGGATCTCAACTCGCTTGTTTATCTTATACATAAGTTCGCATATATCGATGCCCTCGACGGTAACTCCGCGCAGAAGCTCGGGGTTCGGCATCATTTCAACAAAGTCGAAGCGTCGTCTTAAAGCGGAGTCGAGCATTGCGATAGAACGGTCGGCGGTGTTCATCGTGCCGATTATGTAAACATTGTCGGGAACGCCGAACGCCTCCTGCGAATAAGCAAGCTTAACGGTAGCTTCTTCTGCTTGTCCAAGACGTTTTGTAGGTTCTATAATGGTTATCATTTCACCGAAGATCTTGGAAACATTGCCTCGGTTGATCTCATCGATGATGAATACATATTTTTCGCCGGGGTTCTTTGAAGCTTCGTCGCAGAAACGTTTGAATACACCCTGATTTACCTTATAAACCATTTCTTCCTTACGGGAACGCTCGCCCTTTTCGTTCATTACCTGAATGAAGACAGGCTTGATACCTTCAACGAATTCTTCGTAGCCGAAAGACTGATGGAAGGTAGTGAACTCGATCTGACCGTAGAGAGTTTTGAGAGCGTTGTACTTCTCGAGAAGCTCGCTGTAGTCGTCGCCCATGACCTCGCGGATAGGTCTTCCGTAAATAATAGATATCGCATAAGCAATAGTATTATAAGTTTTACCTGTTCCCGGAGGTCCGTAAAGAATGATATTAGAACCCATATTTTTTCCACCCTAAATATATTTTGTACAGCTTGTTCTATAAAACTAACTGCCTTTGATACGAAATTTTTATAAAAAATGACAAACTAAAACGTTTGAAACACACACTGTAACTATTTTAACTCATAATCGGAAAAATTTCAATAGTAAAATTAGATAGAAAAAATTTTCTGTATAAATAGTGCAAACGTGAATGATATAGCTGTTGATTTTTGCTAAAATTATATTAAAAAGTAAACAAATTATGGGAAAAATCTTTGTGCAGCTTATATAAGCCTTTAAATTTTCGCAAAGTGCTTGACTTTTTTTGTGAAATATGATATCATAATCAAGTAAATCCTGTTTGCGCTCTGTTTGAGGCGAAAACGTCCCAAAACGAGCGGATCAGCATACTATGATTGGAATTTATCCGGTATATAGGTGTGCGGGCCCTGTGCAACAGAACACCGTGAACCATGTCAGGCGGGGAACCGAGCAGCATTAAGCGGTTCGCTCTGTGTGCCGCAGCAAGCCTGCACACCTATGTATCGGATTTTTCTCTTTTTCGGAGGAACTTTTTGATGGACAAGTGGTATTTTATAAAAAAGCTTTGGCGGCACTTTATTATAGTAGTACCGCTGATGTTTCTTATTGCGCTTGCCTATCTTGTAATTTTTGATTCGCCCGATTATACGCCCGACCTGTTCCAGAAGCTTTTCTTCGGACTGGCGGAGTTTGCGCTCGTTATGTCCTCAATAGTGACGGCTTACAGCGATGCGCAGAGCGCCGCTCGCAGAGGCTATGACAAGTACCTCACGAGGGGGACTTTCAAAGGTCTTTCCAAGAAAGCAAGGCTTTTCAGCGATGGTATGGACTGTATCCGCTGTGAGGAGCTTGTCGACGGCATCGACTATCTCAAAGAAGTTATGGAATGTGACTGCACCGACCGTGAAAAAGCGGTCGCAAGCTTTTACATAGGAAATACCTACCGCCTTATGGGGTATAATACCAATGCGGCGAATTATTTTCAGGACGCTATCGACCTCGGCTTGAATGATGAGAAATATATGGTCGATTTCCTGCTTGCAAGATGTCACGTTGAAAATGGTGCTTATCAGAAAGCGCTCGATATTTATGACGGACTTGAAAAAAAGAACACTTATGAGGGCATTTTTCAGTATCTCTACACGGATTACGGAATGTGCTACCTTGCAATGGGTGAATATGACAAGGCTTTTGAAAGCTTCACAAGGTCGATTCTGGAGGGCAAAAACTATGTGTTTGCGCTTGGCGGCTGTGCGCTTGCTCAGCTCGGGTTGAAAGACCTTGAAAAGAGCCGTGAGTATTATGCGAAAGCGCTTGCAGCGAATATGTTCGATGTTGTCGGCTTCAAGCAGTATTACTGCAAAATTGCCGAGAGCGTTGGCGTTTATGACAAGATAGACGAAGAAATGAAGATAAAATAAAGGGAAGTGAGCGTTTTGTATCAGGCTTTGTACAGAAAATACAGACCTTTGAGCTTTGCCGATGTTGTTTCGCAGCCGCAGGTCACAGAAACGCTCTTAAACCAGCTCAGAACGGGCAGAACTGCCCATGCATATATTTTCACGGGTTCGAGAGGAACGGGCAAAACGACCTGCGCAAGAATACTTGCAAAGGCGATGAACTGCCTGCACCCAGTTGACGGAAACCCGTGCCTTGAATGTGAAATTTGCCGCGATGCCGATGAGGGCGCGCTCGGTGACATAATCGAGATAGACGCAGCTTCAAACAGCGGTGTTGAAGATATCCGTGACCTGCGCGAGGGTACTGTTTATATGCCCGAACGCTGCAAATACAAGGTCTATATCATTGACGAAGTTCACATGCTCTCTCCCGCGGCGTTCAATGCGCTGCTCAAAATTATGGAAGAACCGCCTGCGCACGTTAAGTTTATCCTCGCAACGACTGAGATCCACAAAGTCCTGCCGACGATACTTTCGCGCTGTCAGCGTTTCGATTTCCACAGAATAAAATCCGATGATATCGCAAAGCGACTCTTGTGGGTCGCAGAGCAGGAGAAATTCACGCTCACGAATGAAGCCGCACTGCTTATCGCAAAGGCTTCGGACGGCGGTATGCGTGATGCTCTTTCACTTCTCGACCGATGCACGGCTTACTCCGACAACATCACTGAAGATGTGGCTGCGAGTGCGGCGGGAATCGCGGGAAGCGGCCCTGTTTTCCGTATCCTTGAAGCGGCGGCTGACCATAACACTGCCGAGGCTGTAAAAGCGGTCGGCGAGCTTTACGATTCGTCAAAGGATATGCAGCAGCTTTGCGCCGAACTGGTCGGACAGCTGCGAAATGTTATGCTTGCAAAAACTGTTCCCGATGATACGGGGATACTGAACTGTCTGCCGAGCGAAACCGCTCAGGTCAAGGCTCTTGCGGAGAGAATGCCGATAGAGGATATCTTCGCCGACCTTGATATTTTGCAGCAGACGGGTGATAAAATAGGCAGAGTGCCGTCAAAGCGTGTCGAGATCGAGATGTGCATGATAAAGATATGCACAAGCAGAGCGGGCACGGCGGCTTCGGGCGCTTCTGCGAACAATTCTATTGACAATTCCGAAATTTATGCTAAAATTGAAATGTTGGAGCGCAGGCTCGGCGATACGTCCGTTCAGCGGACTGCTCCCGTGAGAAGCGAACCCCAACATTCGTATCGGCAGGAAAGACAGAACGAAAGCGTTACTCAGCCTGCTCAGGCTTCACCGTCCGCTCCTGCAAAAACGGAGCAGGGCAAGATAGACCCGTCTTCGTTCAAGCCGGTTGAACGCTGGGCGGATATCCTCGAAGAGTACAGGGCGACCTGCCCGTCGGGTTCGGCGGCACTTGTCGGTTCGTATGCCCTCGAAAGCGGAAATATGATGCTCATTTTCTCGGAGAATTCGTTCTTTATGTCGGTTTTAAAGGCAGGGGACAACGCCGAGAAGCTCAATCGTTCTATTCAGAAGATAACGGGCAGGATATACACTATCCGTGCGAAATGCACGAACAAGACCGAGAAAGCCGATACAAGGCAGTCGGTCGAAGCCATTTTGAAAAAAGCGCAGGAAAACGGGATACCGACAGAACAGTCATAAATGTTCCGTTTCTATAAATTTACAGTACCGCTTGTTAAGTATCGCGGTGCTTAAAAACAACCAAAAGGAGTATTAATTATGAAAGCAAGATTGCCACAGGGAATGGGCGGCGGCGCTCAGAATATGCAGGGTATGCTCAAGCAGGCTCAGAAAATGCAGGAACAGATCACCGCTCTTCAGGAAGATATTGAAAACAGAGAGTTCAAGGCTACTTCCGGCGGCGGAGCTGTTGAAGTCGTTATGAACGGCAAAAAGGAGATCAAGGCTCTCACGATCAAGCCTGACGTTGTTGACAAGGACGATATCGAGATGCTTCAGGATCTCGTTATCAGCGCATTCAACGATGCTGTTCACCAGATCGAAGCTACTTCCGAAAATGAGATGGGCGCTATCACAGGCGGCGTTTCATTCCCAGGACTTTTCTAAGATACACATTGAACGGGAATCCGCACTTGACGGATTCCCGTTATTTCAAACAACTTTTTTCTCAAAGGAATGATCTTATGTCAAAAACGGCTCTGCCGCTCGTAATACTTGCGGAGCAGTTCGCAAAGCTCCCGGGAATAGGAATGAAGTCGGCTCAAAGGCTCGCTTACCACGTTATGACGATGAGCGATGAGGAAGCGCAGGCTTTTTCCGATGCAATAATGAATGCTCATCAGAAAGTCACCTACTGCAAGGTTTGTGCAAACTTCACCGAGAACGAACTTTGTCCGATATGCAGTGATGATTTCCGCGACCACAGCACTGTATGCGTTGTCGAAGCACCGAAGGACATCGAAGCTTTCGAGCGCACCAACGAATACAAGGGTGTTTATCACGTTCTGCACGGACTTCTTTCGCCTATGGACGGTGTTACTCCCGAGATGCTGAGGATAAAGGAACTTCTTGCGCGGGTGAACGCAGGCGGAGTGCGCGAGGTCATTATGGCTACCAACCCGACAGTTGAGGGCGAGGCTACCGCTGTTTACATTTCAAAGCTTCTAAAGCCGCTCGGAGTAAAGGTCACAAGGCTTGCTTTCGGTCTGCCCGTTGGCGCAATGTTGGAGTATGCAGACAAGACAACGCTGTTCAAAGCACTCGAAAACCGCAATGAAATGTAAAACTTGCACAAGTTGGTATAGACTTTGGAAAAATATTTGTATAAAACGCCAAACTTGTGCAAAAACTATTGCCAAACAGGAATGGACATGCTATAATAACTACTGTCGTTTGACGATGAGCTTGATTATTTCCTCATTAAAAAGTTCAATGGGATATAGCCAAGCGGCTAAGGCAACGGACTTTGACTCCGTCATTTCGTTGGTTCAAATCCAACTATCCCAACCAAAGTAAGTTGCCGTTAATGCATCGCCTTTTTGATCGGCGACTTATACTGGGGTGTAGCCAAGCGGTAAGGCACCTGACTCTGACTCAGGCATTTCCGGGGTTCAAATCCCTGCACCCCAACCAGTAGAAAAATCCGTTTCTTGTTAAAAGAAACGGATTTTTTTTATCCAAACACATCGACTCTGCAGGACGGGTTTCGTGTTTCGCTTTATCTTTTAGCGGTTGGGAAACCTGACCCTGCAGAATATGAATATGGTCTTTTTCAAAAAAGAAAGGAACAAAATGAATTTTTCAAGAAAATCTATCGATATCCTCTTTGAACTCAAACTGCGCGACAGCAGAGAATATTATGAGGAGCAGAAGCCGATATACAAAAAGGTCATAACCGAGCCGTTCGCGGAGATAGCCGCAGGGCTTGCGCCGACATTTGAAAAGATCGACAGCCAGCTTGTCTGCTCGCCGAAATGCGTTTCGAGGGTTCGCCGTGACACGCGATTCACAAAGGATAAGTCGCTTTTCCGCGACCATATCTGGATAGCCGTGAGCAGACCGCACGAAAGGCTCGGAAATGCGCTCTCGTTTTATTTCTGCATCGAGCAGACGGGCTTTTCCTACGGCGTTGGCTATTACCAAGCGCCCACGGCTGTTATGGAAAGCCTGCGCGAGCTTATAAAAAATGATGACAAAAGCTACAAAGCCGCCGTAAAGATGCTGAAAGCCTCGCCCGAATTTTCGCTTGACGGCGACATTTACAAAAAGAACCGTTTCCCGAACGAGAGTGAGGAAAAGCAGAACTGGCTCAACCGCAAGAGCATTTCCGTTGACGCTCTGAGCCACGATTATGACCTGCTTTTCAGCGACAAACTCATACCGTTCCTCATCGGCGAATTCGAGAAGCTTGCACCCGTTTATGAACTCCTGCTCAAAGCGGAGATAGACTCACGAAAGGAAGACTGACAATGGAAAAAGAACAGATATACCCACACATCGACCACACTATGCTCAAAGCCGTTTCGACCGAAGCTGACATTGACAAGCTTTGCGAAGAAGCGCTTCGCCTCAACACGGCTTCGGTATGCATACCGCCGAGCTTTATTTCGTATGCGAGGAAAAAATTCGGCGAAAAGCTGAATATATGTACGGTTATAGGCTTTCCTCTCGGCTACAACACGACTGCTGTAAAGGTGTTCGAAGCGCAGTGCGCTATCGCTGACGGCGCAGACGAGCTTGATATGGTCGTGAACCTTGGTGACGTAAAAATGGGCAGATTCGACAAGGTGACGGCGGAAATTGCCGCTTTGAAAAAAGTCTGCGGCGAGAAGATACTCAAAGTCATCATCGAAACCTGCTACCTTGAAAAGATAGAGAAAATTGCGCTCTGCGACTGTGTGACAAATGCGGGCGCAGACTACATAAAGACTTCGACAGGCTTCGGCACGGACGGCGCAAAGCTTGAAGATATCAAGCTTTTCAAGAAGCACATCGGCGAAAATGTCAAGATGAAAGCAGCAGGCGGCGTAAAGACAAAGGCTGACCTCGAAGCTTTTCTGAACGAGGGTTGCGATAGGATAGGAACAAGCTCGGCGGTGAAGATACTGTCCGAGGAATCTTGAGCAGGGAAGCGCTATGAAGCTGATAAACAAACTGCTCAACACGAATATCCGCACGAAGCTTATCGTGATGTTCATTGCGGTAATCGTCCCCGTTTTTGCGGCAGGAATCTACCTCATTATGAACACTATAGGCGTTTTGCAGGAAAGCACCGTCAAGGAGGCGTACAAGGACGCTGACAATCTTAAAATAAGGCTTACGGATACGCTTTTCACGACCTCTGCGGCGGCTGATACGATATACAATGACGAGAACATAAGCTATCTTCTCAACAGCGGACTGACCCACGATGAATGTCTTGATTTCTATGCAACGCACCCCGTTGTATCGAGCTACAGAAACGCTTATTCACAGATTTCGGATATAACTTTCTATGTTGATATGGGCGAAGATCCGGACGGCTTCCTCTACAATCTCTCTTTTCAGCGCATAACTCAGCAGATCAAGGATTCAAACTGGTTCGGTGAAGCCTTGGCGACATCTGCGCCGATATGGCGAGTGCTGAAAAACCCTTCCGATTCAAAATGCTATCTTAGCTATATCCGTCAGATAAAGTCAAAAGACGGAGAAAGTCTTGGAGTTATGGTCGTTTATATCAATCAGGACTGGATCGAAACGCTTATGGAAGACGAAGTTTTCAACGTTATCTTCGCCGTTCAGAATGGAATGGTCTTTTACAGCAATATGCCCGAATACGACCTCGGAAAGGTATTCACAACGCCCGACTTTGAACTGGACGGCGTGGAGAAAGAGCCTATTGAGCTTACGGGAAAATCTCCGCTCACCGATAAGGGTTACACAGTTGCGACCAACTTCAACTACAACTATACGGGCAATTTTTTTCAAATATATCTTGTGAAGCCTTATGCTATCGTAACGGGTGCGACAAAGGAGATATCGTTCGGATATGTTTTCTACATAACTTCCTGCTTCCTGCTGTCGGTGTTCATCGCGATACTTTTTACATCGTATTTCGTGCGAAGAATTGGCTTCCTGCGTGACCAGATGCACAGAGTAACGGTCGGCGACTTCGACCTCAACGAGAAGATAGACGGCGACGATGAGATCAACGAGCTTTACAACGACCTGCAGGTAATGGTAAAGAGTATGCAGGAGCTTATGAACGAAGCTTACGAAGCGAAAATTCAGACGGAAACGTTCCGATTGAATCAGGTCGAAGCCGAGTTCAAGACCCTTGCGAGTCAGATAAATCCGCACTTCCTTTACAACACGCTCGAAACGATACGAATGAAAGCGTATGTGAACAACGACAAGGAAACGGCTGACCTTGTAAAAAAGCTCGGAAAGTTTATGCGCCGCTGTCTTGAAGTCAAAAACAGTATGGTCACGCTTGAATCGGAGCTTGAATTCACAAAGAGCTACCTTGAATTGCAGGCGGCTCGTTTCGGCGACAGGATTTCGTATTCCATTGACAACGAAATTGACGGGAATTATCCGATCTTGCCGCTTATTATACAGCCTATCGTTGAAAATGCGTTCGTTCACGGCATCGAGAGTAGTAAGAGCAACGGAAAGATAACCGTGAGCATAAAATATTCGGGCGAAAATGTCGTTATCGAGGTCGAGGACAACGGTCAGGGCATACCCGATGACAAAATGTCCGAGCTTAGGTGGAAGCTTGAAGAAAATGACACATCTTCGGGAAAAAGCATCGGCTTGACGAACGTGAACAAGCGAATAAAGATGTTCCACGGCGAGCAATACGGTCTTTCTTTCACCAGCCAGATCGGAAAGGGAACAAGGGTAAGGATCACCCTGCCGAAAGAGGTAAAAAATCAATGATAAAAAAGATTTTATTGAGAACGGCGGCTGTAGTTTCGGCGGCTGTGATGATGATATCATCGGCAGGTTTTGCTTCGGCGCAGAAAGCGAAGAAATATACGGCTGAGGATTTCGTTCACGCGGATGGCACGAAGCTTATCGGTGCGGACGGGGAAGAATTTCATATAAAAGGCATTGCTCTCGGAAACAGTGTGTGGGATAATCCGTCCGTTCCGAACACATCGCATCACGACGCAAAGGCATACAAAGACCTTGCGGATATGGGTTTCAACTGCGCGAGATTTTACCTTAACTATGGTATCTTTGAGGACGACAAGAACCCTTATCACTACAAAAAGGCAGGCTTCGACTGGATAGACACAAACATAAAATGGGCGAAGAAATACGGCATAAAGCTGATACTCAATATGCACGTTCCGCAGGGCGGCTATCAATCGGGCGGAAACGGCACGGAGCTTTGGACGGACAAGAGCGACCGTGACAGGCTCACGGCTCTGTGGAAAGCCATTGCAAAGCGCTATGCGAACGAGCCGATGATAATCGGCTACGGATTGGTGAACGAACCCAATATCCCTATGCAAAAAACAGTCGAAAAGACGTTTGAACAGTATGATTCTCTTATGAACAGAATGGCAAAGGAGATACGAAAGGTTTCGCCGTATCAGGTCATATTCATCGAGGGGATAAACGGAGTTGTAAAGGAGAACGGGGAGAGGGTCTACGATCTGTTCACTCCCGAAAACTGTTTCGCGGAAATTGAAGACAGCAATATTGTATATGAATTTCACAAATATGATTCGTTCTTTTTCACGCATCAGAACACCGAATGGGCAGGGACGCTCGGCAGGACGATGACCTATCCCTCGGAGGAGGTCGTTGGAGAGAACATAAAGAATGTATGGGTCGATTGTGTGTCTGCGAAAAAAATGGCTGAGGGTCAGAACGGCTGGACATATTTTGAGAGCGGTTTTGCCTCACTGTCTTCAAAGGCGAATATCGTACAGCCTGCTTTTTCAGCATCGTATTTGGGCGAAAACGGCACAGCTTATCTTGACGATATCGTTTTTACGGAAATTTCGCCGAGCGGACAGCGCAGGGTGCTTTTCTCGGCTGATTTCACCGACGGTACACTTTCGAGCAGTGCTTGGAGCTCGGACGGAAGTGGCAAAAGCGAATTCTGCGCCGACGACGGTTACAAGAAAAAAGGCTGTTTGAAAATATCGGGTTCGACCGCGATGTATGTTCAGAATTTCAGACGATACGAAATGAAAAAAGGTTACAAATATACTGTTTCGGGATATATAAAATCAGACATATCCACTCCCGAGATAAGAATGGATCTTTCGCTGAGCGATGATGTTTACAGCTTTAACAAGGATTTCCTTGAATCGGGAATAAAGCGCTATGTTGATTTTTCCGAAAAGAAGAACGCGCCGCTTTATCTCGGTGAATTCGGCGTTATCTCGGAGGGATTTGAGCAGGGAAGAAACGGCATCGGCTGGGTAAGGGATATGATAAGCCTTTGCGAAAAATACGATATCGGTTTTGACTACCACGCTTACAACGAATATTCTTTCGGACTTTATGACAAATATCCGATAGGAAAAAACAAGGAACTCGCCGCGCTTTTCAAAGAAATGCTCAAAAAATAATTGCAAATTTTATATA
>CALANW010000125.1 GCA_937926145.1 uncultured Ruminococcus sp. | reverse complement strand
AATTTAACTATGTCCACATCTTTATATGTCAAAATATATGTCACAATAATGACTGCACACTGGCTTAGGACGAGCAGTCCAAGTCCAAGCAGTCCCCAACCCGAGAGGACCTCAATAGTTCTTTCCGATGTAAAGCTGTCAACGAACGGAACGGTGAAAAGATCGGCGAGCAGGAAAAAGTTGAACATATCTCGGATAACGCCTATCTTCGACAGCACGAGAATTATATACATAACGATAGAAATTATCGGGCCGCCAACTGCCATTTTTACGGGCATATACTTATCATAGGGAACATTGTGATAAGTCACGGCATCACGGTCTTTTTTCGCCGCATTGAACGCCCAGTTGAAATAAAGTCCGAGCGTGAGGACAAGCGTACATATCCCGATAATGACTTTCAGCACGACCGAGCCGCCGAACATTCCGTTCATCGCGATCATTGATATTACCAGAAACATCGACATAAATTCGGCGATAAGGCTGTAGCCGATGCCTTTTAAAATTCTTTTAAAAATATTCTCCGTTTTGAAGTTTTCGGACATTTATTTTGATCCTTTCAGATATTGATTTTACCCCATTTAAATTATTATACAACAATTCTAACTTTTTTTCAATATCTGGCACAAATATTTTTTGCCGATGTTCAAATAATAAAAACACGGGGTTTGCAGAGGTAATAAAATGACTGACAAAGAAAAGCTTTTGACCGCTGTTTTGCAGAATTCCGAAATGGGTTCGTCGGCGATACGGCAGATATTCCCCTCCGTGCGGAATGATTCGCTGAGAACAGAGCTTCGCCGTCAGCTTTCGGAATATGAAAAACAGCATAACACGGTCTGCCGTCAGATGCAGGTGCTTCACATGAAAGGAAAGCCTATCTCTCCCGCCGCAAAGGCAATGGGAAGCATCAGCATTGCTGTAAAGACCGCTTCGGACAGCTCATCGCAGCACCTTGCGGAAATGCTCATTCAGGGAACAAATATGGGGATAATCAACATCAACAAGGCTCTCAACTCCGCAAAGGAGATAACAGGCAGCCTGAAAAATGAGACCAAACAGCTTCTCTCCAAGGAGCAGCAGTATATCGACAGGCTCAAAGCATACCTTTAACAAAAAAACGCTGTACGGTATTTTTTTAATGCCGTACAGCGTTTTTTACTTTTTAACTCTGTATTTTGCACGTTTGCGCATTTTCTGTGCCTTGATGACTTTCATTCGTGAGAATTCCTCACGTTCCTTTTCGTCAAGGCTGCCCGAAATGTACTTGACAGTGCTCTGATACTTCGGAATAACGATATTCTGGAGCGCATTTGCTCTCGTCTGCGTTTTTCTTATCGAATTCGTAAGACGGTAGATGCTGTTTTCGACTTCGGCAAGCGTTACCGTCATTTCTTTTACCTTGACGAAGCTGATATAAGCCTTGTCAACGTTGCTGTCGGTATTCATAAAGCCGTAATCGAGCGAAAGCTTCTTTTTTTTGACCGAAAGCTTCGGAAGTTCGCAGCCCATTACACTTCGGTAAGAAACGCTGACCGTATTTTCAACGGGCATACCCTCGGCGATATTTTCGACAACGCCGTGCGTGATATTCGCCATCTGGAGTGCGGAATACGCCTCGATATAGGTCACGCCGATGCTCTCACGCAGTTCTTTCGCCGTATCGACCATTTGCATAAGCTCACGGATAAGGATATTTCTCTTTTTGTCGAGAAGCTCATAGCCAAGCTGTGCAAGCGCAAGCGATTTCTGCATATTAAGCAGGTTGCCCTTGGTGGGGAAAACCTGTTCAGCCATTCCGACCGCCTCCTTTCGTTTCTTTCTGCATTATTGGAACAATTCTTCCGCTTTATCGTTGTATTTTTCTTCGAGAAGCTTCTCGTCCACACGGTCAAGAGCAGACTTAGGCAGGAGTGAAAGCAGATTCCAGCCTAGGTCGAGGGTTTCATCGATAGAACGGTTCTCCTCTTCGCCCTGCGATACGAAGTATTTCTCAAACATACGTCCGAAGCGCATATACGCCTTGTCAAGCTCGGAAAGTTCATCTTCACCGATTACGGAAGCAAGCGCTCTTGCGTCGCTTACCTTTGCATAAGCGGCAAAAAGCTGGTTGGAAACCGCCGAGTGGTCGGCTCTTGTATAGCCCTCGCCGATGCCGTCTTTCATAAGACGTGAAAGTGACGGAAGCACCGAGATAGGCGGATAAACACCCGACTGTTCAAGTCCTCTGTCGAGAACTATCTGACCCTCTGTGATATAACCCGTAAGGTCAGGAACAGGGTGAGTGATATCATCGTTCGGCATTGTGAGGATAGGTATCTGCGTGATAGAACCCTCCGAGCCGTTGATAACGCCTGCACGTTCATAAATAGAAGCAAGGTCGGAATAAAGGTATCCCGGATAACCCTTTCTTGCAGGAATTTCTCCCTTTGAAGAGGAGAACTCACGGACAGCTTCGGCGTATGAAGTCATATCCGTAAGGATAACGAGGATATGCATATTCTTTTCATACGCAAGATATTCTGCGGCTGTGAGCGCACATCTCGGCGTAAGGATTCTCTCGATGATAGGGTCGTTCGAGAGGTTGAGGAACATTACAACTCGCTGGAGAACGCCGCTTTCCTCGAAGCTTCTGCGGAAGTAGTCGGCAACGTCGTTCTTAACGCCCATTGCGGCGAAAACAACAGCGAAGCCCTGACCGTTATCTTCGGCGATCTTAGCCTGACGAACGATCTGAACTGCAAGCTTATTGTGCGAAAGGCCCGAACCCGAGAAGATAGGGAGCTTCTGACCTCTGATAAGCGTCATAAGCGCATCGATAGAGGAGATACCCGTGTTGATATAGTTTCTCGGATATGTACGGGAAACGGGGTTGAGCGGGTGACCGTTGATATCGGCTGTCTTTTCGGGGAAAATATCTCCAAGACCGTCGATAGGCTTTCCTGCGCCGCTGAAAACTCTGCCGAGAATTTCGCCCGAAAGTGCAAGCTCCATCGGCTTTCCCGTGAACTTTGTGCGTGTATTGGTCATTGAAAGTCCCTTTGTACCCTCAAAGACCTGAAGAACAACTCGCTTACCAGAAATTTCAACAACTCGTCCAAGTCGCTGCGTGCCGTCGTCAAGACGAATTTCAACGACTTCATCGAACGAAGCATTGTCAACATTATCGAGGACAACAAGAGGTCCGTTAATTTCTTTCAATCCTACATACTGTAAGCCCATATCAGACGACCTCCTGAACAAGTTTCTTTATTCCCTGCTCAATTTCAACATTCAGCAGGCGGAACATTTCGGGTTTATCGTTAGGTATATCGTATTTTACCTTGATGACCTTTTCAAAAAGTCCCGTTTCAAGAAGAGCTGCGGCAGTTACGCCCGAAGCGACAGCCTTTTTCGACTCTTCGTAAAGGCAGAGTATAGCTTTCATCATAAGGTACTGCTTTTCGAGCGGAACGTAGGTATCGTCCTTATGATAAGCATTCTGCTGCAGGAATCCGACACGGACAACTCGCGCGATTTCGATGATAAGCTTCTGGTCTTCGGGAAGAACGTCCGAACCGATGAGCTTTACAATCTCCATGAGCTTGTTTTCTTCGTGAAGTATCTTGGTAATTTCAAGACGGCACTTCATAAATTCGGGATTTACGTTTTCCTCGTAGTATTCGCTGAGGTCGTCCATATATTCCGAATAGCTGTCGTTCCAGTTGATAGCAGGATAGTGACGCGCATAAGCAAGAGCCTTGTCGAGCGCCCAGAAGCATCTTACGAAACGCTTTGTGTTCTGCGTAACAGGCTCGGAGAAGTCCGAACCCTGCGGAGAAACCGCACCGATGATAGTAACAGAACCCTCCGAACCGTTGAGGTTGCTTACATAGCCTGCACGTTCATAGAATTCGGAAATTCTTGACGGAAGATATGCAGGGAAGCCTTCTTCGGCAGGCATTTCTTCAAGTCGGCCGCTTATTTCACGGAGAGCTTCTGCCCAACGTGAGGTCGAGTCAGCCATAATTGCGATATGATAACCCATATCACGGTAATATTCCGCAAGTGTGATGCCCGTATATATCGAAGCTTCACGAGCCGCAACAGGCATATTCGATGTATTCGCGATAAGTACGGTTCTGTCGGTAAGAGCCTTTCCCGTTCTCGGGTCAACGAGTTCGGAGAATTCTTCAAGAACCTGAGTCATTTCGTTGCCGCGTTCGCCGCAGCCGATGTATACGATGATATCAGCATCGCACCATTTTGCAAGCTGATGCTGGGTCATAGTTTTACCCGTGCCGAAACCGCCCGGTATAGCAGCCGTGCCGCCCTTTGCTATCGGGAGAACGGTATCGATAACACGCTGACCCGTGATAAGCGGCTTATTTATCGGCAAACGATTCTTGAACGGACGAGCCTGCTTGATAGGCCATTTCTGGCAGAGCGTAAGCTCGACTTCCGTACCGTCTTCCTTTTTGAGCTTTGCTACAACATCGTTTATTCTGTAATCGCCGTTTTCAGCGACCCAAGAAATTTCGCCCTTTAAATAAGGTGAAAGCATACATCTATGCTCGATAACGGGTGTTTCGGGACAAACGGCGTAGATATCTCCGCCCTTTATGCTGTCCCCTACCTTGACTTTCATTGTGACGCTGTATCTTTTCTCGGTATCGAGGGAAGAAACCATACTACCCTCTCCGATGAATGCACCGCTGATCTCTTCGAGCTTTTTCAGCGGACGTTCGATACCGTCAAATATATTCGAGATGATTCCCGGCCCCAAGACTGCGGACATTGGCATTCCGCTGCCCGTTACGGGTTCGCCGGGTTTCAGTCCCGTTGTTGATTCATAGACCTGTATAGTTGTTTCTTCGCTTGACATATTGATAACTTCGCCGACGAGCTTCTTTGCGCCGACATATACCATTTCAAGCATGGAGAAATCCGTTGTATCCTTAACCTTTACAACAGGGCCGTTAATAGAAAAAACTGTATTCAATCCTATTCCTCCCCTTATTCCGCAAAGGCGTTGCTGCTGACGAACAGGCTCTTCTGCTCCTCGACCGCAAGGTCAAAGGTCTTGTCGATGATAGTGCCCTTTTCCTTGGAATAAACGGAAAAACCGCCTAACTTTATCGAGCTGTCGGGAATGAATAAAACATCATCTGCCTTGACTACCTTTTTAAGAACGTCGGCAAGCTTCATATCATCGGGCGCAAGACGTATCTCCGAGCCGTTTCCGACATTAAGAACGAGCAGCTTTTTGATAAGCGTATCAGCATAAGCGTTAGTTCCGCGGTATTCCGAGAGCTTTTCTTCGACCTTGGCGAAAACCTTGTCGGAAAGCTCTTCACGGCAGCGCAGAACGCTCTTTTTCATTTCAAGCTCAGCCTTTGAGATATCACGGACATATTTATTTCCGCTTTTCTTTCTGCTTGAATTCATATATTTATCGGCAGCTTCTTCGGATTCCTCTTCGGCAGCGGAAAGAATACTTTTCTTCGTGCTTTCAGCATCATCAAGAATAGCCGAAACCTTTTCGTCGATCTCATTATTGACGGCGCAGATGAATTTCTGCAGCTTCTCATTTTCTGTACTCATATTAAAAAATCCTTCCAAAATCAAAGCTTCAATCCGATCGCGGATTCAATATACTTAGAAATATTCTCGGTAACATTTGAAGTGGCGTGTCGGTCAGGAACTTCAACAATAAGCGGTGATTTGCGGTTGAGCTTCAGATCGTAGACAAGCTCCTGACAAAGGCGGACAAGCTTCTCCGTCATAAGAATAACGGCGATATCCTTGTTGTCCATTGCCGCAAGGAGCGTTTTTTTGACCTCGGCAGGCTCGTGAACGACAACGCCCTCGATGCCTGCAAGGCGCATTCCCATCTGGGTATCAACATTATCGCTTATAAGATAAAGACGCATACTGTACGTCCTCCTTTCCGCCGTGGATACTCAGATAAAGAGCATAAGAAGTGCTACTACGAAGCCGTAAAGTGCGCAGGCTTCACCGAGAGCTGCGAAGATAAGTGCATTTGAGAATGTCTTAGGATTCTCGCTTACTGCACCGATAGCTGCAGGAGCGGCTGCTGCGATAGCGATACCGCCGCCGATAGCGCCAAGACCAACTGCAAGAGCAGATGCTATGTAGAGAAGTCCGCTCGTATCGGAGCTGCTGTCCTCTGCTGTGTCAGCTTCTTCGGAAACTGCTGTTGCTGCAGTTGTGTCAGCCTCATTGTCGGCATAAGCCTTCATTCCAAAAGGAAGTGCAGCGCAGATGAGCATTACTGCGAAGAAAGAGCAAATGTTAGCGGCAAAAGCCTTTTTGAGGGACTGTTCGCCCTTTTTCTTCTTGATAGCCACAACAACGGGTACAAAAAGAAGTGCAAGTACAACTGCGGGAAGTAAAAAAGCATACAACATAATAAATTCCTCCAAAATTCTTTAGGGGTTCTCTAAAAACCGGAACACGAGCAAATTTTCGTTGGGACTTTGCGCAGCTTCAAGGCAGCGAAACTTGAAATACTTGATGTATTTCAAGTTTCGCTAACGCAGAAGATGCACAAAGTCGTAGAAAGTTTGCCGTGAAGGAGGTTTTTAGAGGTTCCCTTTATTCTATGGTTTCATCATAGTTTATTTTAACGGGTGTAAACGGTGTGCCGCCGCCCGTGTAAAACCGTGAGAAGATCTCGTAAAATTCAAGTCGGAGCGACTGGATACCTACGAGGAGAGCTTCAATGCCCATTACAAAAACGTTGCCGATAACAACGACTATCGGAACTGCGCCTGCTGCCACCTGATCCGCAAGAGCCATTACAACGAGCATCATAGACGCATGGGAAAGAACGAAGCCGCCTACACGGACGAACGAAAGCGTATTCGTTGCGTAACCGAGCAGGAACTCGAAAACTTCAAAGAAGTTAGCGGCGATAAAGTCGCCGATTCCGCCCTCCATGTGATATTTCTTACCCTTTACCCAATAAGAAAGAGGTTCACGCAGGAACATCGCAATGAGCGGAAGAACGATAAGGATAAGGACATAAGCGGTATTCACGATATGCACTCCGAAAAGCTCGCAAACCGCACCGACAAGTATCGAACCGAAGAACACAAAGCCCGCAATGCCGTTGTTGCTGAACAGCGCACTTTCGTATTCCTTGTTCTTTATGCCGACGATAATGTTTATCATTATTGAAATGAACATTATGAATACGCCGATAACGATTCCTCCGATGAGGATAGTCGTAACATTTTCCATTACCCTGAATGGCAGGAAGCTTATTCCGAGCGCTTCATAAACCGGGTCGAGAAGATGCTCATAACCGAACACGCTTCCGTAGATAAATCCGAATATCGCACCCGAAATACCTACTCTTGTGAGGATAGGACCGAGTGAGAAGCGCTTGAACTTCCAGAGCAGTGCGCCCAAAAGCGCAATGACAAGTCCGTGTCCGACATCGCCGAACATTATTCCGAAGAAAAGCGTGTATGTGATAGCAACGAACATTGTCGGGTTCACGCCGTTATACGCAGGAAGTCCGTACATCTCAACGAACATCGAGAACGGCTGAGCGAACTTGTTGTTGCGGAGCTTTATCGGCGGTGCAAGCTGACCGTTCGCATCGGCAGGCTGCATTACAACGGAAACTCCGTCCATATCGTCAAAAAGCTTAAGGAACGCGTCCGAATCGCTCTTCGGGACGAAGCCGACAACTGCGAATTTGCCGTTTGTAACAGCCGCTTTGCTTCGCAGGTCGAAGTTATCGTGACGCGATTTATAGTGCGTGAAAAGCTCGTCCAAATGCTTGATCTCGCCGTCCATATACTCGGAAATGCTCTTGTCGAGAGCTTCTTTCTTTTCGGTAAAATCCTTTATCTTTGCGGCAAGTTCCGCAACAGCGTCCTCGGACGTGCCGTGTACGAAATCGGCAATTCTGATTCGTTCAAAGTAGAGCGACTTGAAAATATCGTCCACTTCTTCCGCGCAGGAAACAGGGGTGATATAAAGTCCCCAGTAATACTCGGTCTCCTCGGTGAAATACTCGAAATAGAACGTTTTATCGTCATAATACGGCAGTTTGTTGTAGCTGTCGATAGGGAGTCGACCGAAACGCACCTTGATATGCTCGCAGGCGAATAGCTTTTCAAAGTCAGCATCAAGACCTTTAAGGTGCTGTACCTGATTGAGCGCCCGCTCGTATTCTCCAACGTTGTCGCTGACTTCTGTTCTCTGCTTTGCAAGCTCTTTGAGCTTTTCAAGAACACCGTCAACGTATTTTCCGTCTTTTGTGAGGTTTTCGTTAAAATCCTTGCTGACTTCAACGCTGCCGATCTTGACATTCGCCAATGCGGAGATCTCTGTCATCTTTCGCAGGATACTGTTATAAGGGTTTTCTTCTTTAAGCGAGGAAAAACCTTTGCTTTTGGCATTTGCCCCTACCGCAGATTCAATGTGGAAACAGCCGCACTCGGAAAGCTTTTCAAGCACCGCGTCGAGGTCTTTCGTCAGACCTGCAATATTGACAAATTCCATTTTTTCAATTGACATAAAAACAGCTCACCCCTTTTTTTACACTATTATCAAAGATTCTATCTGCTTTGAGGGAACGCCGTAACGGACACCCTCGATAATGCTTATCAGATTGTGAAGCTCCACTCCCATAAGGTACATAAACGCATAAACGCTTACAGAAGCAGTCTGCGAATCACGAAGCGCCGTCTTAGCATACTTGAATCGGAGTCTGTTTGCGGAAAGTTCAAGGTCATCGGCGTTCCTGCTGTCAAGTCCGTTTTCGGAGATCACTCTGCCGTAATAGGTCTTGGAGAAGCGCTTGATGAACTCTTCGCCGCTGCCCGATGAATACAATTCCTCAAGCTTTGCTTTGGACATTCTTCCCTCAAAGGAGAAAGTCTTATCAAATATCTCATTTTCATCACTGCCGAAGTATTCTTTCAATCGGTAAGCGTTAATGATATTGATAAGGTCGATATCGGTCAGTATCATAAGGTCAAGCTTGTCCGCTTCCGCTTTTCGGTAGTGCTTTGAAGCTTCAACAAGTCCCTCATAATAGTAGTTTCGCAGGATATATTCACATTTGCCGCAGTCGATACGTCCGTTTTCATCGGTAGGAACGTCTTTGAGGAGCTCATAATAGCGCGTTTTCTTCAAAAATTCGAGCAGTTCGGCAAAAGAACGCACCTTTGCTATTTCGATAAGGTCGAACGAAGTCATTCCGTTGAGATAAATAGGTATGCTTTCGATCTGACCCTCCGAATCGGCGTTGATGAAGCGCATACAGCTAAGGATTATGTCGATCTCGGCGGAAATGATCTTAAAGTTGTAAAATTCCTGCCGACCGATGCGCTCAAAGCCCGTTATCCTGCCGTAAAGCTCAAAGTTATAACGCTGCAAAAGGCTTTCGAGAAAGCCTCTGTGTATCGTATTTACATCGACCGAAGCCAATATCGTGCTGTAGTGCGTGTTTTTTTTGAGGTAATCCGCAATATCGGCAACGCTCTGCTTTGTTACAAGCTCGGCATAGTCTTCTGCGGTAACACGCTTTCCGTACATTGCGCGTATCTTTGCAACGGTCGCATAATATTTGCCCTTGGTATAAGAGCCGTGCTTTTTGTTACTCACAACGATCCCTCTTTATCAGCCGTTTACAATCGCATGGAAGATATCCTCTTCCCAGCTTCCGTGACGGTTCTCATACACGTCTTTAAGACGTTCGATCTCCTTTTCGCCCTCGGCATTGATAGCTTCGAGCTTCTTGTCGGCTTCGGCTTTTTCCTTTTCTTCGATCTCTTTGAGGGTCGCATCGGCAGCCTTTATGCGGGATTCAATGATCTTTTCCTGCTGCTCCTTTGCGCCTGCAATGATGAGATTGCGCTGTTTTTCAGCTTCGGCAAGCTTTTCCGAAGCACTTTTATCAATTTCGAGAATGCTCTGGATAATATTTTCGTCCATAACTTACGATCATTCCTTTCTTTAAAGTTTATGCCGTCTGACTTTATGTGCATCAACTGCAAAACCCATGCTGTTTTGTCGGCAGCATGGGCATTTTTTAGTTTTTAAGGCTGTGGAGAGGTGCAGGGATCTGTCCACCTCTGTTGATGAACTTAGCAGGCGAATACTTGTTTACGCTCATAACGGGGCCCTTGCCGAAAAGTCCGCCCCAATCGAGGAACTCGCCTTCCTTCATTCCGATAGCAGGGATAACTCTTACTGCTGTGGTCTTGTTGTTTACCATACCGATAGCGGCTTCGTCAGCGATGATAGCGGAGATAACTTCCGCAGTTGTATCGCCAGGAATTACTATCATATCAAGACCAACGGAGCATACAGCCGTCATAGCTTCGAGCTTTTCTATCTTGAGCGAACCGCATACAGCAGCATCGATCATTCCTGCGTCCTCGGATACAGGGATAAATGCGCCCGAAAGTCCGCCGACCTTCGAGCAAGCCATTACGCCGCCCTTTTTAACAGCATCATTGAGCAGTGCAAGCGCAGCAGTAGTACCGCAGCAGCCGCAGCTTTCAAGACCTATCTCTTCGAGAATATGTGCAACGGAATCGCCAACTGCAGGAGTAGGTGCAAGTGAGAGGTCAACGATGCCGAACGGAACGCCAAGGCGCTTTGATGCCTCTGTGCCGACGAGCTGACCAACTCTTGTGATCTTATATGCAGTCTTTTTAATGATATCGGATATCTGTGTGATATCGGCATCGGGGTACTTGGAAAGCGCAGAGCGAACAACGCCGGGGCCAGAAACGCCGACATTTATCATACAGTCACGCTCACCAACGCCGTGGTAAGCGCCTGCCATAAACGGGTTATCGTCAACGGAGTTGCAGAAAACAACAAGCTTTGCAGCACCGAAGCACTGGTTGTCGATAGTCTTTTCTGCGCACTCACGAACGATACCACCCATAACCTTTACAGCATCAAGGTTGATACCGCTCTTTGTCGAGCCGATATTTACCGAAGAACAAACGCAGCTTGTTGAAGCGAGCGCTTCAGGGATAGAATTGATAAGTCTTTCATCACCTGCTGCGAAGCCGTTCTGAACAAGTGCGGAATAACCGCCGATGAGGTTTACGCCGACAGCCTTTGCAGCCTTTTCCATTGTAAGTGCGAACTTAACGGGGCTTTCCTTGCAGGCAGCGGAAACCATTGCGATAGGTGTAACGGAAAGGCGCTTATTGATGATAGGAACACCGAATTCCTTTTCGATATCCTCGCCGACCTTAACGAGATCCTTTGCACAGGTCGTGATCTTATCATAAATTTTATCACAAGCCTTGTCGATGTCGCTGTCGATACAGTCGAGGAGCGAAATGCCCATCGTTATCGTTCTGATATCAAGACATTCGTCCTGTATCATTCTTATTGTTTCAAGTATATCATGTACATTAAGCATTTAATATAACTCCAGTTCTGAAAAAAATACGTCACTCAGACGGTATGCATCGTGTTGAAGATCTCTTCGTGCATTGTATTTATTTTAAGACCCATGCTGTCCCCGAGAGCGGTCATTCTGTCAACAAGCTCTGCAAAGCTCTTGTCAAGCTTTGAGATATCAACAAGCATTATCATAGCGAACATATCCTGAAGTACGCTCTGGGTCACTTCGGTAACGTTAGCATTGAATTCAGCGCAGATACCGCTGACCTTTGCAAGAATACCGACTGTATCCTTACCAACAACAGTTATAACAGCTCTCATAAAAAGAAACCTCCGAAAATTATTTTATATACAATATATACAAGATATTATAGCACAACCTTTTCCGCAAAAATAGACTAAATTTAAACAAATTTAAAGTTAAATTATTAACAAACTTATGGCTTTTCATATAAGAAAACTCTTTTTCCACCTTACACCGTGTTTTTTGTCAGAAATGACAATTCGGAAAGGCTTTGCAAAATGTCAAAAAAAGTTATAGACTTTGCTTTTCTTATGTGCTATAATAATATGTATCGCAGCAAACCGATAAAACTTGCTGTAGATTCTGAAAAAAAGGATGGGTTGTAATGGACAATATTTTAAAACTCCTCAAGCAGAACGCTCGGCTTTCCAACAAGGAAATCGCCTCAATGACCGGCAGCACCGAAGAAGCGGTCGCGGCAAAAATAAAAGAATATGAAAGCAGCGGCGTTATAAAGGGCTATTCCGCCATCCTCAATGACGAACTCGCAGATAAGGACAACGTTACCGCGTTCATTGCAGTAAAGGTGACTCCGACAGCTGAATTCGGCTTTGACGCCATTGCCAAGAAAATCTTATCATACGGAGAAGTTGAGAGCCTTACGCTTATGTCGGGCGCATTCGACCTCGCCGTTACCATAAGCGGTACAAACTATAAGGAGATCGCGCTGTTCGTTGCACAGCGTCTTTCCACTATTGAGGGCATCGTATCAACATCTACGCACTTCTTCCTCAAAAAATACAAGGATAAGGGCTTTATGATAAATGCCGATGACAAAGATGAAAGGAGTTTCGTTTCTCCATGATGGACTATGACCGAATACTTTCCGACAAGTGCAAGGAGATAAAGCCGTCGGGAATTCGTAAATTTTTTGATATTGCAAACTCAATGGAGGGAGTTATCTCGCTCGGTGTCGGCGAACCCGACTTTGCCACTCCGTGGACGATACGCAGCAAGGCTATAACAACTCTCCAGCAGGGCAAGACAGTTTACACCGCAAATGCAGGACTTCTTGAACTCCGCTGTGCGATCTCAAAATATCTTGAACGCAAATATAACCTTAAATATGACCCTAAGGATGAAATAATCGTAACGGTCGGCGGTTCGGAGGCTATCGACCTCTGCATAAGAGCCGTTGTTGACCCGGGCGACGAAGTTCTCGTTGTTGAGCCGTCTTTCGTATGCTACAAGCCTATCGTTGACATTATGCACGGCGTTCCCGTTGTAATCGAAACTAAGCCCGAGGACAACTTCAAACTCACAGCCGAGGCTCTTCGCGCCAAGATCACCGATAAGACAAAGCTTCTTATTCTCCCGTTCCCGAACAATCCGACGGGCGCAATTATGACAAGACCCGAGCTTGAAGCCATTGCCGAAGTTCTTCGGGGAACGAATATCCTCGTTCTCACGGACGAAATTTACTCCGAGCTTTCCTATCACGGCAAGCACGTTTCCATTGCCGAGATCGACGGTATGCAGGAAAGAACTATCTATGTAAACGGCTTTTCAAAGGCATTCGCAATGACAGGCTGGCGACTCGGATATCTTGCAGGTCCGAAGCCGCTTGTTTCGCAGATGCTCAAAATCCACCAATACGCTATCATGTGTTCCCCTACCGTTTCACAGTATGCCGCTATCGATGCGCTTGAAAAATGTGACGATGACGTTCAGTCAATGGTAAAAGAATACGATATGCGCCGCAGATATATCGTCAACGCTTTCAACGAGCTTGGTCTTACCTGCTTTGAGCCCGGCGGTGCGTTCTATGTTTTCCCCTGCATAAAGTCAACGGGACTTACAAGCCAGCAGTTCTGCGAGGATCTGCTTTACAAGCACAAGGTCGCTGTTGTTCCGGGCGATGCGTTCGGAGCTTGCGGCGAGGGTTACATAAGAGTTTCCTACGCTTATTCGCTCCAGCACCTCAAAACCGCTGTTGAAGCGATAAGAGAATACCTTGACGACCTCAAAAAGAACAATGGATAAGCTTTCTGTAAAGGCGAATGCAAAGATAAATCTGACCCTCAACATCACGGGCAGACTTCCGAACGGCTATCACACCCTGCGGAGCATTATGCAGAGCATTTCGCTTCACGATGTTGTGACGGTTGAAAAAACTTCTTCCGCCGAAATTGAAGTAATTTGCGGCGGTGGAATACCCTCGGGCGAGCAGAACATCGCATACAAAGCCGCCCGTGAGTTTTTCCGCTTCGCTGATATTGCCGACAAAGGCGTGAAGATAAGCATTGAAAAGCATATCCCGTCCGAGGCGGGACTTGGCGGAGGAAGTGCTGATGCCGCCGCCGTTATATGCTGTTTGAACAAGCTTTACGACTGTGATTTTTCACGCGAAACGCTTTGTAAGATAGGTGCTTCGGTCGGTGCAGACGTTCCGTTCTGCATTATGGGCGGAACTGCACTTTGCGAGGGCATCGGAGAAGTAATAACTCCCATTTCACCGCTTGAATGTGAATGTGTTCTTATCGCAAAAGGAAAGCTTGGCGTTTCCACCAAAGAAGCATACGCCAAGATCGACAGCGCAGAGATAAAACATTCCCCGTGGGAAGTTTCCGACTTCAGCGGCGGATTTGAAAGCTGGGCAAAGCTTTGCACCAACGATTTTGAAGCGGTTTCGGATGATCCCGAAGTCGAAGCTGTAATTTCGGAGATGAAAAACAGCGGCGCTTCGCTCTCACAGATGAGCGGAAGCGGCTCGGCTGTATTTGGGTTGTTTTCCAAACTTGAAAATGCCGAAAGCTGCCGAAAAAAGCTTGTTGAACTTGGGTTCTTCGCTGAGATATGCGGATTTTCCCCCAAAGCAATTGAATAATTATTTCCGAAGAAATAAAAATGCGTTTTCCTTGCACATAGCTCGGAAAACGCATTTATTTTTTACTTTATATATTTGCTAAGGAAATTATCGACCGTGCGATAGTATTTTTCGGGGTCGATCACGTCGCACTGCATGTGGTCTGCGCCCTCGACAACGTAGGTTTCCTTTTCGCTTGCGCAGCTCTTATACAATGTATCGAACATTTCAAACGGTATGCACTTATCCTCTGTGCCCTGAATGAAAAGTATCGGGATATTCGTATTTTTTACAGCTTCAACGGCGCTTGCTTTTTTGAAGTCAAGACCGATGACGAACTTCGCGTAAAGCGAAGCGAGGAACACTATCGGGTCGGGGAAAATATGCAGTGTATCGCGCGTCTGACGCTTCATCATCGACCATACATCGGAATAGCCGCTGTCCTCGACGATCGCCTTTACATTCTGCGGCAGACCGTCTGCGGAAGCCATCATTACCTCGGCTGCGCCCATTGAGATGCCATAAAGAGCTATCTGTGCCTGCGGATCACGGGCAAGGATAAAGTTCACATAGCCTTTGAGGTCGGATTTTTCGAGGTATCCCATACCGATATAGCCGCCCTCTGTTCTTCCCGAGGCTCTGCCGTCAATTGCAAGGACGTTATATCCCATTTTGGTGAAGTTATAAGCCTGAAAACCGAGGTTATACGCGCTGCCCTTGTAGCCGTGGCACATTATAATGTACTTGCGCGAATGTTTTTCAGCCATACTCAGAACGGCGTGGACTTTTATGCCGCTTTTCGTGAGCAGGAAAACGTCCTCGGAATGAGCCTTGAACCACTCGGTATATTCCTTGGTGCGGTTTTTGAGGATATCGCGTTTTTCATCGGCTTCTTTCTTGGTATTCTGCGGAAGTTTATCAACGGTGAAGCCTTTCTCCCCTGCTTTGAGTGAATAAACGCAGAAAAGCTTTGCTGCAACTGCGCATATTGCCGTTATCGCTGCGGATGCGGAAAGTATCACCTTTACTGATTTTTTCATTTCTATCCAACCTTTCTGTAAAAAAGAGGTCATATTTTCATTTATTTAATTTTATCACATTTATTTTTAAAAGTCAATGAAAATCGAAAAAGCTCGCAGAATAGCCGTTTTTTCCGTACAAGAAATTTCATCAAAAATTTTTCCGAAAAATTCTGCAAAAACCCTTGACAAATGGCTTGCATAGTGCTATAATAAATTATGCTGATTGAAGATGCGTTGCTAGCTCAGCTGGATAGAGTGACTGGCTACGAACCAGTAGGTCAGGGGTTCGAGTCCCTTGCAGCGCACCAAACAGACTAAGCCTTGTGTTTATTCACAAGGCTTTTTATTTTGCGTATTTTTATACTAAACACCATTTAAAATTTAGAAAAAATCAAGCCGACAATCTTGAATATATGTGATTTCGGCGCAGATTTTTTTCTTTATTTTATTGGTGTTTAGTATTATACATATAAAAAAAGCCGACTGTTTTTACGCAGTCGGCTTGCTTTTTATTCAATTATGAAAGCTCGTAGAGAAGATCCTGATAAAAATCATCGTAATCGGTCTTCTGATCCTTGATGAATGCGATAGCAGCTCTTGGGTGGCGGTTAAGAACGCCTGTGAGCATATAAGGCACATCGTAGCCCCATACAGAACCCTTTTCTCTTTCCTGAGAGATATACTTCTCAACGAACTTGAGTGCAGGAGAAAGGTTGTAGTTCGGGTTCTTGAGGAAGGCGAGCATCTGTTCCATAAAGCAGTTGCCTGCGCCTCTTCCCATACCGCTCATTGTTGCATCTGCGAAGCTTGCGCCGAAAGCAATACCTTCGATAGTGTTTGCGAATGCAAGCTGCTGGTTATTGTGCATATGGAGTCCGACCTTCTTGCCGCAGGATTCGGCCGCAGCGCAGTACATCTTGGTCATCTCGCGTATCTGCTCGGGGTAAAGTGAACCGTAGCTGTCAACGAGGTAGATAACGTCAACAGGAGAATTGCATACCATTTCGAGCGACTTCTTTACGTCCTCTTCCTTAGCTGCGGAAATAGCCATAATGTTGATAGTCGTTTCGTAGCCGAGGTCGTGGCAGTAATTTATCATTTCGATAGCGCCTGGCATCTGGTGAGTGTATGTAGCGATACGGATCATATCGATAACGCTCTCGTCCTTAGGGATAATATCCTTTTTGTAGTCGCAGCGTCCAACGTCAGCCATAACTGTGAGCTTGAGGTTGGTGTTGTTTTCGCCTACGATAGCGCGGATATCCTCTTCGTCACAGAACTTCCACTTGCCGAAATCTTCAACCTTGAAGAGATCCTTTGAAGCCTTATAGCCGAATTCCATATATTCAACGCCTGCTTTGACGTTGGTCTTATAAAGTTCCTTTACGAACTCATCAGAAAATCTGAAATTGTTTACAAGTCCGCCGTCACGGATAGTTGCATCGAGGAGCTTGATGTCAGGTCTGTATGACATAAGGTCGCCTTTTTTTTCTAACATTTATAAACATTCCTTCCTTGATACTTTAGCGATTTTAAGCTTTTATGCTTTTAAGCTTTTTGGTGCTAAAGTGTATTTACTACATTTGATATTTTATCACATAACAATACTTCTGTCAACCATATATTTCACATTTTACATTTTGTTCATTTTTACAAAAATGCGCCGACATTTTCCGTCGGCGCATTTTCATTAATCAAAAAGTGTTACAAAAACATCGGGTTCGAGTGTTGACTCAGTAACATCAGGCTGATGGACATTGTCTGCGACCTTGTCCTTATCTTTATCCTTTGACTTTGTCGTTTCGGACGGCTCTGTTTCGGGAGGATTTTTCGCGATAAATACGGTCAGAACTTCGCCCTTTTCAACATCTATCGTTTCACCTGCGTCCTTGCTGAGCTTTACAACATAGCCTTCCTTGACATCGCTCGTTTCGATCTCTTTTTCCTCATACTTTATTCCAAGCTCGCCGAGCATTGCGAAATAATCTTTCTTGGAGAGCGAAATATAGTCGGGTATCGTAACAAGCTTCGGACCCATACTTACCTTGACGGTGATCTCTGTTCCCTCTTCGTAGTTGTCGCCCTTTTCGATCGACTGCTCGAAGATAAGTCCCTTTGCGTACTCGTCATTGTATTCGTATATCGGGTTGAAAACAAGGCTGCTGTAATTTTCCGAGCGCTGAATGATATCGAAGTTTTTGCCCGTGATATCGTTCATAACGTAGAGCATACGGTTTTCCTCGTTTTTCGATTCGGACGAAGCTTCGGTCTTTTCAGTCATTTCGGTGAGCGTCGGCATCGAAGTCGGCTCGCTCTCCGAATCCGTTGAAGTATCGGAGGATATCTGGTTTATCTCGGGAACATCGCTGTTATTGTCCGTGCCCCAGCTAAACAGAAGTATAAGCAGGAAGAACATTCCTATTCCGAGCATTATCGCCATTACAGCGATAAACACGCCGCGCCTGCTCATCTGTTTTTTCTTTGCAGGTCTGCCGCCCGAAGATGAGCGCTGCTGACCCTGCTGAAGTGCTTCGCGAGGTATCATTATAGTCTGTGTGCTTGAAGATGAAAGTCTTACAGCCGCACCGCCTATTTCTGGCTGCTCGAAAAGCTTTGTCACAAGCTCCGTAACGGTCTGTATTCTCTTTTCGCCGTCCAGCTCCATACCGCTCATTATAACGTTGGAAACGCTTTCGGGTATTTCGGGAACGAGCGAAGCGGGTGTTTCAAGCGTATCATCGGTAAGTCTTGAAGCCGCATCAAGCGGTGTAACGCCCGTCAGAGCCTTATAAAGCATAGCCGAAACGCCGTAAACGTCAGTCCACGTTCCCTGTCTTGCCGAAGAATTGTACTGCTCGGGTGCGGCATAACCGCTGTAAAGCTCGGGGGCGATCTCCGTATTTGCTGTTCTTTCATCGGAAATAGCAAAGCCTGTCAGCTTTATATCGCCGTTTTCGCCGATAAGGATATTCTCGGGGCAGATGCCTCTGTGAACGAGTCCTGCGTTATGCACGAGCGAAACTGTTGTGAATATCGGCGGAAAGAATCTTCTTACGGTTTCCCATGTAAGTCTTCCGCCGTTGTGTTCGATGTATTTTTCGAGAGTTACGCCCTCGAAATACGCAAGCACGACATATCCCGTGTTATTGTCGCCGAACATATCGACAACGGGGATAATGTGGCTTAGGCTGCGCATTTTTGACAGCGTTTTGTTCAGCTCCACAAACTCGGACATCAGTGTTTTATACTGTGCAACATACTGCGGAGCGACATCGAGGATACTTTTTCCCGTTTCTCTTTCGCAGAGAGTATCGGGCATATATTCCTTTATAACTACCTTGCTCTGTGTTATTGTATCAAAACCAATATAATTTGCGCTCTCGCCGTTATAGGAAAGCAGTTTTCCCACAACATAGCGGTCACGGAGCATCACTCCGGGCGCAAGATAAGACGGAAGACTCGGGGCATTCTCATCAAAGCCGCATATCCTGCAAACTCCGTTTTCATCGCAGTCCTTAGGATTCATACAGCCATAGCAAAGATTAAATTCACCCATAAATACTTCCTCCCTTCACTGCTGAAATTTCTACCTTTACAATAATAACAGCATTTACCTAAAAAGTCAATGATATCAGCGGATTTGTATATAAATTGTATTATTTTTGTCACTATTTGAACAAAATCATTCCGCGCTGATATATTTTTCCCTTATGCTGTCATATTTGCCCGAAGCTTTGAGCTTTTCTATCGACTTATTTATCTTTTTAAGTAGTGCCGTATTGCCCTTTGCAACTCCGATAGCGTATTCTTCCTCAGTGAGAGGCTCATCGATGAGTTTAAGTTCACTTTCCCTTTCAGCGAAGATCTTAGACGGTTCGCCATCGACAACGACTGCATCAAGTTCGCCTGCTTTAAGTTCATCAACAGCCTGTGAAGCATTTGCGAAGCTTTCGATCGTCACATCTTCTATCTCGGAAGCATAGAGCATTCCTGTCGTGTATATCTGAACGCCGATACGCTTGCCTTTCAAGTCGTCAACGGACGAAATTTCCGAATCATTCGGCACGATTATAAGCTGCGAAGCGGTTTCGTATGGTACACTGAAATCTATCTGCTGGAGTTTTTCATCGGTAACGGATATTGCGGCAACGGCTATATCGGCTTTTCCGCTCTGTATCGACGGAATGATCGAGCCGAAGTCCATATCGATTATTTCAAGCTTATATCCCATATCCGCAGCGACGGCTTTGGCAAATTCGACATCGATACCTACCATTTTATCGTCTTCATAATATTCATACGGCGGAAATTCGGCGTTAGTAGCCATTACGAGAGTTTTTTTGCCGCCGGTGCATCCGCTCAGTCCAAGCACGGTCAAAGTCATAGCGGCAGCTATTATTATTCCAAAAATGCGTGATGATCTCATTTTATCCACCTCTCTGTTTTTTCTCAACGGGCATATTCATATACAATTATTATACATTTTTAAATTCGTTTATTCAATACCTTTTTTATACAAATAAAGCAGTTAGGTTTTCGTTTTCTTTATTTAATAGCTTAAAAAAAGTATAATTAAATTAATATATGCACAAAAAATGCAGTCTGAACAGATCAGACTGCATCTTCTATTAACTGTTTTTGATAACATCGTTGAGCTTATCGATAATGATGTTCATTATTTTGAGCCTTGCGTACATCTTATTGTTCGCTTCGATGATATTCCACGGAGCGGTCGTCGTCGAGGTCTTCTGTATCATCTCATCGACGGCTTTTTCGTAAGCGTCCCATTTTTCCCTGTTGCGCCAGTCCTCATCGGTTATCTTCCACTGCTTTGCAGGGGTGTTCTGACGCTCGGTGAAGCGGCGGAGCTGTTCGTCCTTGTCGATCTGAAGCCAAAATTTCAGCACGATTATACCGCTGTCGGCAAGCTCCTGCTCGAATTCATTTATCTCGCGGTAAGCCATTTGGCAGCGTTCCTCGGGCGTGAGTTTTTCGATGCGTTCGACCATTACTCTGCCGTACCATGAACGGTCAAAAATAGTGATATGACCCGTTTTCGGGAGGTTATTCCAAAAACGCCACAAATAGTGGTGGCTGAGTTCCTTTTGGTCGGGTGCTGCGATAGGAACGGCTTCGTAGCCTCTCGGGTCGAGAGCCGTACCGATGCGCTTTATTGCGCCGCCCTTTCCTGCTGCGTCCCAGCCTTCAAAGACCATAACAACGGGAATTTTCTTTTTATAAAGCTTTCCGTGTATCTTTGCAAGTTCTTTCTGCGCCTTTTTCAGCTCTTCAAAATACTTTGTCGGCTGAACCGTCTTGCCCTCCAGACGGACATCGGCAAGCTTGGGCATTGGAACATAGCTTACATTTTCGTGCAGGTCGGCAGTATTGTACGTTCTCTGTGTATTTACGGCATTCGTTATCTGACTTACGAGGATATTGAACACCTGAAAACGTGTGAACTGGCGGTCTGTGGTGTCGATTATCTTCCACTGGCAGTACGGCGTATTTGTCTTTGTGAGCATATCGTCGAACTGCTTATAATAGATGTCGTAATTCTTGTTGCGCTTCTTATCAAGCTCGGTAACACGCCATTTTGTGGCGCTGTCCTCTTTCAGCTTGACGAAACGCTTTTTCTGCTCCTGACGTGAAATATGGAGGAAGAGTTTTATCACAAGGTAGCCGTCATCGGTCAGCTGACGTTCAAACGTATTTACCTCACGGATACGGCGTTCATATTCTTCGTCCGAAACGCCGTCTTCAAGCTTTGCGATAGCAAGCTCCTGATACCAGCTTCTGTCCATTATGGACATCATTCCGTAAGCAGGTATATTCGCCCAGAAGCGCTTCATGAGAGGATAGCGTTTTTCATACTCGTTCGCAGGCATAGTTGAATACACCTTGAAGAAACGAGGGTCGAGCATTTTGATTATATCGGATATAAGCTGTCCTTTTCCCGAAGCGCCCCAGCCTTCGAGCAGGATTATAACGGGGAGCTTTTTCTCCTTTATCTTCTGCTGAAGCGTACAGAGGTTATCTTCGAGCTGTTTGGACATATCCTTGTAGTTTACTGATTTATTCTTATTGACAAGCGCATTTTCAAGCATTTGTGTACTCCCTTTAGTTCTGTGATTCCCTGACCTCGTTTATACGTTCCTTTATCTCATCGATACGATCATATCCATAGCCTGACGCAAGGATAAGCTGTTCGTCCGATTTATCGTATTCATAAGCCATTGCATACGCTATCGCAAGATAAGCGTGTGCCGCAGGCTGTTCGGGGTATATTTCCGAGGCTTTTTCAAGGTAATCTATTGCAGTATAGGGTTTATTCTGTGAAATATAGAGTGAACCCAGACTAACATACAAGCCGACTGAATCAGCGTTCTGCGGGTCGTATTCAAGCGCCTTTTCGTATGTTTTCAGCGCATCGTCTGTTCTGCCGAGCTTGCTGTAGCATACTCCTGCCGTCACCCTGCTTTTGAACAGGGTCGGCTTTATTTTCAGAGCGTGAAGATGTGCATTGAGGGACTGCTCATAATCGCCGAGTTTAAAGTATGTTTCGCCGAGATAGAAATAGTAATTCTCGGGTTTCATTGCCTTAAAATTTTCAACATTCGCAGTCTGAAGCTGTTCAAGCGCCGCTTCGTAATCTCCGCTGTCGTACTCCTCGATAGCATCGTAAACGATGTTGTCGTCCTTGGAATATCGTCCGCAGGAGGTCAGCATCACCGCCGACATACACACTGCGGCTGCGGAAAGAACGATACGTCCTAATTTTGACTCACTCATAGGTATAGTATAACGCACTCCTTATTTGCTTATGCTGTTGATATTGTCAAGAAGATTTTTCTTTGCGTCAAGGCTCTTGATGCCGTCTGCAAAGAGGCAGTCCATTCTGTAGCGGATATAGTCGTCATAGAGCTTTGAACCGAAAATACAGTCATCGAAGAGGTTCTTGTAGGACTTGCTGTCCATATTGCCCGAAATGATATAGAGAAGCTTTTCAAGAACGAGCATCTTCTTCTCTGCATCTGTTCCGCCCGAGCGCTTGATAACTGCGATATCATCAACAAGCTTCAGCTTATCGGAACGAACTGTGTAATGATCTTTTTCGATGCCGCCGAGGAAGCAGATAATGTTTGTTCTGAGGGCGGAATCTGTGAATGGGAATTCTTCGAGCGGCAGACTTTCAGCCTTGACGGGAACGAAGACATTTTCATCTGTATATGGGAATACAAGTTCCTTGTAGATATCGCAGAACCAGTATTTTCCGTCTGTTTTTGCAACGAGCGGATAACGATAGCCCTTGCAATCACTGCTAAGAGCAGTATCAACGGTCGGTTCGTTTGCGGAAGAGTAATAGCCGTCAAAGTTGAGCTCGCACTTGCCTGCGATAACAGAGAGAAGCTTTTCGTATGTATATTCGCCGAGGTCTTCCTTGTCGCCGTCGAGGAATGTTCTCACTCCTGCAAACGAGTTCTTGTGGAGGTCGGAAGCAAAGTCTTCGGAGCATACATACTTGCAGTTGAGCTTGGACATAATGCCCGTTACAACTGTATCGGATATAAGTCCGTCATCTTCGTTGTAATCATAATTCGAGATCATATAATCTCTGAGTGCAGCCTTGATAATATCCTCTTCCTTGCCTGTAAGGTTCGAGAATTCAAAGCGTTCGTAAACTATATTGAACATAACATCAACGGGGATATTTCCGCTGATATACTTAAAGCGGTCGTTGTTGAGGAGCATAGCCATTTTCGGCAATATCTGCTGCTTCTGCGATTCGGAAGTAGTGATCTTGTTGGACATAATACCGAGGCAGATAAGGAACTCAGCATAGTCTTTCATTATCTTCTGTTCGCTGAGATAATTGAAGAAATAGCCGTAAACATAGCCTGCAAAGAATTCCTTAAGGCTGTTGAAAAGCTCGGGCTTTGCCGAAACTTCGCCCACAAATTTCTTTATGAACGCAGGTATCTCGTCAGTAGCGATAGACTTCTTTCCGCCGTTAGCTTCAACGAGAGCCTTTTCCTGCGACTTTACAAAAAGCTTGAGGAACTTTGTGTATTCGGCTTCGTTCAATGGCTTTTTGCCGTAATCTTCGTTGAAAGTCCAGATGAGATATGCTCTCTGCATATTTCTGAGGGCATCTTCCGAGCCGTCTACAAGCGCTCTTACATCGATCTCGCCGAATTTTTTGTTCTTGTTGAAATCGGCAAGTATCTTTTCGATCTCCTCTTTGAATGCAGCTAAAGCAGGAGATTTATCCATAAAAACAATTGAATCAAGGATCTCTGCACCGGCAGCTGTAATGTTCAGCTTTACGCTCATATTATGTTCATTCCTTTCAGAAATTTAGTATTACTGTACGCCGTAGGTCTTTCTGTATTCGAGCATCTTGTCAAGATATTCCTTGCCGCCGATAACTCCCTTTTCGATAGCATCAATGATATCATTGATAGTTACAATGGAATAAACCTTTACGCCGAATTCCTTGTATGCTTCCTGAACAGCGGAATTATCGGAGTTGAGAGCCTTTTCCATTCTGTCAACGGTAATGACCATTCCCGTAACGTTCACCTTTGCAGCACCGGTAAGCTTAGGCATAACTTCTTTGAGTGCCTTACCAGAAGTCATAACGTCCTCGATGATAACGACCTTTTCGCCGTCTGTGAGCTGCTTGCCGACGAACATACCGCCCTCGCCGTGATCCTTAGCTTCTTTTCTGTCGAAGCAGTAGCTTACATCTCTGCCGTGCTGATTGTAAAGAGCAACGCAGGCGGAAACGCAGAGAGGGATACCCTTGTACGCAGGTCCGAAAAGTGTGTCGGCTTCGATCTTATTATCTTCGATGCAGGCAGCATAGAACTCACCGAGCTTTGCGAGCTGTGCACCTGTCTTATAGTTGCCGGTGTTGATGAAATATGGAGCTTTTCTGCCGCTCTTGAGCGTAAAATCGCCGAATGTCAGCACTCCGCAGTCAACCATAAATTTGATAAATTCCTGTTTGTAATCCATAAAAACCTCCGAGAAATCAACCTTTGCGGAGTTATTTTCTCCGCCTGCGGAAATTTGCCCGACAATATCGGGTTTGGGCAAATTTCGCCATAAAACCCACCAAAAATTGTCACACGGCACAAAAAACCGCAGTTTGCAGTTATAAATTAGTTAAATTATAACATATTTCTAATCTAAAATCAACAGTAAATACAAATTTTATGCATAAAAAAATTTGATTTTTTTTAAGCAATATGCTATAATGATGTAAAACGCTACTTTATCCTCTACCGAAAGGACGAATTTTATGAAACGCAGCGACTATATTTCATGGGACGAATACTTTATGGGCGTATCTCTCCTCGCCGCAAAACGCAGCAAAGACCCGAACACGCAGGTCGGTGCCTGCATCGTCAGCAGCGACAATATCATTCTTTCAACGGGTTACAACGGCTTTCCGATAGGCTGCTCGGACGATGAATTCCCGTGGGCAAGAGAGGGTGCAGACACAAAGTACCGCTTTGTCGTTCATGCAGAGCTCAACGCGATACTCAATTCCAACGGCAAATCGCTCAAAGGCGCAAAGATATACGTTGACCTTTTCCCCTGCAACGAATGTGCAAAGGCAATCATCCAGTCGGGCATAAAGGAAGTCGTTTACCTCTATGACAAGTATGCCGACAGCGAAGCTACAATTGCTTCAAAGCGTATGCTTGATGCCGCAGGAGTGAAATATACACGCCTCGAAACCAACATCGACAGCCTTGAACTGTCATTCAAAAAATAATAAAGGAAATACATAATTATGAGAATGAGAAGAAAAAAATGGGCGCGTCCCGAACTTGCGGTCTGCCCGTTTTACATTGAACACGCCGAAGAATACAAGGGAAAATGGAACACCGTTTTCGGAAACGATAAGCCTATCTATGCCGAACTCGGCTGCGGAAAGGGCGGCTTCGTCGTTCAGGCTGCGCAGTATTATCCCGATGTGAACTGGCTCGCAATGGATATCAAAAGCGAGATGCTCGCCGTTGCAAGACGAACCATAACCGCTGATTTTGAAGCAAAGGGACTTGAAATAAACAACATCAAGCTCGTTTCGCAGAATATCGAAAAGATAACTACCGCCTTTGACGAAAATGACAAGATCGACCGCATACATATCAATTTCTGCAATCCTTGGCCGAGAAAACGCCATAAGAAACGTCGTTTAACGCATACCCGACAGCTTATGCAGTACAGAACTTTCCTGCGCGACGGCGGAGAGATACATTTCAAAACGGACGATGACGAGCTTTTCGAGGAATCGCTCCCCTACTTTGAACATTCGGGATTCTCAATAAAATTCATCACAAGAGATCTCCATAACTCCGACTATGCACCGAATTTTGAGACCGAGCATGAGAAAATGTTCTCCGCCGAGGGCAAAAAAATAAAGCTGCTCGTTGCGGTAAAGGAACAGTTCCCCGAGGGATATGTTCCGCCAAAGGAAAAGGACGAGCTTCCGCTTGAACCAAACGAACGGGAGGAAGACTGATGGCAGTAAGGCTCAATGACGATAAAGAGATCGTTGCAAAAATAAAAGAGGGACTGAAAAGAACGGGCGGCTATTGCCCGTGCAGACTGCAGCACACCGAAGAAAACCGCTGTATGTGCAAAGAGTTCCGCGACCAAATAGCAGACCCGAATTTTGAGGGATTCTGCCATTGTATGCTCTATTATAAATCGAAAGACTGAATTTAATGCGTAATTCGTAATTCGTAATGCGTAATTATTTGCACAGCTAACATTTGTCGGGCATTGCGAAGCCAACTAAAGTTTACGTCCACGCTTTTTAAAGGGTGGCAGGGGTCAAGGGGGCAGCGCCACATATGCACTAACCTAAGCAAATATCAGACA
>CALANW010000124.1 GCA_937926145.1 uncultured Ruminococcus sp. | reverse complement strand
CTTAGGTTAGTGCATATGGGGCAGCGCCCTCGTCGCTCTCCGCAGAGAGCGAAATTCCCTAAACTAACAGCGAAAAGCTTGCCGCAATAGCGTAATCACTACCAGCTAAAAAGGCGCAATTCACACAAAAAATGGAGAACGAAATATGAGAAATAAATTTCGTAAACCCCAAAATTGTGAATTGCGCCAATTTTTCCCTAAAACAAACTGTCCTTGAAGAGTAAATACACGAACGAAGTGAATGTGTTTACTCTTCAACACAATATGAATTGGCTGAACATAATATTGTGCTGACCTCCGCTCATTTCACGCTGACAACATTTTAGCGTAGGTACAATTTGAACAGCTGTGAAATATAAATATGAAACCGCAAATTTCGGTAGGGGCGGATTCTATATCCGCCCGTCAGCAATCCACAAAATTATGGTGATTTTTATAGATATTCCGTTTTTCGGCTGTGATTTGTCAGCTGTTCCGTTGTGTGAAAACTTCGCTCACTTACGTTCGCTTGTTTTCACGTTCATATCCCATAGCTGTTCATATTGAGTTGAAGCTTATATATGTTCACTTCGTTCGCATATATAAGCTTCAAGGATAGTTTTTGTAAGGAAAAAAGAATGGCGCAATTCACATTTTATGGCTTTACGAAATTTATTTCTCATATTTCGTTTATCCTTTTTGATGTGAATTGCGCCTTTGGATTTGTTAGTGATTATGCTATTGCAACAAAGCGTTATTTGTTAGTTTAGGGGATTTCGCTCTCTGCGGAGAGCGACCAAGGGCTTCCGCCCTCTGGACTCCTGACGAGCAGTGCTCAGCTCGACCAGCTGATTGGCTTCGCAGCGCCAGACAAATGTAAGCTCTGCAAATAATTACGCATTACGCATTACGAATTACGCATTGAATCCCCGTTGTCTTTTTCGTCAAAATAAATTGCCGACGTACTGTATTCGTCTTTGCCTATTTTGTCGCGCATCTCTTCAAGCTGTTTATCCGAAACGGCTATGTTTTTCTCCGTTCGACGGTTCATATTCGCTATGCTGAATACTATCAGCACTGCGCCCGTTGCTATGAGCATATCGCCCGTATCAAGTCCGAACCTTGCTTTATTCAGCCACATCACTATCAGCATCACTATCATCAATGCCATTAATGCTGTGAGCATCGGGTTTCGCTTTTTCTTCGGTTTATACCGTTCCTGCCTGAGTTTCAATGCGCATCGTCCTTTATTTCTTCAAAAGCTTTTTGTTGGTCTTGTTTTCGGAAGAGAACGACATTGTAAAAAGCTTGTCGCTCGTGAACATTCTTACCGCAAGGAACATACAAACGGCAAAGAACACGATCTGGTACGCCAGTCCTCCCCAATACATTATCATATCACCCGACATAAGATTTGTCAAGGCTATATAGCTGTGCGTGAACGGGATAAGGAACATTATTACCTTTGCCGCTGTCGGCATTGTGCCGAAGTCCATAAACATCGTTACGAAGTACGGTATCATTACTGCGATCATTATTGGCATTACAAGCGTCTGCACCGACTTTACGTCCGTTGCCGTTGCGCCGAGGATAAGCGAAATCGAAAGTCCTATTGCAAGCGTGAGGAACAGCTGCAAGCCGAAGAGGAGGATATCCACGCCGCTGAGCGAGAAGCCAAGCTGTGAGATAGCGTCAGCAGTTGAAATCACGTCTGTTAAAGCTCCTGCGTCGGGAACACTCGTCATTCCTGCAAGGTCGGATATGTTTGCCGCGCCGTTTGTTGCACCGCTCATTGCGCCGCCCATAATGCTTACCATATAGATGCCGAAGCCGACTATCATAAATACTGCGTTGAGAAGTGCGGAGATTATTGCCGCTACCATTTTTGCCGTTAAAACTGTCATTCTTGAAACAGGTGTCGAAAGGAGAGTTTCAAGCGTTTTGTCTATCTTTTCCGTAGAAATAGCTGTCATTATCATCTGTGAAGCGAGAAGAAGCAGGAAGAAAATTGCAAACGGAGCAATCATCGATTCCATCATAACGATAGAGGAAACAGCCGCCGCGGAAATTTCAACGCTCTTGCCGTTCGCCGCCGAGAACTCAACTGTATTGGCAGGGGAGGTGATGAGCGCAACATCTTCTGCGGTAAGTCCGTAGATGCTCTCCATTGCTTCGTCAGCGGAGTGGTCAACGATTGTGCTTACCGCGTCGCTCGATGAGATAGAGGACATTGCCGCGCTGAATCCGAGCGAAACCTTGCTCGCGAAGATAAGCTGACCCGGTTTCTTTTCATTTACAATAGTATCGCCGTAACCCTCGGGGATAATTACGACATATTTAAGGTCAAGTCTTTCAAGTTCGTCATAATAATTGTCACTCTGAATGTCAACTATGTTAAGCTCTGTCGTTTTGTCAGCCTTGATGCGTTCAATAACGTTTTTCGTGAAGTCCGAGTCGTCCTTGATGCAGATGTTGAGCGTTGAAGTGTCGAGGCCCTCTTCCATGGAATGACCCATTATCTGTCCCATAAAAACGAAAAGCACAAGCACAAAGACCATACTAATTATAGCCTGCTTCGTGATAAGCTCACTAAGCTCTTTTTTAAGAAGATTACCGAACTTCATGTTCAAGCACCACCCTTTCAAAAACTTCTTCAAGGTTCACGGCGTTATAACGCTCCTTAAGTTCGGGAACTGTGCCCGTTATCATAAGCTTGCCGTTCGTCATAATTCCCACGCGGTCGGAAAGGTACTCAATTTCGAGCATATTATGCGAAGAAAGCAGGAACGCCATATTCTTTTCCTTTGCAAGCTTTTTAATAGTGTTGCGAATTTCGAGCGCATTGATAACGTCAAGTCCCGAAGTAGCTTCGTCCATTATCGCAAGCTTAGGCTCGGTCATAACGGCTCTCGAAAGCAGGAGCTTTCTTATCATACCTCTTGAATAGCCGCCGATCTTGTCGTCAAGACGCTCGCCCAAACCGCAGATCTGCTCCGCAGTGCGAACATAGCGCTCGATAGTCATTTTGTCGGCGGTGAAAAGTCCTGCCATAAAATAAAGATACTTCCGACCCGTCATAGTCTTGTAAGCTCCGGCCTCGTCGGGAAGATATGTGATGTTTTCACGAACCTTGTCAGGCTCTTTTACAATGCTGTGACCCGCAACGAGCGCATCGCCCGAGGTCGCCTCAATAAGTGTTGATATCATTCGTATAGTAGTGGTCTTTCCTGCGCCGTTCGGACCGATAAGAGCGAAAATCTCGCCCTCCTCGACATCGAACGAAACCTTGTCAGCCGAAAAAACGTCCCTTTTGGGATATTTCTTGGAAAGCTCACGAACTTCCAGAATCTTTGCCATAATGTTTCCTCCTGTCAAGTGTATTATCTGATTAGTACAATAATACTATATCACCGTTGAAATAGTTTGTCAAGGGTTTTTGGAAATATTTTTAAGAAAGTGTGATTACTGCAGGGAGAGAAAAAATCTGAATTAGGAATTCGGAATGCGGAATTATTTGCAAAGCTCAAATTTGTTTGGACGATGCGAAGCCAAATAAAAGTTTAGGTCAAGCCTTTTCAAAGGCTTGCAGGGGTCGAGGGGGCAGAGCCACCTTGTCGCAGGTCAATTTGACCTTTAGCAGAGCGCGAAACTCCCTAAACTAACAGCATAATGTCAGTTACAATAATGAAATCACTAACAAATCAAAAGGCGCAATTCACACGAATAATGGTAAACGAAAAATGATAAACACAGTTTCGTAAACCCCAAAAAGTGAATTGCGCCAATTCTTTTTTCCTCAAAAATCTATCCTTGAAGCAAAAATCCACGAACAAAGTGAGTGGATTTAAAGCTTCAACAAAGTATGAACGGCAGTGGGATATGAACGGGAAATGACATTATAACGTAGGGTCGGATTACATTCACGCAAGCGACAGTCGTAAATATATTCCTTGACCCCGCAACCAAATGCCCTATTACACTGTTGAAAGACTGTGAAAAAATTTATGATTGACAACTATGAAAAAATCGTATATAATAAACGATGACCAAAAAACATAAGTTATTATGTTTCAGCCCGAGCAGTGTACGCATTGCTCGGGTTATTTTTATAAAAAATTTATTTTTTAAACAGTCTCATTGCATTGCCATAAAAACAGCGTTATAATTAGAAAAAACACATTGGAGGTATTAAAAATGGCAGGCGAAGAAAAGAAAGATTTTAATGCAATGTTACACGACAGCAAGGATATGCCGAAATTCAAGATCATCACCGATGATGCAAGCATTGAAAAATATGGCGGAAACAGAATGTATTTTGCTCCGCCTATCGACTATGATACAATTATGAGAAAAGTTCCGTTCGGCAAAGTCATCACGGTAGGGGAGATAAGGGAATATTTCGCCCGAAAATCTGGTGCAGACTTTACAGAGCCTATCACGGCTGGGATATTCGTGTCCATCGCAGCATGGGCGAGCTATCAGCGCACCGAGGATAAAACGCCATATTGGCGCACCCTCAAAGCCAACGGCGAGCTGAATGAGAAATATCCCGAGGGCATTGAAAAGCAGAAAGAACTGCTTGAAAAAGAGGGTCACACCATTATCCAAAAAGGCAGGAAGAATATCCGTTATTATGTTAAGGACTATGAAAAATTTCTTTTTGTTCCGGATGAAACTATATAATATTTTCCGGAAACTAAATCGGGCGGATATAGAATCCGCCCCTACAATTCTACGATTTAACACTTTCCATATAAAACAAAAGTCGGCGAAAAATTCACCGACCAAATCCAAAATATAAAAAGAAAACGCCAGGACTATTGCCCTGACGCTTTTGATGTGGAGCGGATTACGAGGCTCGAACTCGCTACCTCCACCTTGGCAAGGTGGCGCTCTACCAGATGAGCTAAATCCGCATAAGTGCTATGTCAACACTATTGCACCAACTAAGCACCTATTTGTCTTTGTGGTGCTTCCGGACGGAATCGAACCATCGACACGGGGATTTTCAGTCCCCTGC
>CALANW010000123.1 GCA_937926145.1 uncultured Ruminococcus sp. | reverse complement strand
AGCATAATTATGTTTCATATCTTGCTATGAAAGCCACGGAGGTTTTTGTGAAAAGTGAGGGGCTTGAAGATGAGAAAGCTGTAAATGACGTTTCGGATATGATAATCGACACCTTTGCAAACCCAACCGAGGAGCAGGGGCTTGATACTATCGTTGACGCACTCCGCACATATTCCGTGCAGACCTCCGACACAATGCCCGATATTTCACAGCTGGCGGATATGATCGCTGACAAGATAGAAGCCTATTCCGAAAAGATAAGCGGTCCGGCTGAAATTATGGAAAGCGGCATATCGGAGCAGAAGCAGGAAATGAACATATTTGATGTTCTGGCGGCTTCCACTCCCGAACTGCTTATATCCGTTGAGCAGAACGGCTTTGCGGAATATATGAAAACTGACAGCACATTACAAGATATTTTATACTGTCTTGAGGAAAAAGCTCCGTTCAAGGCAATAGCGGATAAGGCAGACGAAATACTTTCTGAAGCGGATTTTGCTTATGAAAATCAGAGCAGAGATACGCTTGCCGTTGAGATAAATATTGATGAAAACACCCTTACTGCCTATAACAATGACATTTATGCCTCAATGCCGTTGGACAAGGCTGTTGATGATATGAGCAGAGTGTTTCCGAAAGAAACCTCATATTATTCAGAGCCAAAAGCCAATGACAGCGTAACTTTTGCCGACAAAGTGACGGCAATGAAAGAATGGGCTGATAAGGCTATAGAAAAGGTCAGTGAGAAAAACATTCAGAAAGAGAATGTTCGGAACAGAAACGGAGGTGCGAGATAATGCTTTACACGGAAGAACAAATAAGACGGGCAAACGAAAGGAGCATATCCGATTACTTCCGTCAGGAGGGATATTCCTGCAAAAAGATACGCTCCGAAACTCACATTGCAGGATTTGGCGGCTTTTATGTAAAGGATACGGCAGTTCCCAATCAGTTCTATATCCATTCACGGCAGACAGGCGGAACGGGACTTGTTTCCTGCCTTATGAAAGTGCTGGATATGCCGTTCCGTGAAGCGGTGCGGACTGCACTTGACGGCGAAGCGGCAAGAGGGGAAAGAAACGATAAAGCATATATTCCGAAAAGCACCGAACATCCCGTTCCCGAACCCAAGCCCGAATTTATAATGCCCGAAAAGGGTGCGGACAGCCGCAGAGTGTTCAGCTATCTTACGAAAACAAGGTGCATTGATCCGAGCATTGTTAATGAATTTATCCGTTCGGGACTGTTGTATCAGGACACAAAGGGAAATGCCGTATTTCTTCATAAGAATAACGGAAAGCCTTGCGGAGCTGAAATTCACGGCACAAGCGGAAAAAGCTATACCATAGGAAATGCAAGGTATTCCGATTTTGTAGAGGATAAAAAGATCATCCCCACAGAGCCGTACATAGCAGAGCTTCTTGATAAGGAACTTAAAAACGGAAGCGTAAGGTTTGCGGGATATGTTTATGAACAGAACGCAAATATCGTGACAGACAATGCAGGGTACAACCTCATAACTCAAAAGATAGCTGAAATTCAGAGCAGAAATATTGACAGAAATG
>CALANW010000122.1 GCA_937926145.1 uncultured Ruminococcus sp. | reverse complement strand
TTAAAGCTATCGCTCACATCTTCGGGAATGTGAGAAGTGACTTTTATACCGTTAACGGTACGTTCGATTATTTTTTCTTTCATAAGCAAAAATGCTCCTTTCCTTTGGAAATTTCTTTCGTTCTTTTTTGGTTTGGAATATTCATCACCGGCAGTAACCGCTGCGGCTCCTGCTCCTCATTTCTCTCTGCCGCTCATCTCTCCTACGCTGTTCCTCGGCTCTCCTGCGCTGTTCCTCACGCATATCCAGATATGCAAACTCCGCATTTCTCTCCGCTGTGGGTTCAGGCTCTGCCTTGTATGTACCGTCTTCCTGCGGTTCAAGTCCGTTGTGATAGTTCTCTATCTGAATGCGGAGCTGCTCCTGTTCACGAATCCTGTCATAATCGGATTTCAGAAAATTCTCCAGATACACAAGCGATATTTCCACATTTGTACGTTCTTTAGAAGCTCTGCTCATTTCTGCTGCAAGGCTGTCAAGCTGTTTAAGGTCATTGCGGAGCTTGTCCTTCAGCTTCGGCAGCCAGTTATCCATATGAGTATCCCAACCGCTGATACCTCCGCTAATCATAATCTGCCAATGCAACTTCTCCAACCGCTTCTGCTGTGCTTCATCTCTGTTTTCGGTTTTGAGCAGGCAAGCATACTCATCTCCCAAATAATTCAACGTTTTCAGCTGTTCCTTTTTATTTGCAAGACTGAAATATCTGTGCATAGCAAAGTCCTCTTTACAATTTGCCGCCGAAAGACAGGACTTCATATCATCAAGAGAATGAATGTGATTGCTGTGAATAAAGTCCAGCACCTCGAAAGATTTTTTCACCTCCGCATAAGTCGGCATATGCACCGACTGAGAACGATATATGTCAAACTGACGTTCACGAAGCCCGACAGCAATTTCAACCTGAAAACCGATGAACGCACTTATCTTTTTTCCCACAAATTCATTCTGCTTGTTGTTTATCCTCTGAATCAGCATTTGATACGAATACCCGAATCCCAGCTTTGAAATACAGCAGCCGTATTTCACGCCTTTCGGCTTTGCGATCATTCTGCTTTCGTTGGTAAAGGTATAACCGCACTCCTTCATCTTTTCAATCAAAGAGTAAATATCCGTAACATCATCACTGTGGATAAGCCTGTCAATGGTATCTGCCATCTTGACCTTCCACGAATAACCTTTCTTACTGGCATCGTGTTCCTTGTAGCTGATAGTGCTTTTCTTTCTCGGATTTCTGATAATGTCAAGATTATGTTCAAGACAAATTTCATCAGAACGCTTTCTGACAAACTGCAATGTTTTGTAATTGCTGTGCCAACGGATCCCGTCGAGGTCATACGGACAAACGGCAATGTGGTTATGAACGTGATCGGTATTAACGTGAGTGCTGACGATTATCGGTCTGTTTACTCCGAATACCTTTTTCGCCCATTCCACACCTATCCGATGTGCTTCTTCGGGAGAAACGCTTGAATCGAAAGACTGCGTATATGAGTGAATGCGGATATTTCTTTTTCCGCTGTTTTTTGAAGAACAGCATTTTTCAAATTCTTCGTTATTGTACTTTTCAAAAATTTCCTTGAAATTGCCATAAGCAGTTTCAAGGTCATCACCGCAGCATATTCCCGTGACGTATTTCATCTTTTCATTTTTGTCGGGATTGAGAATATATTTCAAATGAGCTTTCGGAGTTGTATGAATTGCAGTATGCTTGACATAAGCCAAATCACAACACCTCGTATGACAGCGGTTTCAGATGCTCGTTGAGTTTTTCGCTCAATTCCGAAAACTGCTTTTTCAGCTCTCTGACATCACTCTGATACACCGACCTGTTGGAGTTCACCACCATAGCAATCTGATTGATGTTGTTCCCGATACGCTTGAGTTCGGAACGAAGTCCGAAAACGTCGGCGGTGTTGTAAAGCACAACCTGACTTTTCACGGCGGACGTTCTCAAAAATCTGCTGACGTTCATTCCTGCGGCAGCGGCTTTGCGCCTGATTTCCGCCGCTTCTTCCTCTGTCGCTCGGAATTTCATAACTATATTTCTGTTCATAATGCCTCCCGTCTATATCTATGAATATACTTATATAAGGACTACGGCGGCGAACGCCGTCAGAATTTGGGTACACAAATTCTATGCTTGCTAAATCATAGCAACCACCCCTTTCTTCAAAATTCCTACCCACCTCCCGTATATCCGCAACTTACTTGCAAATATCCGCAAGAGTTGCAGATATTACTTCTTATCCTGTCCGAAAATGTGTTTGAAGATGTTATTCTGTTTGGATGCGTTCGATTTGTCGGCACTCTGCATTTCGGCAAGCTGCACCTCTGCCTGACGCTTTTCCTCCTGCAATTCCGCAATCTGCTTTTCGGCTCTGTTATACTTTTCTGTCATAATAGACAGCTGTTTGTTGAGTCGATCAATAGTGTCCTCCTGCTCGTCACTCTGCTTATAGAGCTGATGAATACAGTTATCCTTTTCATCTAACTTTTTACACTGATCCGAAACTGTAGAAGCAAGTAACTTCCGACCAAACTCTGTTTCCTTTATTTCGGCTGTAAGCTCCGCTTTTTCCTTGTCAAACTCGCTTTCCATAACCTTGTACAGAGCCTTCGCATCTGCACATTCCTTCTTGTAACGCTCGCATTCCTGAGTAAGAAGTTCAACAGAGGCTGCATATTCCTTGTTTTCCTTTTTGAGATACTCGATAACAGCTTCATAATCAGACCTTTTTGAAGCCAATTCGTCACGTTCTGCCCTTATACTCTCGTTCGCCGAAACTATTTCTTTATTCTTTTTTAATAGATAATAATTACGTTCATCAAGAGCCTTATAGCTTGCCTTCTTGGGTTTCAGAAGGTTCACCGCAAAGGGGTCAAGGTCTGTAACGTTTCCCTTATCCTTTGAAATATGCCCCTCCAGCTCGGCTGCATATTTTTTGATTTTTGCATATACAGCCTGATGGGAAATTTGAAAGTTTTTGCAAAATTCACATATCCGCATTTTTCACCTCCGATTTAAAGCTGATACCAACACAACATTAAAACGGTTGATACCAAAAGCCTTGTTTTTTAAAGCCACTGCCGATATTGGCGTTAATATGGGGCATTTTTCATACTGCTTTATTGGCTCTATTTCTGCCCCATATCAGCACCACTTCCGATTGACTTCAATTATCTCCCATTTTGATACCAACTTTTCAGCTCCATTTCCGCTTGATTATATAGCTGATATCAAAACAACGGGATTTTGAAGTCATACCACCTTGAAAAAGGTCATACTACTTAACAAAAATCTCACATTTCAAGAAAATCGTCATCGACGAAATCTTCATTTTCATCATAATCGGCATCTACGGTATTTTCGGAATTATCATTTTTCGCATTTTTGCTTTCGGGTGTTTTTACAGAAATTACAGCTTTTTCGGAAACGTTCTCCTGCACAATATCCGCATTTTCAAAAACTGCACTTATCTCCTCTCTGACAATTTCTCTTATACCGCCCAAAAGATGTTTACGGTTTTCTTCATTTTCGGAAAATGAAAGAAGTGCGGCAACTATTGTTTTGGAATAGCTCTTATCGGAGTTCTGCAAAATTTCATACGCCTTTCTGTGATTCGGCTTGTCAAGGTTAAGCCTGAGATTTGTTGTCTTTACCATCTGCACACTTCCTCAGATTTCTCTTTGCCTGAAATTCATATCCCTTTGCATTCGCACAAATATCTGTGATGAACGTTGTGTTGGATGGATTGGTATTGTAATTGCTCATAACAACTGCTCCGCCGCCCACAACATACAGCTTCATAAGCTTTGAATTGTACTCGTTGCTGTACAGAGCTGCAAGAATATCCGAGCAGTAATCGGCTGTGCAGTTCTCCATGACCTTTCTGTATTCTTCGGGAAGCTCTTGCTCTTCGTTTCTGAAAAACTTTCTGATAATGCTCTCATCAATACCTTCGTGGAATTTATTCATGACCGCATTGCGTATTCTGAAAACACACTTCTCCACACCCAGCTTTTCGGTACGGCAGCTGTCAATGATGCACTTATGGTCAATGACCTTCAAAATGTTCATAGTGCCGTTCCCGATGTCTGCGATCATATTTACTCCGTCCATATCTCTGAGCTTGTCATAGACTGCACAATATCCCTGCGGATAGACGGAAACACTGTCGATGTGAATATGATAGGTTTTGCCGTTATACGCAAACTCCACATATTCATTCTGTCTGAGATACTCTGCAAAGCTCTCACGCTGCTCGGAATACCACATAAGCGGAAGCCCCACTGCAAGGTGAACGTGGCTGTCCGTGATGCCTGCAAGGGACAATTCCTGTGCTATACCGTAAAGGGTAAGGTAGTAATTATCCATATCGGCTGTCTTATCATCTACGAAAAACTTGTGGTTCTCGCCGATGCAGATGTATTTTCCGTCATACTCCAGTACGTCCTTTTTGAAGGGCGGTTCAGATTCGTGGATCTTTACACCCGATGGAGTAACCGTATTGGCTGTTTTGAGATTTCCGTAGCCGTGGTCGATTCCGATTATGAAAGTGTCATTAAACTTGATCATTCGTTTTTTCCTCCTTGGATAATTTTATTTTTCGTTTGTCCTCTCCAGCTCCGCAATCCAATCAAGAAATTTCTCCCGTCTGATGAATTTACGCTTACCGATGCAGATAACGGGAATGTCCTCACGATTGAACAGGGCATATGACATAGAACGTGAAAATCCCATATCCTGCAAGTCCTTTGCGGATAGGATTTCGGGTGTGTGCTTTAAATCCTCATTCATGCTTCAAACCTCCTTTCTGCTTTTGATGATTTTATTATACATCAATTTTCACCAAATGCTGAAAATAGTGGTGTAACCGCATACCAATCGATTGTGTATGACCTATCAATCATTTTTTGTCACGCAAATACTATCGATTTTATTTGACTTATCTGGCATATTGCGGTATAATATGATGTAATGGATATATGATACACAATCAGAATGAACAGGAGGACTGACATGAACATACGAAACATAAACTCACAAAACAGAACAGCTGCTAACAGCTGCTATCGGAGTGAGCTTTGATGTTCCCAGCGAAAAGGAAGTCATTGCTATCGGCAGTCCCGAAAATCTCAAAAGCTATTTCACTATGGGTATCGTTTCCGATGAAATTGAGGTACGCACCCGAAAGCTCGGATGCCTTGTGGAGGATATGAACGAGCTTGCCAAAGGTGACTGTGACAGCAAAATGGACACTATGGCAGAATGCTCCAACGGTCTTTGCGGAATAATCAGCGAAGGACAGGGCAACAAGTCTGCGGAAGAATACAAAAATACCCTTGCCGAACTTTATGACAAGTCCAACAAGGGTAATATGATACTGAATTTTATAATTTTCTTTATCTTGACCAACTATGAGTACAACCACAAGACACTTTCTGCGGAGTGGCACTTGCTCACATCTTCTATGAAAAAGTCCGCCGCTCGCTTTGCGGAGCAGTTCAACACCTGTGTTTCCGATATGCTCCTGCCGTTCCGCAATCTGCCTACGCTTGACGGCAGTAATGTGAGATATTGGGACATTCCCGAACAGCTGAACGATGCTCCTACGGATCTGACTATCCATATTTACTATACCCACAACAACGGAACTTGGCAGACGGGATATGTAGCTGAAGACTCTTTTCTTGCTATCCTCCGAATCTACTGCGACATTCTCAAGCAGTCAAACCGCATTATTTCCAACTGTCCGATCTGTCGGAAGCTCATCGTAAAAAGCAAGCAGACGGAGTCCGATTTCTGCTCGGAGGAGTGCAGGCTTGTGAATAAAAACGAATGGACAAAGGAGGTACGGAAAAGGAACTCAAAGAGCAATGTTCAGCGGATTTATGACATTTTCTACACAACGGGCAACAATCTGAAACGCAAGCTGAAAAAGGACGAAGCAATACTAACTAAGTTCGATGAATATTTCAAGGAAATACGTAAAAAGGCTCTCGCACTTAAAAACAGCGTTACCGATCACAGTCCGGATACGGAGCTTGCGGAGTATAGGAAACAGATTTTGCAGATGACTGATGACATCGTGAAGTATGCGGATAATTTGAATGATGAAATTAAGGATAGGAAATGCAAATTAGCTGAATAAATCCAAAGTAACCGCTGCAAGCGATGTGCAGAACATTTATGCTCGATTCTATAACAACATCAACAATAAGAAACGCAGAATTAAGCGTTTCTCAAAGCTCTTGAACCGTATAATACTATTTTTTTATGAGCTGAAAGAAAAGGCTCTTATAATGAAACGAGGACTGACCGATGACAATCCTGTGTATGAGGTTAGATCTTTTTCCGTTCAGCTTATTGAGTGGGAGAAGAATTTGATAGATTTGGCGGATAAGCTGCATGAGAAATGGTGTAATGTGATATACCACACTTTTGATATTTTTGTTTTTTTACTCCCTGAGATTTTCTTTGAGTTTAACTTTTCGATATTCTTTTGGTGACATACCGATGTATTTATGAAACAGTCTGCTGAAATAAAGCGAATTGGTGTATCCAACCATAT
>CALANW010000121.1 GCA_937926145.1 uncultured Ruminococcus sp. | reverse complement strand
GATATAATTACCATTATTTAGTTAATAAAATAGCCAATAGTAAAATTCTATCGGCTAATAACAATTATAATGGTTTTTTATCGATTTGAGAAGGATTTCTCGGATACTTCTTTGGAGTTTCCTTGATTTTATTATATACAATGATCTGACGTTTATCTCCGCATGGCAATTTATATTCCTTTACATCGGAAATCTCCGCACCAAGCGTACGATATGCAGTAAATGAATCCTTTGCATCTTCATTCGGACCTTTAAGTGCAACAAATTTTCCACCAATTTTAACATAAGGCAAGCAATACTCACACAAAATAGGCAGTGGAGCAACAGCTCGTGCAGTCGCAATATCAAACTGTTCACGCAGATCAGCCTTTTTTGCTCCGTCCTCTGCTCTTGAATGAATACAGTTCATATCAAGTGAAAGTTTATCTGAAACCTCCGTAAGGAAATTGATTCTCTTATTAAGGCTGTCAAGAAGCGTGACTTCCAGATCATTACGATATATTTTCATTGGTATTCCGGGAAAACCTGCACCCGTTCCAACGTCAATTACACTCGAATTTTGTGGAATAATATCATCTCTAAATGGTGCAAGGCTATCAAGAAAGTGCTTTTCGGTTATTCCAAGTGGGTCAGTTATTGCTGTAAGATTAATTTTCTCGTTCCAGCTAACCAAAAGCTCTGCATAAACGTCGAAATTTCTATACATTTCTTCATTTAAATTCAAACCAAAGCTTTTGAACATTTCTTCGGCTTCGTTATATGGCAGTATCAAATTTGTACCTCCTTAAAATGTTCCACATGGAACAAATCAATCCGACTTACGCTGACTTGAAAGCCAGATAATAAGAACGCTCACATCGGCAGGTGAAACACCCGAGATTCGGCTCGCCTGACCAATATTGGCAGGCTGGATTCGATTAAGCTTTTCTGTTGCTTCAAGGCTAAGTCCCGTTATAGTCTTATATTCAAAATCTGTCGGCAAAAGCTTTGCTTCAAGCTTCTGTATATGTTCAACATCGAGAAGCTGGCGCGCAATGTAACCCTCATATTCTATCTTCAAGCCAACCTGTTCCCTAACCTCATAAGAAAGTTCTGGACGATTTTCATCGAACGGGGCAAGGTCATCATAGGAAACCTGCGGACGCTTTATAAGTTCAGAAAGTCGAATTCCCGTTGAAACCGTCGCAGTACCACGTTCTTCAAGCAGCTTATTGAGCTCATCTGTTGGCGGAATCGAGGTTCTCTTTACACGATGAATTTCGTGATCTATTTGCTCCATTTTTTCAAGAAACTTGTTATACCTCTCATCGGAAATAAGACCAATTTCATGTCCGAGCGGAGTTAAACGCTCGTCAGCATTATCCTGTCGAAGCAAAAGTCGGTATTCGCTTCGTGAAGTCATCATTCTGTAAGGGTCGGAACAGCCTTTTATAACAAGATCATCGATAAGAGTTCCAATGTACGATGATGAGCGCGGAAGTTCAATTGCAGAAAGTCCTTTTACAGCTCTTGCCGCATTGATTCCAGCAACAAGACCCTGAGCGGCGGCTTCTTCATAACCCGAAGTACCGTTAAATTGACCTGCACCGTAAAGTCCTCCGATCATTTTAAACTCAAGACTATGCTTCAAATCGAGCGGATTACAGCAGTCATACTCTATCGCATACGCGTTTCGCATAATCTCAACGTGTTCAAGTCCCTTTATCGTGCGCAAAAACTTTATCTGAACGTCCTCGGGGAGCGAAGATGACATTCCCTGCAGATAATATTCGTCCGTATCAAGTCCCATTGGCTCGATGAAGAGCTGATGACGCGGTTTCTCAGAGAAACGCATTATTTTATCTTCAATAGACGGACAGTAACGAGGGCCAATTGCGTGGATTCGTCCCGAATAAATTGGCGAACGTCCGATATTCTCACGGATAACATTATGCGTATCCTCATTCGTATAAGCAATGTAGCAGGAAACGATATTCTCCAAACCGTCACGATTCGTTTCAAACGAAAAAGGCTGAATATCCTCATCCCCGTCCTGACGTTCAAGCTTGTCAAAATCTATCGAACGCTTGTGAACACGGGACGGCGTTCCCGTTTTGAAGCGGCGTATCTCAATGCCAAGTTTCCGTAAGCTGTCCGTCAAAAACTTCGCAGGAAGCGTAGCGTCAGGGCCGCTCTCGTAAGAAACCTCACCAACGTGAATAACACCGCCAAGGTATGTACCCGTCGCGATTACAGCCGCCTTGACCGAATATTCAGCACCAAGACGTGTTCTTACACCCGTAACGTGACCATTCTCCGTGAGTATCTCAGCCACTTCCGCTTGCTTGATATCAAGATTCTGCGTGTCTTCGCAGGTCTTTTTCATTCGGTTGTGATATTTAACTCTGTCAGCCTGAACACGCAGACTGTGAACAGCAGGGCCTTTTCCTCGGTTCAGCATACGGCTCTGAATGAAACATTCATCAGCCGCCTTACCCATTTCACCGCCGAGAGCATCAATTTCACAAACAAGATGTCCCTTTGCAGTGCCTCCGATAGACGGATTGCACGGCATATTCGCAATGCTGTCGAGCGAAATAGTGAAAAGAACAGTCTTTGCACCAAGACGAGCCGACGCAAGCGCAGCTTCAACACCTGCGTGACCTGCGCCAATAACGGCAACATCATAATTATCTAAATAATAATTCTCCATTTTCAGTATTCCAATCTAAATTTACTTTCCAACACAGAAATGCGAGAAAACTTCATTTACAACAGCTTCACTCGCACGTTCACCCGTGAGTTCGAGCAGAAAATTCTCGCTTTCATCTATAAGAATGGTCACAGCATCAAGCGTTGAACCGAATTTTATCGCAGAAATGCTCTCATCAAGACAGTTCAGCGCATTTTTTACACAGTCACGCTGACGCTCATTAGCAATAAAGCCGGAATCATAATTTATACTATTCGTTTTAAACATATCAGTAAGTACAAATTGTAATTTATCAAATCCGCCAGCCGACTTAGCCGAAATTTCTATCACCGAAGCGAACTTTGAGCGTATAAAATCAGCATCTATCGATGCTTCAAGATCGGTCTTGTTTATGACAGCAACAGCATTCTTCCCTGCGCATTTGTCGCAAATTTCAATATCCTCGGGCGAAAGCTCCTGCGAATTATCGAAAACCGCAAGCACAAGGTCAGCAGAATCTATCTTTTCCTGCGCCTTTTTAACGCCAAAACCCTCAACAATATCTTCGGTTTCACGAATTCCTGCCGTGTCGGATAAGCGCAGAACAATATCACCGAGCCGAACGGACTCCTCTACAATATCACGCGTAGTTCCCGCAATATCAGTAACAATGCTTCGCTCACAGCCGCTCAAAAGATTCATCAATGTGCTTTTGCCAACATTAGGCTTGCCGATGATAGCCGTGTCAATGCCGCTTCGCAAAATCCTGCCGTAGTCATAAGTCGAAAGTATATCATTAAGCGAAGTTTTTGCACTCTCCAATGTCCCAAGCATCGTATCTTCATCTACCTCGGGAATGTCCTCCTCGGGGTAATCGTTCCAAGCCGCAAGCTCGCCAAGCAGATGCAGAAGCGACTTTGAAACAGCATCTATCCTGCCGAAAAGCGCACCCTTTTTGAGTGCCGCCGCCGAACGCAGGCTTGCACTGCCCTCCGCCGAAATTATATCCATAACCGATTCGGCTTCAATAAGGTTCATTTTGCCGTTGAGGAACGCCCTCTTGGTGAACTCCCCTGCTTCGGCAGGTCTTGCGCCGAGCGAGAAAACAAGCTTTAAAATATTTTCCGTTACGAAGATGCCGCCGTGACAGGAGATCTCAGCAACGTCCTCGCCCGTGTATGACCTCGGAGCGCGGAAAACTGTCAGCACACATTCGTCAAAGAATTCGCCGTCATATTCGATCCTGCCGAAAGCACAGGTGTAACCGTCCATTTCGGACGGCTTTCTGCGGCTCGATATCGGCATAAAAATCTTATCGCATATAGAAAAAGCATCATCACCGCTTATTCGTATGACCGCAATGCCGCCTGCACCTCTCGGCGTGGAAACGGCGGCTATCGTATTTGACCTTGCCATAAATTCCTCCGAATATTAGAATACCGCACAAGAAATACTAAACACTCATTATATTGTCGGTTTTGTCAAACAAAAAGGGTGTTCAGTATAAATTTGTGCGGTAAAAATTGCAAAAATAGCTTATCAGATATCTATCTTGCCGTAAAGGTCACCCGAAATAAGGTCGTCCTCCGGCTTCGGCTTTTTATATTCCTTTTCAAAGGAAGTCTTCATCATATCGAGCGAACGCGGTGTGTATTCACCGTTCTTCTTGCCGCCCTTCTTGTAGCCGGTCTTTCCGTCACGTCTTGGGCGAGGATTTGTTGAAGAGATTGAAACCTTTCTGTAAGGTTCTTCGCCGATGCTCTTGGAGGTAACACCCTCGATGTTTGCAACTGCGGAGTGAATAATTCTTCTCTCATAAGGATTCATCGGTTCAAGAGTTGTAGTTCTGCCCGTTCTGATAACGGTCTTGGAAATTTTAACTGCGAGGTCTTCAAGGATAGCCTTTCTCTTCTCGCGGTAGCCGCAGGAGTCAACGCTGATGCGGTAATATTCCTTGTCACCCTTGTTTGCGGTCATAGAAGCAAGGTACTGGATAGCGTCAAGAGTTTCGCCTCTTCTGCCGATGATAGCACCGCTCGTGTCACCGAGAATCTCGATAACAGCGCCGTCTTCTGTTTCTGTAACATTGAGTGAGGAATCGATGCCCATATTGTCAAGGATACCCTTTATATAATCAGCTGCGATCTGTGCCTTGGACGGCTCATATTCAGCCTCAACCTTTGCTTCGCCCTTTACAATACCGAAAAGACCTTTTTTCGGTTCTTCAAGAACATTGAACTTGATCTTGCTTTCTTCAACGCCGAATTCTGCTGCTGCCATAGCCTTAGCTTCATCTATGGACTTGGCTGTAAAAACCTGTTTCATGAAAATGCTCCTCTCGTAAAATTGTTATACATCGGCTTATATAAAAGCCGTGTGAGTCTTAGTTATCGCTGTTGTCGTCATCTTCGATGTATTCATCGCCGTACTTTTCAGCCTGTCTTTTTCTTGCTTCATTGATAAGTCTGCGCTCATATTCTTTCTGCTGCGACTTGGAGAGCTTGAATTCGCCGTCATCATCGTCATCGGAAACCTTGGAAACGGCAGTCCTGCCGCCGTTCTGTGCAGCCATCTGCTCCTGCATAAGCTGCTGATAACGTTCCATCATGCCCTTTTTCTTCTGATTTTTCTTTTTCTTCTTGTCTTTCTCAACAAGCTCCGCAACGTGTTCGGGCGTGTAGATCTTGTTTATGATTATCATCGAGATAAAGGAGAAGAATGCCGAAGCTGCCCAGTAGAAACCGATAGCAGCAGGATACTTGTAAGCGATCCAAACAGCGAAGATAGGCATACCGAATGTGAGCATCATCATTGAACCTGCCTGAGGACCCTGCATAGCCGACGGATTCATCTTCTTCTGACGGATCTGGCTGTAAACGGAAGAAGCCATCTGGAATACACCAGATAAAATAGGTATAAGAAGAAGGATCACGGCTGCGCTGTTCCATACTTCGGGGTGGAATGTCGGAGTAAGGTCAAGGTCAACACCGAATAATGTGTTGTTGAATTCAAAAACCTTTGACTTGAGTTCATCAAACATAGGGTCGGAAAAAAGCTTAACATTTTCTGGGTCTTTTATCGCCTGTGTAATATATATCTCGGGACGAACAGAAAAATACTTGTATCCGTCAACCAAACCGGAATTCTGAAGAACTTCCTTGGCTGCATTGATAACGTCCGACGAAATTCGGAGAATGTGCGTGATAGGACGGTAAACGACATCGAATATACCGTAAAGTATCGGGAACTGAATGAGCATCGGCAGACATGAACTCATAGGGTTGCAGTTTTCCTCTGCGTAAAGCTTCATTACCTCTTCATTGTATTTTTCCTGATTTTTGCCATACTGCTTTTTGAGCTTGTCAAGCTTTGGCTGGAGCGCCTGCATTGCGACCGTGGATTTCTGCGTCTTGATCTGCGTAGGTATCATTATAAGCTTTGTAACGATCGTGAAAAGAATGATCGCAAGCGCATAATTGTTACAGATATGATAGAAAAACCACATTACCCAACCGAGCGGATAACCGATGATTCTGCTGATTATGCCCATTTTTACCTCCAAAATTCCAAGAAAAGATTTCTATATATAAAATACATAAAGTAATTATATTCAAATTTATACAAGCAGTTATTGCTTGTTATTCTCCCTTTCCTCACGCTTTGCGCGGCTTTTGAGGGTGTAAAGGAAGAATTTATCGGGTACTTTGTCCACACCGCCGTTGCTGTAAGGATTGCATCGCAGCAGCCTCCATACGGCAAGAACCGTACCCTTAGCCGCTCCGTGCTTCTGCAAAGCTTCAAGCGCATACGTCGAACACGTCGGGTAATACTTGCAGCATGGCGGCTTCAAAGGAGATATTATTTTACGATAAAATTTTACCAACAGTGATAAAATATATTTCATATAACAAATAGTAATATACAAACAGTAATAAATTATTTATTTTTATCTGTCTGTTTATTATTTTTAGAGTTTTTATTGCGTTTCTTCGGGTTCGGGTCATTCATCGCAGGAATGAGCCTTGTCCTGAAAAACCTGCTTATATCGGTCGATTTGCAGTCACCGCAGCCCTCTCTTGAAACGACAACGATGTTGTATCCCCTCGGGATAAGCTGCTCGTTCTCGCGGTAAGCCTGACGGATTATCCTGCGGCAGCGGCTTCTTACAACAGCGTTTCCTGTTTTCTTTCCCGTCGAGATGCCAAGCTTGTTCTGTGGAGTGCCGTTCTTGCGAAAATAAACAACGCAGGCTCTTCCGCAGACATAGTTTCCCCTCTTGAAAAGATTCAGAAACTCCTTATTCTCTTTCATTTTAATAGTATAGATCATAAAAACCGCCGATACTTTGATTTAAAAGAAAAAAGACCACAAAAGGGGCATACCCGATTGCGGTCCGTTTAAGCTCAGACTCATACAAAGGGGCAGAAAGAATCCTTTTGCCCCCTTTATATTCATTGATGATTAGTAAGAGAGTCTTTTTCTGCCCTTAGCACGTCTTCTTGCCAATACTTTACGACCGTTTCTTGTTGCCATTCTCTTCATGAAGCCGTGTTCTTTTTTTCTGTGAAGCTTCTTAGGCTGGTATGTTCTTTTCATTGTTTAACTCCTCCTTTTATTTCGATAATTAGGCAGCCCTTGTCCGACGCAGAAAAAAACGCCGAAGCAGTTCTGCCGAAAGGACATATTCATAAAGATATCTAACAGAGTTAGGAAAAAGCAAATCAAAGCGAAGCGAAGCGTTCATTTCGTCGTTTTGAGAAATGAACGAGCTGCCGTCTTTGAGTGCATTTTGAAAAACGACAGAAATGTATTGATTGGCGTTTCCTTAGATACCCTATCAATTTATTATTATATTTCATTTCATACCGCGATGTCAAGTGTTTTTTTCAATTTTTACGAAAAATTTGATTTTCCGCTCATTTACATAAAAAACTGCCATACAAGCTTTTCATATTTATATCTTTTCACGAAAATAACCCTTACCGCGAAGAATATTTTCATAAAAATTGCAGAGTTCAGCCGCCGCTTCCATTTTTCTGCTCTCCGCATGAAGCATTATGCCTTTTCCCGAGCGTATCGGCGTGACCGATATCTTCCCCAAACCGTCACTTATTGTCACCCCGCCGCTGAAATCTTTATACAAATCGTAGTTTTTACCATTTTTATACTCACTGCAAAGTGACTTTATCCTCTCTTCGCAGCTTTCCTTTTCAATCGGAACATAACGGTCAAGCTCCGCGTATTCGGGCAAACCGGCGCATAAAACGCCCATTTTTTGACCTGTTTTCTGTATAATTTTTAAAATTTCTACAACAAGGATAATTTTATCATTGTAAAAATCGAGTTCAGCCGTGTCCGAACGCTCGATTTTCACCCCATATCCTGCCGCTATATTCTCCGCAAAGCTCGGAAATTCAGTCGGTATCTTAAAAATCTTCCCGTCTGAATTTTTTAATTCTTCAAGCCGATATTTCAAAGCAAGCATAAGAAGCTTTCCGCACTGAATGTACCCCGTTGACTCTGTAAAGGCAGTAACTTTTACACCGCCTTCGTTCAGATGAAAGGCCAATGCTTCACTGCCCTCAAACCGCGGTATTACCTCACTGCAGAGCGTTCTGATACGCTCCGACGGACTGTTTATAACGACCGAGTAAGGAAAGTCGCCGTCACCAAAATTCGCAAGACCTTTCAGATGTGAAACATAAAGACAGCGAAGCGATGAAATGTCAGAGAATTTTCCTACACGTCCTCTTTTTGCATCATTTTTTAAAAGATTCTCTTCAAACAGCTTTTCTTCAGCAAAAGAAAGCTCCCCTCCCCCTCTGCGGAAGAAACGGAACGACGGATAAAAAACCGAACTGATGTAAACAACAGCGCAGTCCCCGACCGCCTGCTTCGACATAAAGAAAAGCTCGGGCAGAGAAATATCTCCCGCAAAGAAAATATCCGCTCCGCATTCGAGCACCGCCGCACAGAACGACATCGCCAGCATCTCCGTCCTCGGCGAAGCCTTTATCCCAACAACAATGCCGCCCGATAAAAATGGAGCCGCCCTGCCGAGCCGAGCCGCATCGTCCGCCGTGATATTTCCGCCCGATGACAATATCCCCTCGTCCGAAAAATAAAGCCTGCTGTTATCCATAAAATTCCGTCCTTTCGTTCAATTGCTTTTTATCTGATGATTGACGGAAATTTGGGTTTTATTCAAAGACTTACAGTAATTTATATATTAAATTTTACTAAGGGTAAAAAATAGGATAAACCTTAGAATTTTGTAGGGAACGGTTTTCTATCCTGCGGAAATGCTGTATTTTACAGAATTCGATTAAATGACGAATATCCAGTTGTTAAAATACGAAGTACACATCTACTGTATCTCAAATAATAAAACCTCATATTTATGAAAAAGATCAAATCAAAATTTGTTTATCTAAATTATCTTTATTCAACCGAACAAGAGCAGAACAGAACTCAAACTTCCAATATCTATATTCAGCAGATGTAGCTAAACATTAATAAATTTAAGCGGAAATATAAACTTAAAGGTATATGTAGTCTTAGCCTGAGGAGAGGGAGATAAGGGAAAGGGATGTGCAAAAGTGTATAAATACACTTAGGTAAACCGTCAAGAGGGAGAGGGGGACGGCTCGCGTCCGTAGGTTACAGAGTGCCCCTCTCCCTCTTATTGGTTTGCCCTTTGCTCAGAACCCCACGAAACTATGGGTCGTATATTTCTTTTTAAAACGTGTATGTTTAGTTATTGACTGTGCTGTTGGATATTGAACTACTTTATGTAGGTTAACATTCATATTTCACCGCCGCTCAAACGTTGTCGGCTTGAAATGCTTATCGCTTCGCTCTGCGCATTTACTTGCCGAGGATAGTTGCTTTAGGAAAATAGAATTTGGCGCAATTCACTTTTTTAGGTTTACGAAACTGATTTCTCATTTTCTGTTTTTCCTTTTTTGTGTGAATTGCGCCTTTTGATTTGTTGGTAATTACGCTTTTGCGGCAAGCTTGTAGCTGTTAGTTTAGAGTATTTCGCTTCTGCGGAAGCGACAAGGTGGCGCTGCCCCCTTGACCCCTGCCAC
>CALANW010000120.1 GCA_937926145.1 uncultured Ruminococcus sp. | reverse complement strand
TATTCGAGCTTTTGCTTGATTTTTTGTACACTTTCAGTTTAAAAATTAGTATAAGAAATGAGTGGTCTATCGGCAGACCCGTAATGCTTTCTATCTCGGCTAAGGTCAGAGTGAAATCATCGTATTTATTCGCAGTTATCCATTTCCACAGCGGTTCGTATTTGCTCATTGTCGGCGCTCCTGTCCTCAAGTATTTTCGTAACGAACGGACGGATAAGCTTTGTTATAAACTTTATGACAAGACCCGTGCAGAGCGCAGAGATGACCGTTCCCTCTCTTGTTCCGACTATCTTTCCGTCAAAGAATATGAGCGAAATAATTACCGCCATAATAACGTAAAAAACGTCAAGAGCGATCTTAACATAACCAAATTCAAAGTGCGTCTTGTCCGAAACTGCCTTTACCAAAGCTTCGCCCGAGTTCATTATAACGTTCGCAATAACTGTAAGCGAGATACCGAATGCAAGGATAACAGTGCCTATAACGATCATAAGCAGTTTTGTCTGGTAGTTATTTACCGGTATGAACGAAACTATCTTCATACCGATATCAGTGAACCAGCCGAACAGAAACGACAGCGGTATCTGCAAAAACTGATAAAGCTTGAAATCTTTGCGCAAAATAATGACCTGCGCCGCAATAAGTACGCAGTTCCAGATAATGAGCCAGTTTCCGAGACTCAAAGCCGAAAATTTAAGGCTCATAACATTTGCGACCGATGATATGGGGGAAACGCCCAAGTCGCCGTGCTTTGTGAATGCAACGCCTATTCCCGAAAAGAACAGCCCCAAAATAAAAACGATATACCTTTTAATTAATTCTTTTTTGCTCATTTTTCTTCCTTATTTCTTTACATTTATATTTTTTTTATCGTCCATTACCCACCCTTTTATGGTGTAGTCCTTGGCAATTTGGTTCACCCATTTTCTGAACTTAACCTCCATATATTTTAATTTTATACCTTTTTTTGAGTTCTGTCAATAGTGCATTAAAGCACTGCGTTAAAGCAGCGTTTGTGAGCATTGTTTAAAGCAATGATGAACTTTTTCCGCATTATGCCGAAGCGTGAGCTATTTTGTTGACTAACGGCGTGATTATGATGTATAATTATATCATAAGAACGGCAAAATTTGAGGGAGAATTTCTGCCGAAAAATAAGGAGTGAAAACAATGTTTGAAAAACTTTTCAAACTAAAAGAAAACAACACCACGGTCAAAACAGAGATCGCGGCAGGTATTACGACCTTTGTAACAATGGCGTATATCCTTGCGGTCAACCCGAACATTCTGTCTGCGGCAGGAATGGACAGCACGGCTGTATTGCTTGCGACCTGCCTTGCGTCTTTCCTCGGAACGCTCATTATGGCGTTCGCGGCTAATCTTCCGTTTGCGCTTTCGGCAGGAATGGGTCTTAACGCCTACTTCGCATACACGGTCTGCGGAATCATGGGTTATCCGTGGCAGGTCGCATTGCTCGCGGTATTTATCGAGGGCGTTATCTTCATCGTGCTTTCGCTTACGAAAGTCCGTGAGAGCATTTTCAACTGTATTCCTTTGCAGTTGAAACGCGCGGTATCGGTCGGAATAGGTCTTTTTATCGCATTCATCGGCTTGCAGAATGCAGGACTTGCCGTGGATTCGGCAACACTCGTATCGCTCGTTGATTTCCGTGAAAACTTCACGACTTCGGGTATATGCGCACTGCTTTCCGTTATTGGTCTGATGATAACAGCTGTGCTTTATATCAAAAAAGTCAAGGGTTCAATACTTATCGGCGTTTTCGGAACTTGGATACTCGGAATGATATGCCAGCTTATCGGTATTTACGTTCCCGACGGTGTAAGCTATTTCTCACTGTTCCCTACATTCGCAATGACCGATTTCTCCAAGCTCGGTGAAACATTCGGACAGTGCTTCAATGTTGATTTCAGCTCGGTAGGTATCTTCAACTTCATCGCAGTTGTATTCTCGTTCCTCTTCGTTGACCTTTTCGATACACTCGGAACGATAATCGGCGTAAGCACAAAGGCAAATATGCTCGACAAGGACGGCAAACTTCCTGCAATAAAGCCTGCGCTTATGGCTGACGCAGTTGCAACATCGGCAGGCGCAGTTCTCGGTACTTCCACAACTACAACTTTCGTAGAATCTTCGGCAGGCGTTGCGGCAGGCGGCAGAACGGGTCTTACAGCGCTCACAACTTCGGTGCTTTTCCTGCTTTCAATGTTCCTCGCACCTATTTTTATCGCTATCCCGTCCTTTGCTACCGCTCCTGCACTTATCATTGTAGGATTCCTTATGTTCTCCACAATTACGGAGCTTAAAATGGACGAAACCAACTTCACAACGGCTATCCCCGCATACCTCTGTATCCTCGCAATGCCGCTTTTCTATAGCATTTCCGAGGGTATCGCGATCGGCATCATCTCTTATGTTGTTATCAACCTCGTCTGCGGCAAAGCAAAGCAGATAAATCCGCTTATGTATGTGCTTGCGGTATTGTTCGTGCTGAAATATGTATTCCTTTAATGTACGGGAGGGTCTGAATTGGAAGAACTTAAAAAATATATAACGAATATCCCCGATTTCCCTGCAAAAGGAATAATTTTCCGCGATGTAACGTCACTTTTGCAGAGCGGAGAGGGCTTCTCGGCGGCTGTAGATGAAATGCTGAAACAGCTTGACGATATTGAGTTTGACGCTGTCCTCGGACTTGAAGCGAGAGGCTTTCTGTTCGGCGCACCCGTTGCTTATGCGAAGAAAAAGAGCTTTGTTCCCGTTCGTAAAAAGGGCAAGCTCCCAAGAGCGACGGTTTCCGAAGAGTATGAACTCGAATACGGAAAAGCCGAGGTCGAGATCCACACCGACTCACTGAAAAAAGGTGATAAAGTCGTTATCATCGATGATCTTATCGCAACGGGCGGAACTCTTGAAGCGGCGGCAAAGCTTGTTGAACAGCTCGGCGCAGAGGTCGTAAGAATAGTCTGCCTTATCGAGCTTACAGACTTAAAGGGCAGGGAAAAGCTCCAAAAATACGACGTCCGTTCGATAGTTACCTACGAGGGCGAATAATAAAAAGTGTTTCCGAGGTTCGTGTACTTCGGAAACACTTTTTTTAGTTTCTTAAAAATAATTTCTGTTCGCTTTTACGATGACGGTTATATCGGTCTGTTGAGCGGAATTTGATTTAAAAGATCATTGAATGTCATAACCACCGTGCTTGATCTAAATCTGATGTCAAGATCACATAGTCTTTCAATAAGTTCATTTGCAGTATTGACAACTTCTCTTTCAAAGTCGGAATATTCTATTTCTTCATTCCATACTTCCTTGTTATTACTTAAATATGTTATTGATAATTTCAGACCCCTTTTTTCAAATTTAATATGATCCCAATAGTTTTCGGGTTCCTTGATAACATAGCCGGAGCTGCATTTTAAATGTATAATTGTCCTGATAAGGTTATTCATCCAATTGCAAACCACTGTTTCTTTGTGGCTGTATACTGAATCATTTACTCTGATGAGTATATCTCCATAGAGTACGTCATCATATTCAATTGGAATATCTTTTTGGGGAACTTCATCATCGAAAATTACATCAAAATCTATTTTTATCATTAAATTTCCCCCTGTAAAAAAACCTATATGTAAAATTCCGTTCTTCCCAGTTGAGTATAAGGTCGGCTGTTTCTGATCTCCGCCGAGCGTTTCAAGTCAATTTCGGCATAAAGTACCTCTTCTTTGTCAGAAGCCTTTGCTATGACCTCACCGTTCGCGCCGACAACTATCGATTCGCCCGAAAAATCCATTTCGCCCTCCGTGCCGACACGGTTGCACATCGCTATCGCAACGCTGTTCTGGAACGCCTGCACCCGAAGCTCCCACTCGAACATCTCGGGCGGCTCAGCTTTCGTGTTCACGGTCGGGATAAGTATAAGGTCAGCGCCCATTAAAGCTTCGGTGCGGATACTTTCGGGATAGTGCCTGTCGAAGCAGACAACAATGCCTATCCTGCCGAACTCCGTTTCAAAAACCTTGAACCCGTCATCGGACGGAGTGTAATAATCCTGCTCGAAAAATTTATCAGCCTGCGCAATGTGCACCATTTTCTGTATGCCCTTGACCGAGCCGTCCTTTCCGATAAGGATACTTGCATCGTAAGCTTTGCCGTTTTCGTTAAGATAAATATTAGGCACTGCCATAATGCCATTCTCGCGGCAGGCATCGCAGAATGACTTTACTGTCGCGGAATCAAGTGTGGTTTCGTATCGTTTTACGTCCTGCTTCGGATACTGCGGAAAGAATTCCGTCAGCTGAACTTCGGGAAACAAAACAAGCTCCGCACCGTGTTCCGCCGCTGTTTTTATCGAGCGGATACTCTTTTCAAGGTTCAGATCAATATTTCCCGAGTTGGACATCTGTATCAGAGCTATGCGCATAGTGCTTGCCGCCTTTCATAAGTATGGATATATTTTAGCACATTTCTGTCGGGATTTCAAGCTTAGGAAATCGCTGATTAAAGCGAAGCGTTCGTTTTGCCATTTTGAAAAATGTACGAGTTTGCATCTTTGAGGACATTTTGAAAAATGGAAAAAACGTATTAATCAGCGTTTCCTTAGCATCAATCACTTTCCCTAAGTCTTTCAACTATCGATTTTTTTGAAGCAAAACCGTACGTTATCAGCGGCAGAACAATGCCAAGCACCGTGAAGAATGGCACGGTGATAACTATTGGCAGGACAGTGAATTTGTAGCTGAAAAACCAGAACATACTCTCAAGCAGTCCTGCAATGAGCGGACTGAAGATCAGGCTGAGCAGAAGCGCTGAAACAGCCGCTCCGAGCGCATAGAAAAGTCCCTCATAAACGAGCATTTTTTTCAGCTGTTTTCCAGTCATTCCGACTGATTGGAGCATCGCAAACTCGCGCTGTCTTGCAAATATGCCCGTCAGTACGGCATTGAGAAAATTCAGTATGCCGACAAGTCCCGTGATGAAGCTCAGCGCACTGCCCATAATAACAAACATATTGCGGAAACCGTCGAACTCCGCTTTGTAAGTCGTCTTGCTCTCATAGTCAAGTTCGGGCATCGTTTTCTGCGTAAGTTCAGACATAAATTCCTCGCACTTTTCGTCTGTATCATCGGGAACATCAAAGGCGTAATACATTATCTCCGCAGTTCCGCTGTCTGCCTTGAACTGCTCTGCACTGAGAACGAACTGATCTGCACCGTAATAGCGGTAGCTGAGATTGTGCGGAACATCGACCAGTGCCGCAACCTCATATTCAATCTCCCTGTACTCCTTTGGGCGATACGAAAACGGCGCATTATCTGGAATTTCACCCGTGTAGACCTCTCCCGTTTCGGGATTGTAATATTCAAGCTCGGAAACATAGCGAAGCTTTACCTTGTCGCCGATTTTTGCCCAATGGCTGTCCTCATTTATTTTTCCGTAATCATCGGCTGAATACACCGCCGCAATATAATTGCCCTCGCCGAGCTTCGAGATACCACCCTCGAAAACATTCAGCCTGTCAAGACAGAACTGCTCCATTCCGTAAATATTGGCGTCGCTCTGTAAAAGTCCGCTGACCCTTTCGGTGCGCTCGACCAAGCTGTTCAAGGTTTCCTCATCGTTCCAGCGCCCCATTTGCTGTCTGTACCATTCTTCCGTCACATATTCATAAACGACGTTTGCCGTGCGGTATGTCCGACCGCCGTCCGTTATATCGATGTTGGACGCGATATATCCGACAGTATCTTCCGAAAGCGCCGCTCCCGACGGGTCAAAACGGAAATACGAAGCGTCCGCAACGATGTAATCGGCAAGTGCCCTGTCGGAAATATATTTGTCCATATCAAAGCCGTTCGTGAAAATAAATGTCACGCAGAGAAGCACGACCGACAATGACATCGAAGCTATTGTTACAGCGGTCTTGCTCCTGCTCCTGCCGAGATTTGCAGCCGCCATTCCAAGCAGAGATGCACCCTTTTTTGATTTTCGGACAGTTCTTTTTATGTCGCCGCCCTCGGTGTATCGGATAGCTTCGATAGGGGAAACCTTTGAAGCTGTTTTGGCAGGCTTCATACATGATATGAACACTGTTGCAAGCGAGAAAAGAGCCGCACCTGCGAAAATTACGGGACTTGCCGAAACCGCTTCGCCAACGCCGTTGAGCTGTTTCATAACAACGGGCGTAAGCACAGAGCCGCATATCCTGCCGAGTATAAGTCCAGACGGTATGCCGACTGCCGAAAGGGTCAAAGCTTCAATATACACCATGCGTTTTATCTGCCGACCTGTTGTGCCTATCGTTTTCAGCAGACCATAGCGGTGGATATCATTTGAAACGGAGATGTTGAACACGTTGTAGATTATGAGATATCCCGTAAAAATTATCAGCACAAGTGCCGCCGCTATTGCAAGTATGGCAGAGGCATCTATATTCTGCGAGAGCTGGGCCGAAACATATCCCCAGTTCACGCCTATCGCAATATAGTTATCGCCCTGCTCTTGGCTTTGATAGCCGTGCCGCGCAAGAATATCATTTAAATCCTCCTCGATATGAGCCTTGCTTTTCAGCATAACGTCCATATTGTAACTGCCCGTCATACCGTCATCGCCCGTTGTGCCAAGCTTTGCGAATATTTCCTCCGCACGGCTCTCGGGAATAAGGACATTGCTTGCAACAGCCGCATCATCGTGCTTCCAGCGACCGCAGAGGGTGAAGTTTTCAGTGGTTTCTTTGCCGTCAACCATAAATGTGACGGTGAATTCCGTGCCTATCTTCGGCTCAATTCCGAGGAGCGAAAGAACCTTGTCGTCAGCGGCGGCTTCGTTAGTATTTTCCGCAGGCAGACGACCCTCCTCGGGTGTGCAGAACAGCCACTTTGCGGCATTTTTATCGCAGTAGCTTATCTCGACCTGATCCTTGTTGAAAGGCACGTCTTTTGGCATACCCACAAAGCGGCGTATCGCGTATTCCTTGATAAGAGGGTCGTCTTTCAGCTCGTCGACCTGTTCTTCCGTAAGATATTTGAAGCCGCCGTGGGCATATCCGCCAATCTGACGGAAATTCGACTGCTCAAATCCGTTTACTATCGACATTACTATTGTCAAAAGAGAGGTGAACATTATTGTTGTGAGCGCAATGGAAATGATCGCGATGATGTTCCTCTGCTTTGCGGCTTTAAGGCTTCTCATACTTAAGCGGCGTATGCATTTTCCGTTTGAAACGTTCATCATTCTCCGCTCCTTGTCACTATCCTGCCGTCCTCAATGCGGATTATTCTGTCCGCAAGCTGCGCAATTTCTTCGTTGTGGGTTATCATTACCATTGTCTGCGAAAATTTTTGGCTCGTTATTTTGAGAAGTCCGAGAACGTCCTGCGAGGTCTTGCTGTCGAGGTTTCCCGTAGGCTCGTCAGCGAGGATTATCGCAGGCTTTGAAGCGAGCGCACGGGCAATGGCAACTCTCTGCTGCTGACCGCCAGAAAGATTGTTGGGGAGATTTTGAAGCTTGTTCGCAAGTCCGAGCGTTTCGATAACGCCGCTGATGTATTTTTCATCGGGCGTTCCGCCGTCAAGCTGAACGGGGAGAACGATGTTCTCGTAAACATTCAGCACGGGAACAAGGTTGTAATTCTGAAAAACAAAGCCTATTTTTCTTCTGCGGAATATGGTAAGCTTCTCGTCCGAAAGCGAGAAAATGTCCTTGCCGTCAACTTCGACCTTGCCCGAAGTCGGTCTGTCCAAGCCGCCGAGCATGTGGAGCAGAGTGGATTTGCCGCTGCCCGATGTGCCGACAATAGCGGCAAATTCTCCGCGCTCTATCGAAAGGTCTATCCCGTCCAGTGCGTGGACTGCATTTTCACCGCTGCCATAGGTCTTGCGCAGATCGGTCGTTGATAATACTGTCATATAGTACCTCCAAAAAAATCTGTATTGCAGGAATTTTTTCCTACAATACAGATCATAACACACAAATCTTTCTCAATTCTTTCCCCGAAAAAACAATTCTAACAGTTTTGAAAGAATTATACAAAACACCATTTAAAATTTAGAAAAAATCAAGCCGACAATCTCGAATATATTGGATTTCGGCGCAGATTTTTTCTTTATTTTTTTGGCGTTTAGTATTACCGCTGAAAAAATACAGAAAACGTCGTACCCTTGTTTATCTCGGAAGATACTTTGATATATCCGTCGCAGCCGTTAACTATCTCCCTTGCAAGGTACAGACCAACACCGATGCCGTCCTTTTGCGACACGGACGGGGAGCGGTAAAAGCGTGTGAATATCCTGCCCTGCTCTTCCTCGGCTATGCCTTGTCCGCTGTCGGAAATTACGACCGAGCAGAACATTTCATATTCCTTAACGCTTATCGTCACAAAGCCGCTGTCAGTGTATTTTATCGCATTGTCAACAATGTTGCCGATAGCTTCGGAACACCATTTTTCATCAAAAACAGCCTGCGCTTCCGTTGGCTCTAAGGTGAGGCGAAGTCCCTTTTCCTCCGCCTTGGGCAAATACTGACGATATATTTTTTCAAGCATCGGCATAAGTCCGTCCTTTGTTGGCGACAGCGTGAAAACTCCCGTTTCGAGCCGTGAAAGCTTTACCAGCGTGATTATGAGGAACGAAAGCTTTTCCGCCTGAGCCGCCGTTTCCTCCACACACGTTCGAGCCTGCTCATTAAGCTCCTGCTCCTTTAAAAGGTCGGTGTAAAGCAGGATATTCGCGATAGGCGTTTTTGTCTGATGCGAAATATCGGAGATGAGTTCCTTTATCCATTCCTTTTCAGCCGCAACATTCTTTGCCGAAAGCTCCGAAGCCGAAAGATACCCCGCAAGCTTGGCTTCGACCGAAGAAAGCATACTTTCGTCAATATTTTCCTCGGTAAAAGTTCCGTTTATGGCTTTGTCTATCATCTTGTCGAGCGAACGGATAATTTTTACGGTTCGCCGACGGTAAATTATAATTGCAGTCACCGCCGTGACAATGCATATCAAAGCGATAATGACTAAAATCTGCTCATTCATTTTCTTCCGCCCACATATAACCGATACCGTAAACGGTCTTTATCCTTTTCTGCGCACCAAGCTTGCTCCGCAGACGGTTCACCGCCACGGAGAGCGCATTTTCGTCAACATATTCCGCTCCGTCTGTCCATATTCGGTCGATAAGCTTTTCACGGGAGAGCGTTATGTCTGCATTATCGGTAAGGATACGCAGAAGCTTCTGTTCCGTCACGCTGAGGTCGGTCTGAACGCCGTTCACGGTAAAAAGCATACGGTCAAAGTCGAAAACATACTCTCCGCAGATGTATTTTCCGTTTCCGCAGCTTTCCGCTCTGCGAAGCTGAGTGTTCACCCTCGCACGAAGCACCGCAAGGCTGAACGGCTTGGTTATGTAATCGTCAGCGCCCGATTCAAGCCCCGAAACGATATCCGATTCAAGGTCGTTCGCCGTAAGGATTATCACGGGATAACCGTATTCTTTTTTCAGAAAAGAAAGAAAATCAAACCCGTTCCCGTCTGGCAGGTTAATGTCGAGTATCACCAATGAAAAGCTGTGCGCCGCAAGCACAGACCTTGCAGCTTTCAGATTTTCGGCGGCTTCCGTTACCGTATCATCGCTGTTCAGCGCCCTGCATAATCCTGCCGAAAGCGCTCGGTCATCTTCAACGATTAGTATCCTCTTCATTTTATCCCACCTTTCAGCATAATTATATTATATTGCTGGTATTGTGTCAATATTGAAT
>CALANW010000119.1 GCA_937926145.1 uncultured Ruminococcus sp. | reverse complement strand
TGTGTATCTCATAGCTTTTATTATACCATATTTTTTCTATGTTGACAAGTTCTTACAATAACGATATTGCCGAAAGCATTGAAAACGCACTGTCCGAGTATGAGCAGTCACTTTCCGACAGCGAAAAATTCACCATTGATGTTACGGATAACACCATTTCAATGGATATAAACAAGCTGGTTATCCCAGAGCTTTCCGATGATAAAACGTATTTCGTAAGAATCCCAAATACATCGGGCAAGGATTATCTTCGCCTGGATAAATCCGATATGGAGACCATAAACGGCGGTAAATCTTTGAAAACCACGCTGGATATGCCCAAGAGCTATTCTATTTATGATAGTTCAGGAAATATCAAGCAGGAGAGAAGCGGTGCGGAGCTTGCAAAATCATATAACACTCGTCATCCTCATGCGAAAAAGCACACAAAAATATATGAGCACGGTCAGGGTATGGAGCGTGTGAATCTTTTCCACGCCGAAAAGAACGAGATTATCAGCATGAAGCTTGACAGTGCCGAAAATATGAAAAGCATTCTCAAGGAGCATAATATCACAGGCAGAACTGCGGATATGCTTTTAGAGGATATAAATAAAAAGCTTACCGAGCCGCAGAAGGAAATATTCAATTTTTCAAAGGAAAAGACGGAAATTGTTTATGCGGATATTCCTAATATAGGAGAATATCTTGCACAGTCACAGCTTTCACAGACAATTGTGGGAAAGGCAAATCTTACAGGAGAATTGCCCAAGGATCCCGGTGCAAAATGCTGCGTAATGGATAATAACACAAACAGTTTTGCGGTTATCCCCGTAATGCCCGTTAAGGAAGTTCAGGCAGCACTGTCGCAGATGGGATATTCAGAAATGTCTGCAAAGGAAATTGCGGATAAAATTGTCCGAAGTTGCAAAGAGGGAGATGTTTCCGAAATAAAGGAAGAAAAGGAAAATCAAAAGCTGACGATCACTCCATTCGATACTCAAAACGCCGAGCTTTCCGACTGCGGTTATTGTAAATCGGGCGATTGTATGATGCTTGTCAGAGAAAGCGAGGAATCATACAAATATATGTCTGTTGATAAGGGCAGCAGTCTTGCTGATGTAGAAAAGGCTCTCCACGATAATTTTGATATTGTAGATGATCTGTCGGCAGCAGTGGTTATGAAGCAGCTTGTTTCCGATGAAATTGTCAAGACCTGCGAGCCCAAAATTTTTGATAAGGATGTTTACGTTTCACAGGTCACAAGCAAATATATCGAGGTTGGCTGCAACAATCAGACTGCTATGATGCCATTCGATAAACTTGATACTGAAAAGCTGTCGGCAATGGGAATTTCCAATAAGGCTATTGATGATATTCGCAAGTCCTTTGATAAGACGGAAAATGAGCTTAACCATACCGAAAAGCAGCCGCTTTCAAAGCTAAAGGATAATGCAAAAAATCTGTTTGAAAAGGCAAAGGGGAGCGGTGGCAAGGTATTGGAAAATCTCAAATCCAAGGGACAGGAGCGATGATGTATGGCTAATATGGGTGCTCCCGAAAAGAAGATTTCCCCATATTTTTATGCCGTTGTAATCGGCTGCTTAATAGCGCTGCCTATGGTAATATTCCTGGGATACTTGCTTGATCTGTCCGCAGCGGATAACGGCCGGATACAGATATTTGAACTATTATCCAATTCGGAGGAATATCTGGGAGAGGCAACAATAAGCGGAATGTTTGAAGCCTTGATACAGGGCGGAATGGCTGCAAAAGCTACGGTTATCGGCTTTTTCGCAAGCCTTATCGTAATTGTATATGTCCTTATGGGTGACGGTAAGCGTTATCACCGAAAGGGTGTTGAGCACGGTTCGGCACGATGGGGAAAGAAAGCGGAGAAGGATATTATTTCCGATACCAATGATTTTTACAACAATGTTATATGTGCTTCCGATGTTATGCTTGTACTTGACAGGAAAAAGCGTGACAGAAATGAAGCGGAAATAAGTGTAAAGAAACAGAAGAAAAGCTCGAAAAAATCAAGACCGAAAAAGGAAAAGCCTAAGGAAAATCACGATACAAATATTAAGGTATCTGTTCAGAATATTGTTTTGCAGAGCAAGGAAACGGCGAAAATAAAGCCTATGCTAAATCTTAATCAGCTTGTTCTGGGCGGCTCGGGTACAGGTAAATCAAGATTTTTCGTAAAGCCTAACCTTATGATGTGCAACACCTCATACATAGTAACCGACCCTTCCGGTGAGCTTGCACAGGCTTGTGGGCAGATGCTCATAAATCACGGTTACAAGATAAAGATTTTCAATCTTAACGATATGAAACACAGCTCAAATTACAATCCTTTTCATTATCTTCGTGACTACAACGGTGAAATCAATCCCAATAACGTAATAAAGATGATTAACGTGTTTATGATGAATACAAAGGAGGAGGGCGCAAGCGGCGGAGATTCCTTCTGGGACGATGCAACAAGGCTGCTGCTGTCATCGCTGTGCTTTCTCCTTATTGAAACAGGCACGGAGGAAGAGCAGAATTTCGCAGGCGTACTTGACCTTATCCACAAGGCAAAGGTTATTGAGGGCAAGGAGGAAGAAAAATCCGAGCTTGATTTCATTTTTGACTTGCGGAAGGAAGCAGACCCAAAGGCATTATCGGTGCAGTATTATGAGGAATTCAAGCAGGCTGCCGGTAAAACAATGCAAAGTATTTTGATTTCCACAACTACAAAGCTCCAGTATTTCAAGCTTCCCGATGTTCGCAATCTTACGGCAACGGATAATATTCATCTTGAAGAAGTGGGGGACGAATACACAGCATTGTTTATCGTTATTCCATCATCCGATACCACATATAACTTTCTTGCTGCAATGATGTATACTCAGTTATTCGATACTCTTTACGACAGAGCAATAAATTTGTATAAAGGAAGGCTGCCTGTCCATGTCAGATTTGTGCTTGACGAGTTTGCCAATCTCGGAAAAATCCCGGGAATAGACAAGATTCTTGCCACCTGCCGAAAGTTTGAAATATCGATACAAATTATCCTGCAAAACCTCTCGCAGCTGAAAAAGATGTATAAGGAAGGTTGGGAGGAATACGGCGGAAACTGCGACACTATGATATATCTGGGCGGTAAGGACCAGTTCACCAATGAATATATTTCAAAGGAGCTTGGTAAGGAAACTATCGACCAGCAGAGCATAAATCAGACTAAGGGCAAACAGGGAAGTTCATCGTATAATAATGCAATTCTCGGCAGAGAACTTGCTACCATTGACGAACTTTCTGCAATGGATAACAATGACTGCATTGTAATGGTGCGTGGACTGCCGCCGTTTTTTACCCATAAATTTGATATAACCAATCACCCGAGATATGATGAATTGGGCGAACGTTGGAAACCCTCAGAGGGACAGAATGAGCTTGATAATCCCCACATATTTATCCTTGAAAACAAGATATTCACCGTTCCTGAAACGGAATATATTGTTCTTGATGATTTTATCAGCACGGGAGTTGCAAACGAGGATAATATCGTTGAGGTCAGATGTGTATTTTCAGAGGAAGAAACACAGGTCACGGAGGAAGAAATTATGGCAGATATTCCCTATGAAATCTGTGAACAATTCAAAAGCTGCACCGGTATATTTACCGTTAAATAAATGAGAAGGTGAAAAATGCAATATGAATAACAATTGTGCAGGCTGTTTTGCTGATAACGGCAGAGAGGAAGGCTGTATTGCTTTGAATGAACGAATCGCAGTAAACTGTCCGTTTTTCAAGACTAAGGAGGAATACATCAAGGAGCAGACAGCCTACAAAAATATGCTCCGCAAAACAAAGCCTAATATATATTATCATTACTATGGAAAGGAAGGGAAAAGATGCTTACGGACGAGCATAAACGAATCATAGATGAACTGATGAAGAAAAATTCTGAAATTGTCCTGCAGCCCCGAAAGGACGGATACATCATCTATGAGATGAAAAAGAAGGTCGTTTATCGACCAGAAAAGAAAACAGAATAACGACACACCAAATCAGCGGTGTGGAACAGCGAAACAGTGCTATAAGGCTGCATTATGTGGCTTTACAGCACTTTTTTTGTTGCCAATGCGGACTCGGATTCGGCAGAGAAGTAATGAAAATGTGCGTGAAAATCCGAGTACGCTTGTTAATATAAATTACTTTAAAAACATTTTAAGGAGGAGTTCAAAATGAACATCAAAAACAGGATCGCAAGCGCTCATGACAAGGTTAATGAAATGGGTGCAAGGGCAATGCTTGCGGCAGCAAATGTTACGGGCAAGGCTATGAACACAAGACTTGGCAGAGCGGCACTTGTTTTGCCTATGGCAATGTCCGCCTGCACCGTTACTGCAAGTGCGGAGGGTGCAGATGCACAGGGCATGATTGATGCTATTATGGGCATTCTCGGTCCGGGTGTTATAGGTCTTGGTTCGCTTGTTGCCGTAGTTGGTGGTATTCAGACAGGCGTTGGCTTCAAGGATGACAACGCCGACGGTAAGACAAGAGGCTTCCAGACACTTATCGGCGGTGCGATTATTGCTGCTGTGGGTGCGATCGTTCCTTCCACAATTTCCCTCGGCAGCTGATGAACTGCGGACAGAATAAATATTCCAATGGCAGAGGTCGGCTGAATGTCGGCTTCTGTTATGGAGGGAGGAGGAATGAGTATGGCGGAGCCGAGCTTCTGGGAAACTGCCTTTACCGAAGCACAGGAACTTTTACAGACGGAAGCTGACGGATTTGCAAACGTTATCCAGACCGTTGCGGGATTTGATGTCATATCAAACTGCGGTACGGCCATTAACGTTTTTGAAGCAGCGGGAACAGCACTGCTGACGCTGTTTTTCTGTATGGAAGCCTTCACATATTGTGCGAATATTGACTTTCACGGAGGAATTGAGGGTGCAATAAGAATTGCAATGAAGCTGGTTGTCAGCGCTCTTATCGTTCAGAACGTGGATAACATAGTCGGGGCGGTGTCGGGACTTTTGAAACAGAATGTGGATTTTTCGTCCGCATTTTCAAGCATAAGCTCGTCCTTCGGAACAGCGGCAACGGCAGGTACAATAGACCCGGGAACACTGGACATAAATTATATCTGTATGAGCTTTATCTTGCTGATATTGATAATTCTTATGTTCGTTATGTATTCGCTGATTGTCATAACAATGCTGGGTGTAGTGTTTGAAACGGCAATTCTTACGGCAATTTCGCCTGTTGCGCTGTCAACACTGGTAAACTCTCAGGCACGTTCAACAGGTATAAGCTTCATAAAGAATTTTGCAGCGGTATCAATGCAGTGGGGAGTGCTTGCAATATGTTTTGAAGCATTTAATGCAATCTCCAACAACCTTACTCTTGATTTTTCAAGCGGACTTAACGGTAACGGATTGCTTATGCACATTATGCAGTATGCAACTCCCGTTTTATGCGTGATTATGCTTGCAGTAACTGTTTCTAAGGCAAGTGAAATAACTAAAAGAGCGTTAGGAGGATAATTTATGGTATCAATGAAAGCACTGATGTCCTTGTCACAGTACGATATGGGTGTACTTGACGGCATCGCAAAGGTAAAGGATATGCTTACAGAGAATAATTCCTGTAACGGAAAAATCTCAAGGCTTATTGAGAATTACCACAGCGGTATGCAGGCTGAAATGGTCGGAATTGCTGATAATAAGCCCAATAGTGCTGATGAAAATATTGCTGATGATATTGATGATGAGTTCATCGACAATGAGTTTCTGAGTGGTGATTACGATGATTAAAGCAGATGTGCCGCAGGATGTAACGGAGTACAAGGAGCAGTTTTTCTTCGGTATGAACAGCCGACAGCTTATCTGCTCCGTACTTATGATAGTCCTTGCGGTTGTAACCTTCCTTATTGGCAGTAAATTCATTTCCACGGATATTCTTGTGTACATAACCATAATCGAAATTGCTCCGCTGGCGGCGGTGGGATTTCTCAAATACAACGGAATGGGATTTGAAAAGATTGCTGCAACTGTATCGGAATTCTACATATCCAATCAGCGCAGAAGAATGGAATATTTCCCCGAGGAAATAGAACTGCACGATGCGGTAAGAAACATTCATATCCGAGGACTTGAAGCAGAGTGTAAGCTCGAAAAGAAAATGATGAAGAAAAAGAGGTGAGACCTTTGAATGAGAATGAAATTACAAATGAACAGACAGAAAGTGTAACTACACCTGCTGTACCTGTTTCAGCCGTTGATGAAAGCAATGTATCGGAAATGACAGGGGAGCCGGAAAGCTTTGTTTCCTCTGAAATTGTATCGGAGTACATAACCGAATCCGTATCAACAGAAATATCTCTCCCCGGCGGAATTGATGCTGATGAACTCATTTCAAGTATAGCAGCGGAAGAAGTTGCGGAGATTGTGAGCGAGAATGCTCCCGAAGCGGTCACTGCTGTTGTCACAGAAGTGGTTACAGAGCCTGTTGTTATTGAAACAACAGCCGTAACCGAAGCGATTGTGAGTGAAACGGTTGTTGAATCGGCAACACAAAATTCGGAAGTTGCGGAATCTGCAACATCGGAGACGGTTGTTTCTGAAACTGTTACAGTCCCTGAAACTCCAAACGGTGCAGCGGCATTTATTCAGAATAATCCTGCGGTTGTAGGTGTTCCTGTGGCAATAATTGCCCTTGCGGCAGCTTTTATGGCAATAACAAGACGTACTCGACCAAAGCGAGGTGTTATTGAGGATGTGGAAGATGTCAAGGAAAATATGAATGCCCGTGAGCGTGATGCGGCTCGTCTTGAGGCCAATAAGCCAAAGAAAAAGGACAAGCGCAGTCAGAAGGCCGCAAAGGAAAAGGAGAAAAAGGATTTTGCAAAGAAGGTCCTTAACACTATTCCATACAAGAAAATTCTTGCAGACGATATATTTTTCCTCGGCAGGAAAATGTACTCAAAGGCGTACACCTTTGATGATATAAACTTTAATCTTTCCGATGAAGAACAGCAGTATATGTATCTTGAAAGATATATCGAATTTCTGTCTATCCTTGATGATACTGTTGACTGTCAGATTTGCTGCTGGAACAGTCAGATAAATATGGAGGAATTCAAGAGAAAAACTCTCCTTCCCGTAAAGGCGGACGAGCTTTTCGATTATCGCCATGAGTTTAACACTCGTGTTCTTGAAGAAAATATCCGCAAGGGACAAAATGCCATTCAGAAGCATATGTATATTACCCTTACTATAAAGGCACCCGATGAGGAAACGGCAAGGCGCAGATTTAAGTCCCTGGATATTACTGCAACAAACACCTTCAACCGTATCGGCAATACCAATATGCGAGTGCTTTCTTCGAAGGAGCGTGTGGAAATGCTCAGGGATTTCTTTGTGGGAACAGATGAAATGCCTGTTCCGAAGCTTACGGAAAAGGATTTTGCCAAGGGTATTGACAAGCTGTATTGTGCTCCCGATTATTTCGATTTCAAGAAGGACTATTTTATGTTCAACAACACTTATGCAAAGACAATTTACATAAGAGAATATCCTTCAACTGCAACATCGGAAATACTCACGGAGCTGCTTGCAACGGGCATTGAAATTATGGTGACGACAAATATCGAAACCTATGACAGTGCCGAAGCAAGAAAACTTGTTCAGCACCAAATCACAGCCATTGATACGGATATGGCAAAGCGAGAGGTAAAGGCTGCACAGCACGGTAATTTCAGCAATCAGATGCCTCAGCGTATAAAAAATCAGCGTGATGCAATGGTGTCTGTTTACGATAAAATCACCATGAAAGACCAGAAGCTTTTCATGACAAATATGCAGATTTTAATCAAGGCTGAATCCTTTGAGGAGCTTAACAATAACCTTGAAATCATAGAAAGCACTCTGAAACGCTCAGGCTGTATAAAGGGCGAAATGGCATGGGAGCAGGAACATGGTATGTGTGACTGTCTGCCTATCGGCTATCAGAGAAAGTTCGGCTGGATGAGAACAATGCCTTCCGAATCCGTTGCAATTTTTATGCCCTTTAATGTTAAGGAAATGCAGATGGAAAACAGTGTTTACTATGGTCTGAATATGCTGTCACATAACATTATTCTGTTTGACAGAATGAAGGGTCTTGTAAATCCATCGGGATTTGTACTTGCCTGTCCCGGCTCTGGTAAATCCTTTACCGTCAAGCGTGAGATAGTAAATGTGTTCCTTGGATATGAGGATGCGGATATTCTTGTTATCGACCCTGAGCGTGAATACTGGAAGCTGGCAGAAGCATTCGGCGGTGAGGTTGTAAAATTTTCAAACGGCTCAAAAAATCATATCAATCCCTTTGACTTTGATTTCAGGCTGCTGGATGATGATGAGATTGATATTATTGCAGATAAGTGTCATCTTCTTACATCATTTATTTCTTGTATGGACAGCAAGCATCCCCTTAACGCACAGGAAAAATCTTTTGTTGATCGCTGTGTCCGTAAGGCTTACGAGAAGTCGGGCGTGCTGCATACTCTGAATCCCGATGATATGCCTACTCTCGGAACATTCCTGGAGTGCATGAAGGAAGAAACTGAGAATATCAATCAGGAAATGAAGGACAAGCTGGTTATTACCGTTGATATGTATGTAAACGGTTCGGCAAAATATTTTGATAATCAGACCAATGTTAATACCAAGAGCCGGTTTATTGCTTATGACATTCGTGATCTCAATGGCAACCTGAAAACTCAGTCAATGCTTCTTATACTTGATTACATCTGGAACAGGCTTTCAGAAAACAGAGATAAGGGCAGAAAGACATACATCTATTTTGATGAGGCACACCTTCTTTTTCAGGACGAGTATTCCCTTGATTATCTCCGTATGCTGTGGAAGCGTGCGAGAAAGTATGGCGGTGTGCTTACCGGTATCACACAGAATGTTGAGGATCTTCTCAAGGATGACAAGTCACGTTCAATGCTTTCAAATTCTGAGTTTCTTGTCCTTTTAAAACAGAATCCCACAGATGCGGCGAAGCTTCAGGACATTCTTCATTTTACTGACAGTGAAATTCAGTATGTGAATGATACTCCTGCAGGACATGGTATTCTTGTTCTCGGCGGAAAGACAAAAATTCCGTTTTACGATGAATTTCCCAAGGACACCAAGCTTTACAGCATGATGACCACTAATTTCAGCGAAACTGCGAAAATGCTTCAGGAAGAACAGGCTCAGAAAGCAGCCGAGGCTTCATAAAGAAAGAGAGGGAGTTGTTTATGGCAACAGTTGAAAGAAGAAATACCGAAACTGATGAAAAGCACTCCCTTTCCTCTTTTGATAAGAGAAGGGCGCAGTGCATTGCCTTTGGTGCAAGGCAGCACAACAAAAAGTACAGGATAGCCGATAAAATAAGCAATTCGGGAAATGTTCCGGCAGCAGTAAAAAATATATCTGATGAAATGCAGGAAAACAGCTCTGTTGAAAAAGTATCGGTAAAACCGAATGTGATTTATGCTTCATCGCAGAAGAAAAACATTGTTTCGCACTGTACAAATTCTGAAACGCATTATGAGTCCCAAACGTCTATCGAGGACAAATCAACTATTTCACCCGAAATGGCGGAGCGTATGAAACGAGCGGCTTTTCTTGCACAGCAGAATAAAGAGGCTATTGCAATAAATACAGTTGCGTTGGTTTCGGATGAAGCTGCTGAAATCGGCAATGAAATTGTTGATGAAAAGCGTGATCCTATTCCCGAAAATTCGAAGGAATACAAAGAGAATACCTTTGAAAGCAAGTTCACAGGCAATTCGGATAGTGTAGATTTTAGCAGGCATGATGCAGTTCGTCACGATTATGCCGTTAATCAGGCCTATGGCAGATATACGGATAATAATCGCCGCAAACAACAGGAGCAATATAACCGAGAATGCAGAAATGTGTTTGATGAAGTATCCTCAGCAGCTGCTATTACAGGACAGCTTGCAAAAGGTGAGGTTGGAAAAGTAGTTGCCGATACGGTCATAAAAAGTGCGTTGTCCGATAATGGAATGCTTAATTCTGTGCAGACTATCGGTAATTCCGTAAGCAGTGCATCATCCGTCGGCTCAGCTGTTCCCGATGTTGCCGCCACTCTTGCGGCGGTTGAAGCCAAAAAGATGGTTGCAAAGATCCTTAAAGGCGAAAGCAGTGAAAAGGACAGGGCATTTATAGAGGAACATAAGGCAAATGGCCGTACAAAATATGTTGATTCAGATACACAACGACATAAGGCAGATTGGCAGTTGTCCGAGGATAAGGCACTTTTAGAGGAAATGTCACGAGAGAAACGCAGAAATTATCTTCACAATCAGAGAGTTTCCGAGAAGCAAAAGTCATTTTATGCTAACCGCAAGGAGACCGAGCGAAAAAACAAGCAGAAAGAAATGTTCCTTGATTTCAATAAGGATAATCCCGACCTTGCATCAAACACAGCAAAATCCGCAGGAAAAAAATATGTTGTCAAGAAAGCTTCAAAGGCTCTCATTGGCGGCGGAGCAGCTTCGGCTTTTGCTCCCATAATCATCATAATTATTGTGTTTGCCATTGTTGCCGCTTTTTTCGGCTGGCTAACACCTATGAGCTATACTCTTGCAGGTGATGAAGGCGACGAAGCAGACAGAACATATGAAGCAGAGTCCAATGCAGAGGTAATTGACGGATATGCAAAGCTCATAAAAAACTATATGGATGTTACACAAGCATATTTCTATCTTGATTACGGTGACTGGTACGGCGGCACTTATGATTATCCCTCTCCGGCACTGGAGCTTGATTTCAGCACGTTTTATAGAGATTATTGTCAGAATATAATATCTGAAATCCGCATGAGATATGAAAATCTTATGATGAACATTACAGACCCCGCTGTATTAAATGCACTTTCACAGGCAATGTCTGATGAGATAACCGCTGCGCTTTCCAACTCAATGCCTGAAGCTATTGCAGAATATGACCTTATGATGCAGGGCCTTGATGACACTTTGACTGCGGAAAGCAGCAGACAGCCCTATGAGGTCAGAAAAATAGATGTTGCCAACGGCAGTGCAGATTCGGGTGAGTTTACCGGAAAACCTGTTATTGGTACAAATCATTTTGGAAACACAGAAATACAAAGTGATTTATCTGCTGAGGAACTGCTTGCATACATAGCGCTGTATAAATCAATGGATATCATAAATCCCGATGACAGTGATTCCGATGCCGAACAGATTCTGAATATTACCCCCGAAGATATTATGGAGTTTTTTGAGGAAACAGAGTTCATTCCCATTACCACAGACATAACGCATGATAACTTTTGTGAGGGTATGAATTGCAGAAGAAAAATGGTTCCATTGGAGGACGGTGGTTATGTCTGGGAATATTACTGCGATAGTGATCACGATAATCTGTCGGGAGAGATAGGCGTTTGTCTTACGGCAGACGAGCTTCGGGAAAAGGTTATGGAGCTTACCGATGCAGAAAACAATGGCGTTGATGAGGATAGCTTCAAAGACCTGATTGATGAATATATCAAACTCATAAAAAAAGAGCTTGAGATTGATGAAGCTGATTTCCGACAGTTCGGTGCTGCGGATAATTCCAAGGCACAGGAATTCTATGAGAAGTTGATTGAAGACGGGGCAATTCCCAACAATTTCTGGGAGATAGATACCCCCATCGGAGAGGAGGAAAGTGATGGCGAATCCGTTTAGATCCATTGCCGATTGGTGCGGCAGAAACAAAAAAGAAACGTGGTTTAAACCACTTGTTATAATCGTCGTGCTTACAATTATTGCCTTTGGTGTTGATAGGTGGCGTAAATACGAAGATGCAAAAGAAATGCCTGCTCAGTCACAGACTGAACAGGCGGAAGAATCCTTGCTTATGGAAATATGGGATGACAGCAAGCTGCATTTGGTGGTGTTTATGTCACTTTCCGCTGCTCTGATTGCAGTTCAGCACAGCAAAAACAAGCTTAAACAGACGGGAGGCAAGGAAGAAAAATGAAGCGTTTTAAGGAATGGTGGGAGGATAAATGGCAGTACACATCATTCAGATATGGTGTGATAGTTGTTGCTCTGCTGATACTTTGCGTTGTTGTGAGTATCTATGCGGATATCCGGGATAGGCGGGAGCTTGAGGCTATGGGCCGTTCTGATGTTACGACAGTGGCCGAGTCTGGATAAAATGATGAAACAAATGGTGGATATATACCGACACATTACCGACAATCCGATTGTCGTAAACCGACATTTTGGTGTCGGTTTACGCTAAAAACAGAGCTTAAACCGACATTAATATGGCGGAATACCGACACTGTGATGTCAGTATGAAATGCAATTTATTATATCATGTCTTTTTTAAGAATATCAAGATATTCCGAATAAGCGAAAACCTTGTTTCTTGCGGAGTTGGTTGTCTCAACCAAAATACCAAGTTCAATAAGCTTTTTTATGGTGGTTGAAGTGGTGTTGAAGCTGATATTCAGGGCCTCGGAGGTGTGCTTAATGTCAATAATCGGATACTTTTCAATATAATCGAAAAGATTGCGGACATTGTCAACTTTGCGGTTTGATTTAGGAAGAAGCTGAATGTTCTTATCGTGAAGTGCGGATAACTGCTCAATGGTTTCGAGAGAATCCTTTGCGGCAGCCGAAACAGCTTCGAGGAAGAAGAGTACCCACTGCTCGTAGTTTCCGGAACGGCGTACCTCTGAGATTCTATCATAATATTCAATCTGATTCTTTTTCAGAAAATATGAAATGTAGATAACGGGACAAGACAATAGTTTTTGCTCCATAAGGTAGAGCAGGATCATCAATCTGCCGACTCTTCCGTTGCCGTCAAGGAATGGGTGGATGGTTTCAAACTGATAGTGAATGAGGGCAATTCTTATAAGAGCATCATAATCCTCGTTTTCATTAATGAATTTTTCCAGGTCTGACATTGCAGTCAACATATCGTCCGTGTTAGGCGGAATATATCTTGCATCCTTCAATGAGCAGTTTGCAGGACCGATCCAGTTCTGAGATGTTCTGAATTCACCGGGATTTTTCTCCTGACCTCTTACGCCGTTCATAAGCTCTTTGTGAATTTCCCGCAGAAGCCGACAGCACAGCGGCAGAGATTTAAGTCGTTCAATAGCATAATTGGTTGCCTGAACATAGTTAATAACATCGGCAACATCAAGATTGCTGTTGGCATCAACCTCCGGGTCAAGCACATCATCGAGAGTACACTGCGTTCCTTCAATCTGAGAGGAAATGAGAGCCTCTTTTCTGACATACATGGAGATGAAAAGATTTGTATTTGGAATATATTTTGCAGCCGTATCAAGTTTGGCAAGTTTCTGATTTGCTTCAACAAGCTTTGAAATTATATGACTGTTCAGCTCAAGTTCGGGTGGAAGGGGAGTTGGCTTAAAACTTTTATAGCTTGAATCACCACTGAGATTTGTAACAAATTCGCCTGCTCTGTTCATAACGTGACCTCCATACTTTTTGAAATAACTATCTATATTATACCCATTTTATTTCAGAAAGTCAATGGCAAACTGAAATAAAAACTGTTAAATTAAAGCTTTATCTCAGAAAGTATTAGAGATGTTGAAATAAGAGGTAAAAATTGAAGCTATTATTTCAAAAAGTACATCCTATCATCGAATTGGGGAAACAGTGTTTCCCCAATTCATAAAACACAAAAAATCAAAAATGAAAGGACTGATTTTATGCAGCTTATCATAAGCGAAAAGCCTTCGACTGCGAAGATAATCGCTTCGGCGGTCGGTGCAAATGAAAAGGAATATGACGGAAAGGAGTATTGCTACAAAGGCAGCGGCTACTATGTAGTCAATGCCAGAGGACATCTGTATAGTCTGGGAATGCCCGAGGATTATGGGTACAGTAAAGCATACAAGTTGGAAGAACTTCCAATGTTCCCTATGTTTGAGCTTCATCCCGAAAGCGACAGTACAAACGGACTTCGCAGAATTATCGCAAAGCTCATAAACCTCCCTGAAGTCGATTCCATTATCTGTGCAACCGATGCAGGGCGTGAGGGTGAACTTATCTTCCGGCACATATATAACGCAAATCACTGCACAAAGCCTGTGTATCGTTTGTGGTGCAATTCTATGACGGAGGAAGCAATCAGAAAATGTATGGAAAATCTTCCTCCCGACGGCGATTATGACGGAGAATATTATGCTGCACTTGCAAGAGAAAAATCCGACTGGATAATCGGAATGAATTTATCCCGACTTTATGGTGTAATGGACAACTACCCTCACAGAGTGGGCAGGGTTAAAATACCTGTCCTTTCCATAATCGTTGATAGGGACAAGGAGATAGAGAATTTCAGGAAAACAGTTTCATACCGCCTTGAAATGGATAACGGTGCTCTTTCCGACCGGGTGTATGCAACAAGGGAAGATGCTGAAAAAGCACTTGCTGACAGTATAGGAACAAATGCGAATGTTCAGTATGCGGTCAGCGAAAACAAGAGCAAAAACAGGCCGCTGCTTCATAGCCTGACAACCTTGCAGCAGGAAGCAAACAGGGTGTATGGATATACCGCAAAGGAAGTTCTTGAAGCAGCTCAGAGCCTTTATGAAAAGAAATTCACTACATATCCACGCACCGACTGTAACTATATTTCCGATGATATGAGAGGTAAGGTCATAAACATTGTCAGCAGCTTTGTTGATGATGAAAACTATGCTGACAGATGCCGCAGTCTGTTGGGACAGGCTCTTAACCTGGACAGCCGAGTGGTAAATGACAAGGTTATGGAAAATCACGACCACCACGCAATTCTTCCCGAAGCAAAGTCGGACAGCCTTGATAGACTGACTGAACGTGAGAAAAATGTATATCACCTTATTGTGAACAGGCTGCTTTGTGCATTGGACAAGCCTTATAAATACACTGAAACAAATTATGAATTCTGGTGCAATGATGTTATTTACAAGCTCAAAACGGTGAAGTCGGTTGAACTTGGCTGGAAATCCTATGACACAGAAAATGATGATAGTAAATCGTCGGAAATATCTTATGCCGAGGGCAGCACTTTTATCCCAAAAGATATTCATATCAAAGAATGCGAAACTCAGCCACCGAAGCATTACACCGATGCAAGCCTGCTGTCGGTTATGAATAATATCGACAACAGAATTGATAATGAAGGATTGAAAGCGGCTGTCAAGGGTAAAGGTATAGGCACGGAAGCCACCAGAGCAGATGTTATAGAGCAGCTTATCGAGGTTGGATATGTGGAGCGTAACAAGAAAAACATTGTCGCAACACCGCTCGGTAAGATGTTTTGCGACTCTCTTCCAGAAAGCCTGAAATCCCTTGAAAGAACGGCAGAATGGGAACTTGCCTTTACAAATATCAAAGAAAATGGAACTGATTCTGAAAAATTCATTGATGAGATAAAGGCGTTTGTGACCTCTGTGATCGAGTATGAAAAGAGTTCTTCAAGGCATAGAGAGCCGCTGGGTTTTACGAATCCCAATCAGCGTGAAGCGGTAGGAAAATGCCCACGCTGCGGTAAGAATATTTTCGAGAGTGAGAAAAATTTTTACTGCGAAAGCAGTAATGCTCCCGCAAACGGGAGCTGCGGCTGCGGCTTTACTGTATGGAAAACGGATAAATTCATAGAAGACATCATTACGGCGGAGTATATGAAAAATCTTCTTTTGGGAAATACAGTAAAGCTCAGAGTCAAGGCTAAGGACGGAAAAATTTTCACTTCCGAATATTCCCTGGAGGACACAGGCAAATATGTCAATCTCAAAAGAATTAAGACAGAAAAAATATCTCTCGGTAAATGCCCCAAATGCGGTGCAGATGTGTATGAAGGTGAAAAGAATTTCTATTGCAGTGCTGGCAGGGATAAATGCGATTTTACTATATGGAAAGATGATAGATTTAATTCCATAACCATAACTTCCGCAAATGTCCGTGATGCCCTTGATGGAAAGCCGATATACAAGCAGAAAAAACAGGTGGGCGGTAATCCTATGAGGATAAAATACGCTATGGAAATAAACGGCAAGTATGTAAATTTCCGTGAGGTGAGGGACAATGGCTGACGAGGTTAATCTTTTCAAGTTCTGCGGTTCTCCCAGCCTTGAGGAAAAGCTGTGGCGAAATATGTTCATTGCACATATTTTCGGAATTGATATGCCGAAAAATCTTGAAATATGCAGACTTCCCGAGGATATTTCCATGGGTATATCCTCAAAGAATTTCTCCGATGCCCTTGCTTCTCTCCTTATCCTTTACGGTGGTGGATATATTGATCTTGATACATTCACCGAGCTGCTTCGGGATTACGATAATTACACGGAGGAAATATCTGAGGCAGAGCGTATTCTGGTGGAGCAGGGCAATGAAAATGCGGAAGATAAATATACAGCGAAGATCATTAAAAATGTCCTTATGTGTGCTGTAAATTCCAAGAGATATGACGAAATTCAGCAGATAGATATTTCCACTGCACTGGCACTATATGACGGTTCATATACGAATATTATTGACGGATTCGTGTATCTGAAGGACAAGGAATTTCTGGACGAGCTTTCCGAACATGGAATTGAATTCGGAAATGTTTACGATAACAGAATTCAGAAAACAGATAATGCAACGCTTGATAGCATTCTGCTTGACATAAAGGACTTTGCATATCTGACAACGGTTTATAAACAGCCGTATTACAAGGATTTTCTTGAATATGTGCGTTATGAAAATATTCCTTTTGATGATGATCTGCTGACAGCCTATGAAGGCTTCGTGCATAAGTGCAAGATGAACTTTGTTGTAAAGGTATATCCCCGCAAGCGAAGGATATGCACCAAATTTCCAAACTGGTTTGATTACAATGTACCGGGTGATAAGGAAATCGAAACTATTGTTGAGGATCTGACCAAATACGTTGGGAAAGATGTAGAGTACAACGAGGACAGGCTTGTAAATCTTGCAATGTCAAAAATTCTCAGAAATAGAGTGTTCGTTTCCGGGACGGTTTTAGAGGTGGCTCACAACAATATAACCTACATTTTCATCATAAGGGACGACAAGACCTATGACCGTCTGGATAATGAAAATTTTCATCGAATTCCTTTTGATTTTGATAACATCTGGACTACTATCTGCGAGTGGTCGAGGGATAAGAAATTGCAGAAGGTTTCGGAGAATGGTAAGTTTACGGTTAAGGTCACTCCCGAAAGCGAGTGGGAGAAAATCGCTCCGCAAGACAGAGAATATGCAAAGCGTATTGCCGAAGAGCAGATACAGCTTCGTGAGGAGCAGCTTAATAAGAATAAGCTTATGCAAAAGCTGTGTGAGTTGAAATTAAATGCTGCCAATGAGGTCAAAACCAAACAGGAGGAAGCCGAAAAGGCGGCACAGCAGAAAGCAGAGGAAAAGGCTAAGAAAAAGCAAAGCATTGCTAACAGAAAGGGGGCAACTGACTGATGAAGGTGTTAATTCTTGAGGAAAAGCGTGATTTGCATTTTCGTATTTACGGTATTGACGGAGAGCAGAGGACAGAGGAATTTTTCAAGGCTGTTTTCGGCGAAAAAATGTCCTGCGTTTATCCCACAATCGATGCTGAACGGGAAGAATATCACAGTGAAGCCAAGTACACGCTTACCTGTCGTGCGGCTTATGACAAGCTGTGCGAATATGTAACGGAGTTGCAGGAAACTCTTGACCTTATTGCAGATGCGATAATAAACGGAGATGAAAAGGAAGAATATGAGTTTGAATATGCTCAGTATATCGTATAAAGGAGGACAACAATGAGTGAACAGGAATTACAGGCGCTGCTTGCGAGAGTTGCGGCGCTGGAAACAAAAAATGCCGAGCTTGAAAGCAAGTTTGGAAAGCTGGAAACACAGGTCGATACGGTAAATAAATTCATTTCTGCTATTACCGAGAGTCAGTCTCTTGAAAATACAATGAATGAGATCGAATCGGTAACAAAGCAGCTTACCAACTGCGACAAGGCTACATTCTACTGCTACGATAACACAAACGATAAGTTCTTTTCGCACGGAGATTACCGTAATTGGCAGGATGGGCAGAGCGCAGAGGAGCTGAAAAATGCTTTTGAGAGCAAGGATATTCTCAGTGATAAGAAGGAAGCGGTCATTCCTCTTGTATCCTCAAGCGGAAAATCCGTGGGTGTTATCGTTGCGGAAAAGTCGGAAGGATTTACTCCCGATGATTACAGCAATTTCAAGCAGGGCTGTCAGATCGTAAATACTGTTGAACTTGCCATGAAAAAGGAATTCGAGCACCAGGGAAGAATAACCGATGAGCTTACTCACCTTAAAAACAGACAGGGCCTTAACGAGTATCTTTCCAATACCATGTGCGGAAACCTTAATGACGGTCAAACGGTAAACATAATTATGTGTGATATTGACCATTTCAAGCAGGTCAATGATACATACGGACATGATGCGGGAGATATTATTCTCAAGGGTGTGGCTGATGTGCTGCATGAAGGTACAAGAGCAGGTGCAGACTGTGCTTTCCGTATGGGCGGTGAGGAAATGGTCTGCATTGTAAATGCTGAGCCGGAGGTTGCAATGGATATTGCCGAAAGACTGAGAGCTGCGGTTGAAAATACAGTCCACAATATTGAGAGCAAGGGCAAGCCTCTTGATGTAAAGGTAACGGTATCAATGGGTGTTCATACAATGGATCCCAAAGGTCCCGTTACTCCCGAAAATGCAAGACGAGTGTTTGATAAGGAATTCAAACAGGCGGATGCAGCCGTTTACAGTGCAAAGGAATCGGGCAGAAACAAGGTTGTTAATAACAACGAACAGACCAATCTGAAATATCTTGCCCTTAAGGCGGCAGAATTGATGTGCGGAGATAATCGCAAGCTCATTGATGAAATGAAGGAATACACCATTACCTGTCTTACGCAGGAGTGTCCTGACCGGAATCATAATACCGTTATCGAAGCGCTGAGAGGACTTGCGGAGCAGAACCCCGGACTTGCAGGTCTTGCAAACAGGCTTGCGGATAAAATTGCAGAAAAGTTTCCTGACCCAAAGCCGCAGGAACAGTCACAGGCAAAGTTCTTCAACAAGGAAGAATACAAGAAAATTCAGAATAAAACCTACATAAACACTGATTCCAAGACCGCTTTCAATATTACTCAGAAAGCACAGCGTGAGGGCGTTACCGTATCTGCTAAGTTTCAGGACGGAAAGGCTGTCATTACCCTCGACGGAGTAAAGGACAAGGCGTTTATTGATGCTGTGGAGAACATCGGCAAATGGGCGGAAAAGGTTCAGGTCAAATATGCGGAAAAGCATAAGAAGCATGACATTAACAAAAACAAGAATACCGGTGCAAGGTAAAAAAGGAGAGAAGTTTTATATGAACAGCGTAAACATCATGGGCAGAATTGCCACGGATCTTAAACTCAAACCTGTCAGAAGTGCGGCGGGTGTGGTGCTTAATTTCAGAATTGCAGTGGACAGATACACTGTAAACGGTAAGGTGACGGATTTTATCCGCTGTACTGCATGGGGCAAGGCTGCTGAGAAAATCAACAAGTATTTTGGCAGGGGCAGTATGATTGCAATCACGGGCAGCCTTACCACAGGGGAGTATGTGGATAAGAATAATGTCAGAAGATTTACTACCGATGTTTTTGTCCGTAATGTTTATTTCACAGGTGAAAAGTTTCGCAGAAATGATGATTTAATCGATTTTGAAGAGGTATAAGGTATGAGTGATTTAACTATGGAGAAAGAGGTGATAGGTGCTGATCGTGTTCCCCAGGGGCACGGCACACCTGACCGGGAAAATCAGACAGAAAGCAAGGAAATGCAGCTTCTTAAAAAGCTGGATTTGCTTAAAGAAAAGCACACCAAGTCCATTGAGAGCGAGAAAAATGCTGCCAACAGGACAAAGCTTCTTGCAGATCAGATTACAAAGGTGAAAAAAGAGATACACGCCGAAGAAGTTGCCCGTATGGACAAGCTTTGCGAGGAGCATAATTTTACCTACGATGAAATTATAGGCTTCTTTAACGGATTTCCGACTACTGCGACCATTGAGGATATTAAGGCTTTGACAAGATGAGGAGGTAGAGAATATGCCCGAATACATAAACAAGGACTATTACAGACAGCTTGCACCCGGTGACAGATCATTTATCAATTTTACCGCACAGAATGTTAAGGCTGTAATGGACAGACTTAATGCGGAGCATATTATGTATTCCGCAACTATCGGATACAAAAATACCGTTACCGTCAGTAATGCTGATAGAGACAGAACGCTTGCTATTGTAAAATCCCTTGCACAGCAGAACAGGGATAATGCAAAAATTATCGGTAATGTTCAGTACAGAGATCTGCCTGCTGAGGACAGAAGATACATAAACACCGATGCGGAAACCGCATTGCAGGTTGCAAATATTCTTGCGGGTGCGACTGTTACAAAATTCAGCGGAAGAATTAACGGTGACAAGGCAACTCTGACCGTTGCAGGCGATGAAAACGCTTCCCTTGTCCGCAGAATTATTGATAATGTTCAGAATATGGACCTTGTAAATGAGCTTAATGAAAAGGGATATGAGCGTCTTTCCGATACTAACGGTTTTGTAAATATCCGCAACACTGCCACAGGTGCAACCGCAGGCTTCGAGAGCCTCAGAGAAGTGCGCAGTATGTTCCTTGACCCAGAAAATGAGTTTTTTCATCCCACTAAAACACGGATTGAAGAAAACTCTTTTTACCGCATTGTTTCCGATGAGCCTAATATGGATTATTATATTTCCGAATATGACATTGAAACAGGCGAGGAGGTGGCAGTTTATCTTGATGATGAAGGTAAATGTCCCACCTTTGCAACTGCCGAAGCTGCGGTCGATTACGCACAATTTCACAGCATTGATTATACCAATTCCGATTCTCAGCTTGAAAAATGGTCGGTTATTGATGAGGAACGTGCTGCCGAAAAAGAAATGTTTGAGAAAAATATTGCGGCACAGGCTGAATATCCCATTGTTGACCGCATTTATCCCGATGATTTGATACATAACCCTGACAATCACAGCTTTATTTGGGTATATTTCAACGTTGACGGGGATGAGGGCAATGGCGAATTTATCGAAAACACCTTTTATGAGGAAGATGTTCTCAAAGCGTACAAGGAGAAAGCAAGTTGTGAAAATGAAGCCGAGGGCAAAAAAGCTTTTCTTGACTATATTTACACTCACAGCAGGGAAAATACCATTGATGCACATTCGGGATATTATGAGGATTATGCTAACGGCTACATCAACAAGCCCGATTATGTAAACAGATTTTACGATGAAAATAGTATAATCGACTTCCTTGAAAAACATACTCCGGAAATTGCAAAACAGAAAAATTATGATAAGGAAATTACTGCGGAAGCGGACGGACTTATCATAGACGGTTATGAGGGTACATGGTATGTTGTTGATACTGAAACCGTTGACGGTAAGGAAATTTTTCTCCTTGAAAGCGAAAATTACGGTGATGAAACCTTCGGTATTATAATTGACAAGGACAGGAATGTTCTTATAGATGAATCCTGGAACGGATTTCTTGATTATCATGAGAATTATGTAGAGCGTACCTCAGAAGAAAAGCTTGCCGATAAGGTTCGTATAGAGTGGACAGCTTTTCTTGACGGTATGCGAAAGGAAAGTGCCGATGTACTGATTGAATCTGCTTATGAGATAAGCACTAAGGATAATATTCAGACATATATCACCGAGGAAAATCTTAATCTGACAGACAATCAAATAGATGCGCTGCTCTCAAAGGATCACCTTATTGATATGCTGTATAACGAGTGGAATCATTATGAGTATTACAGCAGCTATTCCGATGTTGAGGAGCTTCTCAAACATACGGCGGATCAGATACTTACAGCACAGGGCAGGTCAAAGCCACAGCTTGCTAAACAGCAGCTTGAAACAGTGCTTTCCGAGGTGAGAAAGGCACTGGAGGAAAACGGATACAGCGGTGTTGAAAGCAAAATCCGTAATGATAATTTCGATGCTTTTGTAAATGATTATAAGGAACATTTTTCAAACATTTGTCTGAATGGGGATTATTCCGAGCTTGCAGATATGGTGTTCGGCAGCGTTGACAGAATACCGGACCCGTGGCAGCATTTTGAGAATTCTGTATTTCATGATGATATTGCCAAGAATATGGAGCAGCTTTTTGATACCATGCAGATTGAATGGAGCGGTATGATGAAGGCAGCTGAGGAGAAAAAGCAGCAGGAGCCGCCGCTTTTCCTTGAACCTGTGACGGATTTTTCCGAATTATCCGATAAAAAAATCAAGGCGTATCACGCAAGCAACGCTGCAAATATGGAATGTTCAAGGTCAATCGAAGCAGCTATTGGAAGAAATTACGGCACTAAATCCGAGCATTCTCTTGATACGGCAACTGCAATTAAGGAAGTTCTTGAAAAGTTTTCCGCCGAAAGAGTTGCCTTTATCCTTGCGGCAAGATTTAAGGAGCTTGATTGGGACAAACGTATTTCTACGGATAATATTTCCTGGGCAAAGGATTATCTGAAAAATATCCCTTCGCAGTATTATGAAAAGAAGAGCTTCCTTCCTCACGAAAATGGACTTGCGGATTTGTTTGGAACTGCCTTTCGCAGAGAATATTTGCAGGAGAAGGAAAAGAAAACCCCTGAGAGAACAGTCGAAGACATTACTATCGGTGACAGATACCGCTTTAAGGGCGCTGATGTTGAGGTTGTATCAATGAAGGGTGTATATCCAAATGATGTGGGTATTTCCAAAACCGAGAATATGGGCGGTGTTGCTTATGCCGTGACCTCCAATGTGGATAAATACGAGCTTCACAGAAATGGCGAATATCTGGGTAATGGTGAGAAAACTGTTGTATCCGAGCTTGACAAAGCAAAAAAATACATTTCCGATTATCTTGAAGATGAATTTGCAAGCAAGGCGGATTTTACCGATATGCAGCATATTCATATCGGATATACCGAGATTGGCAGCGAGGAACAGGGCGATTTTGAACTTCAGATGGAAGCTGACCTGGAGAATCTCACTGTGTCATATCTGATTGACGGAGAGATTGCAGCAGTAGAAAAATATGATTCGCCGGAGCAGATGAACAGGGAAAATTTATCCGTACTTAGCTTTGAGGATATGGTTTCTGTGGGAACGGCTGCACTGGATAAAATGCTTGCCGAAAGACAGGAAAAGGTCAGCACCGTGCTTGCCGTTTCACAGTATGATACAAGCAGATATTACATTGCAAATGACGTGATCGAAGCTGCTGTCAAGGACTTGATTTCAAATTCCGACAAGCTGTTTATGAATCTTTGTGCTTTGGGAGGAAAGCAGATAAGCGAGATTGAGTTTGCACAGTATTCCCAGACAGATGGTATAAAGGCTATTGATGTAAATATTGACGAGCAGACAATGCACATTTATAATTCTGATTCCATAATTTCATTTGGAGAAATTCGTGGCGTGGATAATATTTTCAAAGATCTTGACCTTGCAAACAATACAATGAATTTTTCTGTGATTACAATTGACGGTGAAGAGCCTTTTGTTACAGGCGAATATGTTCGCAAGGACGATGTTACCGAGCTTGAAGAATATCAGGAATATATTGAAAAAACAGGCAAGGCTTCTGTCGATGTCAGGGTAGAATATTATCAGCTGGGCGGTGATAATGAATCTTATGAAGCCGATGAAAATGAGTGTGCATATATTTCAGAACATCTTGCAGAAGTGCTTGATTACGGCTTGACCATTTGCCTTGAAATGAACAGCTATTCCATTGAAACGCCTATGGAGCTGCTTGAAGCGGAAGTGCGGGAAGAAAATGAGCTTGATATATCCTGGATACCCATTTCTGAAACAGAGGATGAAAACGGTCATCCTACAAGCTACTATGCAAAGTATAACGATGAAACTTTCTGGATCTCCGAAAATCCTGAAAGCAAATTTGATATTGAGGAACAGGACAGCCACGGAAATTTTGTACCCATAAATGAAGATTTCAGCGGATTTATGCGCAGAGGTGAAGCAGAAAAATATTTTGAGGAGCATATCGGTGAATATATTGCGGAGCGTGATGAGGCTATACTTGATGCGTTGGTGGGGAATACCTACAATCCTGAAAGTATATCTGACGAACGTGATGCTATTGCCGCAAAAAATAACGTTCTGAATGATTATTTCAACAACAATCCCAAGGCAGTTATGAAAGCACTGCTTGAAAATATGACCGCAAAAATATCTGCCGATATGTCTATATCTGAAACGCAGGAGATTTTCGGAACACGCAGCAGGCACAGTATTTCCCTTAACGATTACGATTATTCTCTGACACTTTCCCCAATTGACAGCGGACTGAATTTCAAAGACGATGCTTCCGGTCGTGAAATGACTCTCGGCTGGGGTCATGTAAATGAAATTATGCGCACTGTTGCTCATGACAGAAATGCTGAAAGAGAGGACCTTCTTCACAGCGAGATTTTATACGGGACAGGCTTTCATGACGGAAAGTTCCGTGTTGAAGATTATTATGAAGCAGGACACAGAGGAAAAGAGTTTGCGACTTTTCTGAAAAAAGAATACGGAATCGGCGGCCACTCAGGCATTGCTCCCATCAAATGGTCAAACCATGACAGCAGGGGACTTGAAATAGAAACTGAGGACAGAAAGGAAACATATACCTGGAATGAGGTTGCAAAGGCAATTTCAGAGCTTATGGAAAAGGGTGAATATATTACTCAAAAGGACATTGACAAGCGAATAAGATATGCGCAGTGGACCATAGAAAATGCAAATGATAAAACCGATTTCAATGACCTTATTTACGCACACAGCGTTCTGCAGAAATACGATGTTGAGCAGCCGCAGGAGGCTAACGAATACAAGATTTATCAGCTTAAAAAGGGTGAAGAAAATCACCTTATTCGCTTTGCAGGATATGATGAAGCTATGAAATACGGAGCTGAGAGGACAGCAATGCCCGACAGCTATGAACTTATATATACAGGCAGCCTTGATGAATTTGATGATGAAAACAAGCTTGAAGCTATTTATACCAAGTTTAATATAGACAGACCCGCAGATTTCAAGGGGCATTCTCTTTCCGTCAGCGATATTATCGTCATGAATGATGAAGCGAGTTATGTTGATTCATTTGGATTTGTTGATGTCTCGGATAAATTCTTAGGCAAGGAAAGAGAGAAAATAGACCTTGCAGATTTCGACAACATACGCATTACATACAAGAGAGAATGGAATGACAATGACCTCAATGATGAGCAGAATCCTGCCTATGAGGAAACAATCACTGTTTTCAGCATGAATGAGGATAACACCTTTGACAGACATTCGTTCAATGCTACAAACAGTCCCACTGTTCCCATTATTTCGGAGGAGAGAATTGTTTCCGCAGAAGATATGCTCAATGAGCTTAACAGACAGCTTGAATTTATCCGCAGCCGTGGAGACAAGTACACCATTTCTCTTACTGATTCTGACGGAAATGTTCGTGACCTTAAAGGTCATGAGTTTGAGTTTGTTGTAAGCGAAACTTCCGAAAATATCAAAACGGATTTTGGTTACGAGCCTTCAATCGGTGATGTGGTTGATGTTGACGGTGAGCTGCACCGTATTACTGATATAAACGATAATGTGGTGACTATGGAGGAAGTCTCAAACTTCCTGGCAGTACCCATAAGTATGACAATGGCTGAATTTCTCAGCTCCGGTTATTTGCTTTATGAACAGGCAAAAGAGTCTGAGAGAATCAAGTCTCCAGTGGAGACCGAGAGAAATGTTTCCAAGTCTCCGGTGGAGACAAAAGAAAAAAATCCAGTAGAAAATGTTAAGTCTCCACCGGAGACTAAGAAATCCAATGCAAATAATTTCGTTATTACCAATGAAAATCTGGGCGTAAATGGTCCCAAGGCACGTTTTAATGCCAATGTTGCAGCAGTGCAAACGTTGAATAAAATTGAATCCGAAAACAGGACAGCAACACCCGAAGAGCAGGTTGTTCTTTCGGAATACACAGGCTGGGGAGCAATTCCGCAGGCATTTGACCCTAATAATTCTGACTGGAAGGCTGAATATGAAAAGCTGAAAACTGTTCTTTCCGATTCGGAATACATTGATGCAAGGCGTTCTACCCTTAATTCCCATTACACATCTCCCATTGTTATCAATGCAATTTATGAGGGAATTTCTAATTTCGGCTTTGAAAAAGGAAAAATCCTTGAGCCTGCAATGGGTATCGGTAATTTCTTTGGTTCAATGCCCGAAAAAATGCGAGGCAGTGAGCTTCATGGAGTTGAACTTGATGATCTGACAGGCAGAATTGCAAAGCAGCTTTACCCAAGTGCTGATATTCAGATAAAAGGCTTTGAAAAAACAGCCTTTGAAAATGACAGCTTTGATGTAGTGGTGGGCAATGTTCCCTTTGGAAATTACAAGGTAAATGACAAGGACTACAATAAAAATAACTTTCTTATCCACGACTATTTTATTGCAAAGGCACTGGACAAGGTGCATGCGGGAGGAGTCGTTGCTGTTGTTACCTCCAATGGCACAATGGATAAGAAAAATGACGATATTCGTAATTACATAGCACAGAGGGCGGAGCTTTTGGGTGCGATAAGACTTCCCGATACTGCTTTCAAGGCAAATGCGGGTACAGAGGTTGTATCGGATATTCTGTTTCTTAAAAAACGTGAGCGGCCTATTGAAATTGACCCTGACAAGGAAGGCTGGATAAAAATAGGTACTTCCGCAGACGGATTTGATGTGAATAACTATTTTGCCGAAAATCACGATATGGTAATGGGTGAGTTCAGGGAGGTAAGCGGTAGATTTGGCAATGAAGTGACCGTTAGGCTTGATGATCCGTCAATGCTCAAAAACATGCTTTTCGATGCTGTGAAGAAAATTCATGGCGAATATGAAGCAGCAAAGGTTGTTGATAAAAGCTCTCACGATAATCCCGATATAATTCCTGCTCCTGCGGATTCACGCAAATTCAGCTACCAGGCTGTAAATGGTGAGCTGTATTACAGAGAAGCAGGGGAAACAATGGAGAAAGTTCCGCAGAAGGGCAGAGGTAAGGACAAACTTGCCCGTGCGGTGGCAATGGTTGAGTTGCGTGATACCGTCAGAGAGCTGCTTGATTTGCAGATGAACAATTCAGATAAATCCCTTGATGACAGCATTTCAGAGGTCAGAGGAAAACTGAATAGAATATATGATGCTTTCGTTCAGAAATACGGTTATATATCCGAAAAGAAGAATAAGGACGCATTCAAAGGTGATGACGATTATCAGCTCCTTTCCGCACTGGAAACAGAGGATAAGGAAAACGGCACATACAAGAAAGCTGATATTTTCGAGCATAACACCGTAAAGCCAAAGACCATAGCAGAGCACGTTGAAACTGCACAGGAAGCACTTATTATATCCATTGCTGAAAAGGCAAAAGTGGATTTTGATTTTATGTTCGAGCTTTGCGGAATGGATAAGGAATCTATGATAAAAGACCTGCAGGGACAGATATTCAGACTCCCGATAGAGGAAGAAAAATATGTTACCGCAGACGAATATCTGACGGGTAATATTCGCAAGAAAATTGCTGAGCTTGACAATGCTCCCGAAGGCATGGATATTACAGCCAATAGGGAAGCACTTGAAAAGGCGATACCGCCCCGAGTTGAAGCAAAGGATATTTCCGTTAAGTTGGGTTCTCACTGGATTTCGTCCGACTATATCCGTCAGTTTATTTGTGAAAAATTTAATCCCGACTGGAAAGCACAGCATGAGATGACCGTCCAGTACAGTAAGGCGGCAGGCGAGTGGAAAATCGAGGATGTAAACGCAGCTTCAAAGAAAAATTATGTTGCAACCAATGTGTTCGGCACTCACAGAATGCACGCTTACAAGATTCTGGAGGGTATTCTGAATAATAGTGACCTCCAGGTTAAGGACCACAAGAAGGACGAAAACGGTTATGATTTGCGTGATGACAAGGGAAACTATATACTTGTGGTAAATCAAGAGGAAACCAAGGCTGTAAGACAGGTTGCAAATCTCATAAAATCCGAATTTCAGGACTGGATTTTTAAGGATCCCGACAGGCGTGAGGACCTTGTTCAGACCTACAATGAAATATATAATTCCATAAGACCGAGAGAGTATGACGGAAGTCACCTTAATTTTGTGGGAATGAACACCGACATTACTCTTAAGGAACACCAGAAAAATGCTATTGCAAGAGCACTATACGGCGGAAACACACTGCTTGCACACGCTGTGGGCGCCGGAAAGTCGTATGAAATGATCGCTATTGCTATGGAGGGAAAGCGTCTGGGACTGCATACAAAATCTTTGTTTGCTGTTCCCAACTCTCTTACAGAGCAGATGGGCAATGATTTCAGAAAGCTGTACCCAAACGCAAATGTGCTTGTGGCAACGAAAAAAGACTTTGAAAAGGCTAATAGATTAAAGCTGTTTGCAAAAATTGCTGCAAACGATTGGGATGCCGTAATTGTCGGTCACACTCAGTTTGACCGTATGGGGCTTTCTCCCGAGCGTGAGCAGGCATACCTTAAGGCAGAGATTGAAAAGCTTCGTGAGGAAATGGAGAACGCTGCTGCATACGGTGAAAAGAGCTTTTCCGTTAAGAAAATCGAAGCAGCAATTGCAAATTATGAGGACAGACTTCAGAAGCTGAATGATGCACAGGTCAAGGACGATTTCATTGATTTTGAGAAACTTGGCTTTGACAAGATTTTCATTGACGAATGTCATATGTATAAGAATTTGGCTACAGCAACAAAAATGCATAACGTTTCAGGTCTTGGCAGCGGCGGTGCGGCACGTTCCTTTAATTTGCTGATGAAGTCCAAATATATGGATGAGATTACCGGTGGAAAGGGACAGACATACGCTTCGGGAACGCCTATAAGTAACAGCATGTGCGAGCTTTATACCATGATGCGTTATTTGCAGGCAGGTATGCTCAAGGATTGTGGTATTGATCATTTCGATGAATGGGCGGCAGATTTCGGGGAGGTTAAGACCGATTACGAGCTTAAGCCGGAAAGTGACGGCAAGTATCAGCTTAAAACAAGATTTGCGAAATTCACTAATTTACCTGAGCTTATGGGTATGTTCAAGGAATGTGCAGATATACGAACAGCGGACACTCTTGACCTTGAAAAGCCAGAATCACACTATCACGAGGTGGTGGCGGAGCCTTCAAAGGTGCAGAAGCGCCTTATTAAATCTCTCTCCAAGAGAGCAACTGCCATTCGTGACGGAAAGGTTGATCCCCGTGAGGACAATATGCTTGTTATTACCAATGACGGAAGAAAAATAGGACTTGATCAGCGTCTTATAGATTCGACCTTTCCCGATGAAGAAGGCTCAAAGGTTAATCTCTGCGTAAACAATGTTTATGACATTTATCAGAAAAACAGCGATAAAAAGAGAACGCAGTGCATTTTCTGTGATATGTCCACGCCTAAGGCAGATTCCCGTCAGGACAGATTTGAAGTTTACCGTCCCAATGTTTCAAAGGAGCTGGGATATGAGCTTGTCCGCAGGAAGATAGGTCTCGGCAATGGTGATGAGGATAACCCCAGAAACATCAATACCTTTGCTGATGTTAAGGGATACATCGACAGGCATTCGCCCGAGCAGTCGGACAAGCTGTCTGAGGGTGATATTGTTGTTATCCGCAGACCCGATATTGGTGAGGGTAAGGTCTATTCACAGGCTGCTATTTTTGAAAGCGGCAAGCTTAATGACCTTAATTCCGTTGAATTGCTTGAAAGACTGGCAATGTCAGATATTGAGGATATGCCGCCTAAAGAGTTCAATGTCTATGATGACATTAAGAACAAGCTTATGGAAAAGGGTGTTCCGGAGAAGCAGATTGCATTTATTCATGATTATGATACCGCAGAAAAAAAGCAAAAGTTGTTTGATATGATGAACAACGGTGATGTTCGCATTCTTCTCGGCTCAACAGCAAAGTGCGGAGCGGGCATGAACGCTCAGCGGAAAATGATTGCGCTGCATCATTTGGACTGTCCGCTGCGGCCTTCTGACATGCAGCAGCGAGATGGTCGTATAGAGCGCCAGGGAAATGAAAATCCCGAGGTCGATATTTTTCGCTATGTTACCAACAAATCCTTCGACAGTTATCTGTTCCAGATACTTGAAAACAAGCAGAAGTTCATTTCGCAGGTTATGACAAGCAAAACTCCCGAAAGAACCTGTGCAGATATGGATGAAACAGCTCTTGATTATGCTGAGGTAAAGGCACTCTGTGCCGGAAATCCCAACATAACAAGAGGAGCTTTCGGAAAAGGGCGATTTTACGTTATAAAAACTAAAAGAGCATTACGCAAAATGTAATGCTCTTTTAGTTTTTAATCGATAAACTGCATATAGAGTCTGAGCTAAAACCAATAACTTATGAAAAGATTGTATTGATTTTCAATTGATAACACTGTATAATAAATTTTGGTAAATTATGTTGCCGGAAAGGACGGTTACTATGCTCGGATTATATCTTGCAATGATCGACACACATGAAGAAAAAAACAAATTTGAAGAACTATATAAGGAATATAAAAGCACAATGTATAACTTTGCAATGGCCATTCTAAAGGACAGCTATATGGCTGAAGATGCTGTACATAATGCTTTTTTAAAAGTAATAAAGAATTTAGATAAAATTAACAAGGTAAAGTGTAATGAAACCCGTAATTTTCTGGTTATTTTAGTTAGGAACAGTTCAATCGACATATATAATCAAAATAAAAAGATTGTACCGATAGATGAATTAGATGAAACAGATACCATTGATCTGCCTGATCTTATTGAAAAGCGCCTAGAGCGTGAGCGGGTCTTTGAAATAATATCCAATATGGACGAAAAATATTCTGACATTCTTATGCTTAAATTTTTTTATAATTGCAGTAATGAAGAGATGTCACAGCAACTGAATATAAATCCCGAACACGTTTCTATTCGTCTTTTTCGTGCAAAAGCCAAACTCAAAAAGTTAATTATGGAGGAATATGAACATGACTGATTTGGAATTTGAAAGGTATATAACTTCTGTTATAAAAGAATACGGTGCAAATTACATAGATGAGAAGTTGATTGACAACACACCGCATAAATTTTCCGCAGAGTTTGAGCGGAAGATGAATATTTTAATGGGAAAGAGCAGTAAAAAGATTAAGATTACACCAAAAAAATTTATCATTGTAGTAACAGCAGCATTACTGGCAGTATTTATAATGGCTATGAGCGTTAGTGCTGTTAGAGAAGCATTTATAAAGTTTTTAATGAATATTTTCGATACACATACGGTGGTGCAGTCAGTTGATGATGTATCCGCTCCTCTTGATTTTAACGATAAATACGAAATAACCGAAGATATGTCGGATTATGAACTTACAAATTTCTCTGAAGACGTTTTTAGCCGTGAATATATTTATGAAAGCGACAATTGTACTGTTTATTTTACACAATATATAAAAGAATATTATGATATAGCTATAAATACAGAGGACTATAATAT
>CALANW010000118.1 GCA_937926145.1 uncultured Ruminococcus sp. | reverse complement strand
TAACCTTACCTTAGCTATGATTTTTGATGCTATTTTAATGTGAACAGGCTCTAGTATAAGAAATGAAATAGCAATCGATAAAAGTCCCACTCGGTTCACCTCCTTTCCACAGTTAAGCGGACAGGAACGGCAGCAAAAATATTCTATCATATATGGCGTAAAATGTCAATAAATGTGTAATTGCTGAAATTATTTTCACCGCCACAACAAAATTTCTCTCATAGCAGAAAGAGTGAAAAGCTTTAGGTTCACTTATTGTATATACCAAGCGTTTAATATATAATAAATATACAATCCGTAAAAGTTACAATACATTTACAATTTGGAAACCGTTTTCCCGAGGTGGCTTTGCCAAATGCCGCAAATCGCGGTAAAACCTTGCGAAAACGGACTTTTTTATGCTGAAAAATTGCTTTGTCGGGAAAAAAGATGTTTGTTGACTTTTTCTGAATTTTATTTAATAATTTATTTAAAATCTGCCGTGCTGCAAAATATGCCTTTTGGCGGTTTCTATAGGCTGAAAGCGCTGATTCTGCGGCGTTTGGCAGAATTTCGAAACGAACTGCTCGGCTTTGCTTCAAAAAGCCTCTGCCGAACGGTCAAACTCATTTTTGAAAGGAAGTCGGTTATGGATTCTGACGGGCTTGCGGGGAGTATTATTATCCTTGCACTTATTTTGTTAAAAACATTTCTTGCGGTCTGCGAAAATGCAGTCGCTGAGATAGGGGACTCAAAGTTAAAGACGTTTGAAAACGGAAACGCTGCGGAAAAACGGCTTTATTCGATGCTGAAAAAGCCGATCGCTCTGGAACGCACTTTTGCGGTCGGAAAAGGCGCGCTTTCGTCGATAATATGCGTTATATCGGAACTTGTGTTTATCGGTGCGCTGTCAAAAATACTTGCAGAGGCTATGGCGGCTTCGGCGGCTTACATTCTTTCGGCGGTGATAATTCTTCTTGCCGATGCGCTTCTGATACTTGCGGTTGGCTGCGGTCTGCCGAAGCGCTTTGTGACGAAAAAGAACGCTGCGGATACTGCTGTTCGATGCTCGGCTGCGCTCAGATTCTTCACCGTGCTGCTCACACCTTTATCAATGCTCTCATCATCGGTGATAAATGTGTTCGGAGGAACTTCCGAGGACGCTGAAGAGGTTACCGAGGAAGAGATACTTATGATGGTCGATGCGGGCAACGTCGAAGAATCGCAGAGGGAAATGATAAGCAACGTTTTCGGCTTCGATGACAAGGACGTTTCCGATGTTATGACCCACAGAACGGATATCGTCGCTGTCGAAACAACGGCAGGCATTTCCGAGATAGTCAATGCTTCGATAAGCAGCGGCTTTTCGAGAATCCCGGTCTATGAGGACAGCATTGACCATATCGTCGGCGTTATAAGCGTGAAAGACCTGCTTTGCATGATAGGCTCGGACGCTGCCCAGAGCACTCTGGCGAAAGACCTTATGAGGGACGTTTTCTATGTCCCCGAATCGATGCACTGCAGCGAGCTTTTCAAGCTTCTTTCACAGAAAAAAACGGTCATGGCTATCGTTGTTGATGAATACGGCGGAACAGCAGGCATCGTTACTATGGAAGACCTCGTTGAAACTATCGTCGGCGATATAAGAGATGAATATGACAATGAGGAAGAGGACATCAAGAAGATATCGGACGATACCTATACCATAAGCGGAAACGCTTCACCCGAAGATGTATTCGGAGAGCTTGGTCTTGAACTTCCCGAGGATAATGATTCCGATACGATGAGCGGCTTTGTAACCAGCCTGCTCGGACATATCCCCGAGGAGAGCGAACACGCTTCGGTGCGTTATCAAAATGTGCTTTTCACCGTCCTTGTTACCGAGGATATGTGGATATCAAAGCTCAAAGCGGAAATAATTCACGATGACAGCTCCGACGGAGAAGATCGTGATAATGAAAATAATGAAAACGAAAAGGAGAAGATCAATGAAGATGAACACTAAAAAAACGATAAGTGCGGCTTTGGCGCTCATTCTTTCGGCAGCAGTACTCACAACAGGCTGCGGCAAAACGGAAGAGGCTGATGTTTCTATCGCCGATACTTCCTATTCCGAGGAAAGCTCTTATTCCGAAGAAACTTCGGCTGAAACCGAGGAAGTTATCGTAAGCGCTGCACTTACAAGAGCAGAGCTTGAAGCGAAAAACACCTGGAATGAAACTCAGATCAATGAGATAATGTACACAACTCAGGCTTGCTTCTCACGCAAAGTCCCCACTGCAGGTGCTGAAACAGTTTCCAAGTACACAAAGGGTACAAAGGTAACTGTCGTTGCCGCTACCGATACAGGCTATTACAAGCTTAAAGACGGTTCGTTCATTCATTCAAGCTTTTTGAGCGATACTAAGCCGGGCGCTGTTACAACAACAGTCGATGATGATATCGACGAGATCTTCGACGATGAGGAAACAACTACAACAAAGAAATCCTCTACCACAAAGAAGACCACAGCTCAGACTACCAAAAAGGATTCTTCCACAACAAAGAAAACAACCAAGAAGACCACAACAACTTCAAAGACAAATACATCTTCTTCAAGCTCCGTAACATACAACGTTGATTATAAGACAAAGTATGTTTACAAGCAGCTCCCATCATCGGAAAAGAAGCTCTATGCGAACATCGTTGAAGCAGCGAAGAACTTCAAAACCAAGGTCGCAGTTCCGGAAGACCTCAGCGTTAATCAGACTATCAAGACATACGTTAATGTTATCAATCAGGAACCCGAACTTTTCTGGCTGCCGCGTTCTATCCCCGTAAACATCAACGGAAACCTCAATATCAAGTATGTTTACACAGCAGATCAGGTAGCTGAGATACAGCCTGCACTCGATAAGAACGTAAAGACTATCCTCAATACAGTAAATCAGTATAAGTCCACATTCAGCAAGATCAAGGCTATCTACGACTGGATCGTTCTCAACAGCAACTTCAGCACCTCCGACAGCGAAGATACCTGTTCTATCAAGAACGGTCTTACAAAGGGCGCTGACCTCCAGTGCGCAGGTTACGCAAGAACAATGCAGTACCTCTTCGACCTTTCGGGTATCCAGAGTGTTGTTATCATCGGTAAGAACCCCGAAGGCACAACTCACGCTTGGAACAAGGTCTACTGCGATAACGGCTACTACATTATCGATGCAACATGGGGCGACCCGATCAACAAGCACGGTGAAGACTATATCAGATATAACTTCTTCCTCGTTCCCGATTCATGGGTAGTAAACGACCACCTCAGCCCGAACACATTCTTCAGAGGCAACGGCGTTACCATCAAGCTCTTCGATGAACCTTCCTGCACAAAGACAAGCGCAAACTATTATAAGGTATATAATAAGGAATTCAGCACATACGATGCAGCTATCGCAGGTATGAAGGCTGAGATCGATGCAGCTATCAAGTCGGGTTCTGTTGCAACAACTATCCGTGTTACGGACGCTAAGCTTTGGAACAAGATGAACTCCACAGCAGCATTCCGTGAACTTCAGAACTATGCAAAGTCCAAGAGCAAAAATGTTCAGAAGCTTTCACAGCTCAAAAAGTACAACGACGGCATTATGGTCGTTCAGTACGATATAATCTATAAGTAATTTATTTGCGGGCGGATATTTCGGGGAGCTTTTCCCCGATTCTGCCCGTAACGATTTTGGATTAGGGGTTCTCTAAAAATCGGAACACGAGCAAATTTTCGTCGGGACTTTGCGCAGCTTCAAGGCAGCGAAACGTAGTGAATACTTGATGTATTCCAAGTTTCGCTAACGCGGAAGATGTGCAAAGTCGTAGAAAATTTGCCGTGAGGGAGATTTTTAGAGAACCCCTTAGGAAAGGAATAAAAATGAAGAAGAAAAACCTCAAAACTATCGCCGCTGCTTTGGCTATGATATCTGTACTTACACTCACAACAGCAGGCTGCGGAAATAAGACAGACGACAGCGAAGAGCTTGTCACAAATGTTATCACACAAGCACCGAACGGTGATGTACAGACCGATGAAAACGGCGAAACAACATCAGCACCTGCAGATACCGAACCGTCTGGTACGGAAACCGTTCTTGACGGCGACGGAAATGTCGTTACCGATGCTCAGGGCGAGCCTGTGACCGTTGCAGTAACAACTGCTCCGACAGCAAATGATGAAGACAGCATCTTCAATACAACAAAGGCCGCTCCTGTTGTTGATACCTCGGTGGACAGCTCTACAAGATACGCATACAACACTCTTTCCGATAACGAAAAGGCTCTCTATGACGCTATCCTCGGCGCAGCTTCCAATATGTCAACAAGAATCTTCGGCGCACAGAACCTCGACAGCGCTGAGTGGACAAAGGTATTCGGTCTTGTTTACAACCAGGAACCTCAGCTTTTCTGGCTCAACGGCAGATCCGTTGTCGGCAGACTTTATTATAACGAAGTAGATACCGACAAGATCGCTGCAATGCAGAAAGAGATCGATGCAACTGTTGACAGCCTCGTAAAGGAAGCAAACACAAAGTCAACTACATACGATAAGCTCAAAGTTTTCCACGATTACCTCGTTCTCAATTCCACCTTTGAAAAGAGCGACGAAGCAGGCAACTACAATCAGACTATTTACAATGCTTTCTCGGGCGGCACTTCAAAGCAGGGCAATATCCAGTGCGCAGGCTATGCAAAGGCAATGCAGTACCTCTGCGATAAGGTCGGCATCGACTGCATGGTCATCACAGGCACAAACGAAAATGGAACTTCCCACGCTTGGAACAAGGTAAAGGTTGAGGGTGAATGGTATAACCTCGACGCAACATGGGACGATCCGATACTTTCTACTCCTATCACAAACTATCTCCGTTATACATTCTTCCTCGTACCCGATGAATGGATAAACGAAAAGACACACTTCAATATCAACACTGTAAGCCTCAAGAGCGGCGAAAAGGTAACATACTATGAACCGCCAAAGGCAACAGCAACAGCTCAGAACTACTTCGTAAAGAACGGCTATGTTTACGATAACCGTGCCGATGCAGATAAGGCTCTCAAGGCTGAACTCGAAAAGGCAGCTTCCGAGGGAACTGTAGTTGCACATATCATGGTAAGCTCCGACTCGCTCTATAACGAGATCGAAGATGCGCTCAAGAATGACAGCGCTTACCGCGATGAGCTCAAGGGCGTGAATTCCAAGATCAAGAAGATCAAGGACAGCAGCAAGGAGAGCCTCCGTGTTATCCAGCTCGTTATTGAGTATTGATAAAGAATGAAGATCGGTTTTTTTGCGGCTTTTTCCGTGACGTTGGCAGCGGCATTGCTGCTGACGTCCTGCAAAGCCGTTGATGAGAGCGTTTCGCAGCCGCAGAGCGGTCATAGCACCGAAGCTGCGGCGGAACAGCTCGATTATGTCTTTTATACCCTTAACGATAAGGAAAAGGAAACCTATTCCGATATGATCGGAGCGGTGAACAGACGCGAAAATGAATTTCCGTTCCCCGAGGGCTTTGACAGCGATGAAATGCGAAAGCTTTTCACTCTTCTTTATACCCAGCAGGAACGTATCTTCTGGCTCGACAGCAGATTCTACTGCGATGACGGGCAGCGAATGTTATATTTTATGTATCGCTATGACGAAGAGCAGACCGACCGTATGCGCGTTGCGCTCGACCTTGAAGCAGGCAAAATTATCGCAGGCTTCGGTCAGAATACGGACGATTATGAAAAGCTCCTTGCGATACACGATGCGATAGTCCTTTCCTGCACTTTCTCCGAGGACGGAAACAACGCCGCCACTGCTTACGGCGCGCTCGTTGATGGCTCGGCGATGTGCGAAGGCTATGCGTTCGCATTTTCTTACCTCTGCACAGCGGCAGGCATCGAAAACTACGTTGTAAGCGGCTCAAACGAAAACGGCGAACCGCACCTCTGGAACAAGGCTGTCTGCAATGGCGAGTGGTACAACGTTGACTGCACATGGGACGATCCTATCCTTAAAGATGAAAACGAAAAATTTCTGCGGCACGACTATTTTCTCGTATCGGACGATGAGATAAACGGCATCTCGCATTTCCCCGACACCGAGTATCTTCCGTCGGTGGCATGTACGGACAGAAGTGAAAATTATTTCGTCAAAAGCGGACTTTATTTCGATAATTATACAGACGGACTTGCGGGACTTTCAGCTTCGATAAAGGAAGCCGCCCGAAACGGCAGCGGAGAAGCGGAGATACGCTTCGATAACGAAGAAGCTTTCAGCGAGGTCTGTTCGTATCTTTACGATCAGCAGGGTCTAAAAGAGATCATCGAGGAACTGAATGCAAATGACGGGCTTAAAATAAGCTCGGCTCACCATATTGAAAACAGTTCGCTTTATGTGATCCATATATCATTGATATTCTAAGATCAGCGGAAAATGCCGCATTTTGCTCCGATATCGTCGCATTATGGCGAAATTCGGTGCGAAACGGCTGATTTTCCTCCCTATTGTGAATTTTTTACGCCAGAACCGGGAAGGACTGTAGGTTTATTATGAATAAAAATAAAGTCAGCGCGTTCATAGCCGCCCTGCTTGCGGCTGCGCTCATGCTTTCGGGCTGCGGAGGGGGCAGTGATGCCGACTGGGAAGATACGCTTCCCTCTGCCATTACGACCGAGCCCGAAAAGGAAGTTTCCGTTATCGAAGCGGAAACCAATCCGCCGATTTCGATATCCGTTCCCGAAACAACGACGACAACGGAGAAAAGCACGGAGCTTGCAACAACGACCGCTCCGCCCGAAACATCGGAAGAAAGATCGTCCTTTTCACCTGTATCATCGGTAACGACTGCACCTGATACGACGGTGTTTTCGGAAAGCGCATCACCTGCCGCTACGACCGTCCCGACAACGGGTACGACCGTAACTTCCTCTGAAACAACGACGCTCGTCACGACCGAAACCGTAATCACGGCAGCGCCCGTAAAGCGCGCAGACGGGGAGTATGTCTTCGTCAAGGGTTCGCCCATAAAAAAAGCTTATCCTTATAACACTCTCGACAGCAACAAAAAAGCCGCCTATGACGCTATGCTCACAGCGATCAAGGCGCATAAGGACAGATTCGATATCCCAGACGGAGTTAAGATCTCGGGTGATGAATATGTCGAACTTTATCAGCTTATATATGACTTTGAATACAGCATCTTTGATCTTGACGTAAATATCCGTTATACAAGCGCTTCAAACACGGGAAATGTCGTTTCTGCGCAGCTTTCCTACCTCTACACCTCCGAGCAGGTCGATGATATGCAGAAAAAGGTCGATGCCGCTGCGGATAAGATCATCTCCGAGCTTTGGGACGGAATGTCGGAATATGAGATAGTGAAGTTTTTCTACGATAAGCTCGCTTCCGAGGTCGAATACAACGAAAATGCCGAAAATCTCCGCGATATCTACGGTGCACTCGTCGAAAAATCGACAGTATGCGGAGGATATGCAAGAGCATTTTCCTACCTCTGCTCAAAGGTCGGCATCGAAACCATTACGACCCTCGGCGACTTCAACGAAACTCCGCATATGTGGAATATGGTCAAGATAGACGGGAACTGGTATCACGTTGACGTAACCTCGGGCAATGCAACGAACACCGAATTCCCATACATAAGATACGACTATTTCTGCGTTACGGACGATATAATAAACAAGTATCACGTCCTTTACGACCAGCCGTTCGACTACCCAAAGGCGACTTCCGAAAAGTACAACTACTTCGTTTATAACAACCTCATTGCGAGAGATGTTCCCGATGCGGCAGCACTTATCGCAGAGGAGATCATAAAGGCTTCGGCGGCGAAAATACCCGCAGTCCAGTTCGCCTGTGCAGACGATACGACTTTCGAGGACGTTATCTTCTATCTTTTCGACCCCGAACAGCGCCACGCTATCGACATCTATGAAAACACCTACGATTCGGCGGAAAATAAATACAACCTGAACTCTATACAGTATCACAGTGACCCAAAGACAAGAGTTATAAAGCTTTTCCTTCAGTATCTCAGCAATGATAACAGCTGAATCCTTTATCCATTGTTTTGAAAGGCTTTGGAGGTAAATCACCTTGCGTAAACTTATACCGAAGCGCTGCGCAGCTGCCGCAGCGGCAATAACGGTAACTATGGCTTTTTCCTCGTGCGGTTCGGAAAAAGACCCGACAGAGGATATGACCTATAACGGCAGCTATCACATGATAGAGGGCGGAACTTCGATACTTATCGAAGATTCATCGTCAGTTGTCCGCAACAGCCTTATCTATTTTCCCGAGGATATGGAAACGGTGTACGGACAGAATTTCCTTTCCTCCGATGAAAAGAAAATATATAATTCGCTCGTTGAAGCTATTGGCAACGAAGAACCGTCCGTGCCTATGGAATCGGACGGCGTGACCTATACAAAGATCCTGAATCTTATCGGAGTTGAGCAAATGGGCTTCGGCAATGTTTCAGACAGAAAGGTCGGCAATTTCGATACCGAAACCCAGCACTTTCCCGTTGAGTTCACCTATCGCTTTTCCTGCGAGGAAATGAGCAATATGAACCGAGCCGCGGAAGCAGCCGCAAATGAGATAATGAGCGGTGTCACCGACGAAATGACGACCTATGATAAGCTGAAATATTTCCACGATTACCTTATCACCCATTGCGATAGCGACTCAGAAGATGTCTATGCGAACACTATCTATGGTGCGCTCGTAAGGGGAAAGGCGCTCTGCGAAGGCTATGCGAAGAGCTTTTCCTACCTCTGCAATAAAGCTGGGATAGAGAATATCATCGTCACTGGCGAAACGGATACCGCCCATATGTGGAATATGGTCAAGATCGACGGAAACTGGTATCACGTCGATGTGACATGGGATAAACCCGACGGAATGATCGCCGAAATGTATCCCGATATGGTGATGTATCAGTATTTTCTCGTCACCGATTCGGTCATAGAGAACAACCACACGATATGGACGATAATCTCGCCTCCGCCGAAAGCATACGGTACAACGGAGAACTACTTCATCAAAGAGGGACTGTATGTCGAAAGCGAGGAAGCGACCGAGCAGACGATAGAAAACGCCCTGCGAAAAGCAATATCCGAGGGCAAACACACCGCTTCGGTAAAGTTCAGCACGAACAATATGATGCTTTCGACCGTTCGGCAGATGATGGACAGCGCAAGCAGCGGGGGAGATTACCTCAAAGGCAGGATAGCCGACATAAGTTCCGAGATGAACGTCAAACTCAATGTCAGCTGGACAGACTATTATTCGCAGTATAGGATTCTTGTGTTTATAATAGACTACTGATATTAAATTCGGAATTATGAATTCGGAATTCGGAATTATTTTTGCTCCGCAAATTGCCGTAAATCGTAGGGTCGGATTCCATATCCGACCGATGCAAAATCTATATTTGGGCGCATTTTCTGTAGGGGACGGGTTGCCCGTCCCGAATCGCGCCAGCGATTTTTCGGTGCATATATTTCGGTATGGTTTACCGCATAACAAAACAACTCTGTTTCATCGGTTAAAAGCCATTGAAACAGGGTTGTTTTTATTGTATAAACGCCTTGCGGCGCGGAACTGGAAAAACGTCCTTTACATTCCGTTTTGCGGAACAAAATCGTGCGTTTATCGGGCGGATATAGAATCCGCCCCTACGGAAAATCGGTTCTCGCCATAAATTTACGGAGCAAAATAATTTCGAATTCCGCATTCCGAATTCCGAATTTAACAATGCGTATCACGCATTGTTAATGATGTATTCCGCAATGTTCTTAGGTGTAACGCCAAGCTTTTCAAGAAGTTCATCGGGGGTGTAGCGGTCGTAGAACGACTTCGTGATGCCGAAATTCTTGACCTTGACACCCGAATCACCGAGGTATGATGCTACCTTGCCGCCGAAGCCGCCCTCAAGCGAGCCGTCTTCGAGAGTAACAACGAGCGAGTGATCCTTTTTCAGCTCGTCAAGAAGCTTTGCGTCAACTCCGCTTGCATAACGTGCGTTAACGAGAGTTGCATTTATGCCGCTTTCTTTGAGGATAGCTGCAGTTTCTTCACCAAGCTGATAGAAGTCGCCGAGTGCGATGATAGCTGCCTTGCTGCCCTTTGCAACGACCTCGGAAGAAAGCGCGCTGTAATCGGTCGGGAACTTTCTGTCCGAGTGGGTAACGCCGTTGCAGGGAACACGGATCGCAACGGGACGCTCGTTCTGCTCAATTGCCCAGTCGAGCATTGCAAAGTATTCCTCTGCACAGGTCGGTGCGAGGTAAACAAGCTCTGGGATATTCGATATCATCGGGATATCGTAAAGTCCAAGGTGGGTAACGTCATTCATACCCCATACGGAGGCAGAGAAAACGACAAATGTTGCAGCGTTCCTGTTGATGCAGACATCATGTGAGATCTGGTCGTAGGTGCGCTGGAGGAACGGACTGTAAACGCCGAAAACGGGCTTTGCGCCGAACTTTGCGAGTGCGGAGCTCATTGCAACTGCGTTTTCTTCTGCGATGCCGACATCGACAAACTGCTTTTCTGCGAGTTCACGCTTGTCCTTTGTGAAGCCCATAACGGTCGGAGTGCCTGCTGTGAGAGCAACAACGGCAGGGTCTTTCTTCATCTTGTCAAGGAGATAATCAGCGGTCATTGCGCCGTAATCTTCGCCGTCAAAGCTGAAAGTACATTCGCCCGTTTCAATGTTGAAAGGCATGTGCCAGTGCCAGTTTTCCTTGTCCTTTTCGGCAGGAGCATAACCCTTGCCCTTCTGCGTTACGATGTGAACGGCAACAGCTTTCTTCGTGTCCTTAACGCTTTCAAAAGCCTTGATGAGCGCGTCAATATCGTTTCCGTCCTTGACGAAAACATAGTCAAGACCCATTGCAGTGAAAAGGTTGGTTTCAGCCTTGCCGTTGCCCTCGCGGAGAGCCTTGAGGTTGCGGTAAAGTCCGCCGTGGTTCTCGGCAATGGACATATCGTTGTCGTTGATGATGATGATAAGGTTCGTGTTGAGTTCGCCTGCCATGTCAAGACCCTCGAGAGCCTCGCCGCCGCTGAGTGAGCCGTCGCCGATAACAGCGATAACGTTGCCCTTGCCGCCCGTGAGGTCACGAGCCTTTGCAGTACCGCAGGCAAGGCTTATCGAAGTGGAGGTGTGACCTACCTCGAAGAAGTCGTGCTCGCTTTCGTTTGGGTTCGTATAGCCCGAAACATCGTCATATTTTTCGGGGTAAAGATAAGCGTCCTTTCTGCCCGTGAGCATCTTGTGAGGGTAGCTCTGGTGCGAAACATCGAAGATGATCTTGTCCTCGGGCGAGTTGAAAACGTAGTGGAGAGCGATAGTAGCCTCAACCATACCGAAGTTAGGGCCGAAGTGTCCGCCGTGAATACTTGCTCTCTTCAAAAGAGCCTCACGCATTTCAGCGGCAAGAGCGATCCTTTCATCGTGGTCAAGCTTTTTAACGTCACTTGGAGAGTTGATCTTTTCAATATACATGATTTTCAAGTCCTTTCATTATTCTTTTTCCCAGCTTAAAACGCCAGTCTTTACGGCTATCTCATATCTGCCTATCTTGTAGTCAAGGCGTGAAATTTCCGCTTCAAGCTGTTCCTTTTGCTCAATGAGTTTTTTGCGCTGCTCGGTGAGAAGTTCGAGCCGTGCGTCGATAGTCGAGTCGCCCATGCTGAAAAGCCTGCAATACTCGGCTATGACTTCAACGGGAAGTCCTGCATTACGCATACAAACGGCGTTTTCGACCCAGCCTATATCCTTTTCGGTGTAGTTTCGGATACCGCCCGAAGTTCTTGTAACGGGTGGGATAACGCCGATTTTTTCGTAATATCGCAGAGTATCCTGCGAAAGTCCGTATTTTTCGCTTACTTCTTTAATAGTCATATTCTTCTGATCTCCCGAATCACGCTTTTCGGGAAATTCGGATCACCACCTTTTTTCTGATTACATTATAATACTTGGAGTTGGCTCAAAGTCAAGAGATTTTGAAGTGTTTTTACACTTTTTTAACATTTTAAAATAATTTTTCGTAACGAATAAGGACTTGCCGCCGCTGAATAGACTTGTATCAAGTCAATCAATAAAAGGAGGGAGCGTATGGGACTTACAGCCTCAAATACGGGCAAATGCTGCGGCGATATCGAGCATATTTCCGACACGGACAGCATCGTTCTTGCGCTTGCAGGCAACCCGAATGTCGGAAAATCAACGGTTTTCAACTTTCTTACGGGACTTCATCAGCATACGGGAAACTGGACGGGAAAAACGGTGCAGAACGCCTGCGGAAGCTTTTCCTGCGGCGGGAATTCATATACTCTTGTCGATATCCCCGGTACATATTCGATACTTGCGCACTCGGCGGAGGAAGAAGCCGCGCGCGATTTTATCTGCTTCGGCGGCGCGCAGGGTGTTGCGGTCGTATGCGATGCGTCCTGTCTTGAACGAAACCTCAACCTTGTTCTGCAGATACTTGAAATAACGCCGCACGTTGTCGTCTGCGTGAATCTTATCGACGAGGCTCGGAAAAAGCAGATATCCGTTGACTGCGAAAAGCTTTCGACATTGCTCGGAGTACCCGTCTATCCTGCGGCGGCACGTTCGGGCGAGGGTATGGAAGCGTTCGCAAACGGACTTTCCGCAATAAAAGACATAACGAGGGAGCAGGCTTTCCGCTGTACTTATGACGAAGAAATAGAGCGCTCCGCGGCTGTGATATCCGAAAGGCTCGGCGAAAACGGCGGCGGACGCTTTGCTGCTCTGCGCATTTTGGAGGGTGACGAAAAGCTTTCGCAGAGATTTCTCGAAAGCGCCGATGAAGAAACGCTTACTGTTATTTCAGCGGAAAAAGAACGCCTTGCATCGGTCGGCTATGACGGACAGAAGATACGCGATACTATCGTTACAACGCTCGTCCGCAAGGGCGAAGATATCGCTGCGGAATGTGTTCACTTCGGCGACGAAAACTGCCTTAAACGCGACCGCAAAATTGACCGTGTTTTAACCCACAAAGTCTGGGGCGTTCCGATAATGGCGGCAATGCTCGCCGTCATATTCTGGATAACGATTTACGGCGCAAATTACCCCTCGGCACTGCTTTCATCGGCGTTCGGCGCGCTCGGGGAAAAGCTCCGCGCACTTATGGAAATGACCGCCGCTCCGCAATGGCTGAAAGGTGTGCTTTTAGACGGAATCTACCGTATTCTGACGTGGGTAATTTCGGTAATGCTGCCGCCAATGGCAATATTTTTTCCGCTTTTCACGCTGCTCGAAGACCTTGGCTACCTGCCGAGGGCGGCATTCAACCTCGACCGATATTTTAAGCGCGCAGGTGCTTGCGGAAAGCAATCGCTGACAATGGCAATGGGCTTCGGCTGCAACGCGGTCGGAATAACGGGCTGCCGCATAATCGATTCGCCGAGGGAAAGGCTCATTGCTATCCTCACGAACAATTTTGTCCCGTGCAACGGGCGTTTTCCTGCGCTTATCGCAATAATAACGATATTTTTTGCGGCAGGAACGGGCGGCTTCGGCGGCTCGCTCATCTCGGTCGGAATTCTGATACTTTTTATACTTTTCGGCGTGATGCTGACGCTCTTTATCTCGAAACTGCTGTCAAAAACGTTACTGAAAGGCGAACCGTCCTCGTTCACGCTTGAACTTCCGCCTTACCGCCGACCGCAGATAGGGAAGATACTCATTCGCTCACTGCTCGACAGAACGGTTTTCGTCCTCGGCAGAGCCGTGACAGCCGCCGCTCCTGCAGGTCTTATTATATGGCTTGCGGCAAATGTCCAAATCGGCGGCGAAAGCATACTTTCGATATGCTCGGGTGCACTCGACCCTTTCGCACGGTTTTTCGGAATGGACGGAGTTATCCTGCTTGCGTTTATTTTAGGTTTTCCTGCGAATGAAATTGTTATCCCGATAATGCTTATGGGATATCTTTCATCGGGGGTGATGACCGACTACGAGAACCTTGATTCGCTGAAAAATATCCTGCTCGCGAACGGCTGGACACCCGTTACGGCAGTGTGTACGCTGATATTTATGCTCTGCCATTTCCCGTGTTCGACCTCGCTTATGACGATGAAAAAGGAAACGGGAAGTCTGAAGTGGACACTGCTTGGTGCGACACTCCCGACGGCGGTAGGACTTATACTCTGCGCCGCAGTTTCGGGCATTTCAAATCTATTTATATAAAGGAGACCGACTATGGTATATGAACAATATTATCCCTTTGCGGAACTGAAATTGGAGTATGAGGACAATGCGCTCGAACCGAATATCGGGCGCTTCACCGTGTTTTTTCACTATAATGAGCATTATCTGCCGACGCTGAAAAAGCTCAATGCAATGGTGCTTGAACAGCCGCAGGCGCAGAATATCAGCCTTGAAAACCTTGCTCACTGGAAAGATATCGATATCGCAAGAGCCGCCGCATCAGTGTTCGGACACGAGCTGTATTTCAAGTCGCTTTCGCCGAATCGGAAAGAGCCGTCCGACCATTTGAAAATGATCCTGAACAAGCAGTTTGGCAGTGTGGAGAAATTTCTCAAAGCGATAAAAGAAACCGCCGCAAAGGTCTACGGCTCGGGTTTTACATGGGTCTGCGAGGACTGCTGCGGAGGACTGTTTATAATGTCAACGCCGAATCATACGCTCCCCGAGGGTGAAAATATCCGTCCCGTCTGCGCTCTCGATCTATGGGAACACAGCTACTACCTCGACCGTCAGAACCACCGTGATGATTACATTGATGCGGCGCTTGAAATACTTAACTGGGACGAATTGGAGAGAAACATTTTATATTAATTCGGAATTCGGAATGCGGAATTCGGAATTACTTTGCTCCGCAAATTTATGGCGAGAACCGATTTCCGTCCCGAATTGCGTCAGCAATTTTATGTGTACCCAATATCTTGAATAATAACAAAAACAACCCTATTTTCTTTGGATAAAACCATTGAAAACAGGGTTGTTTGTTATTATATTAATGCCTTATGGTACGAAATTTTGGCGTTTCGTGACAAATGTACAAATCACCAATAATTCCGCATTCCGAATTCCTAATTCCGAATTAGTTGTTGATGAGCTTGTCTTCGCCGTTCCAGCTGTAGAGCTTTCTGATCTCTTCGCCAACCTTTTCGGATGGGTGTTCAGCGTGGAGCTTTCTCATAGCCTTGAAGTGAACCTGCTTGCCTGCAGGGGACATATCGAGGAGGAATTCCTTAGCGAATGTACCGTCCTGAATATCGGAGAGGATCTTCTTCATTGTCTTCTTTGTTTCTTCAGTTACGAGCTTAGGACCTGTGATGTAGTCGCCGTATTCAGCTGTGTTGGAGATAGAATATCTCATTCCTGCAAAACCGGACTGGTAGATAAGGTCAACGATGAGCTTCATCTCGTGGATACACTCAAAGTAAGCATTTCTTGGGTCGTAACCAGCTTCGCAAAGTGTTTCAAAGCCTGCCTGCATAAGAGCGCAAACGCCGCCGCAGAGAACTGCCTGCTCACCGAAGAGGTCTGTTTCTGTTTCTGTTCTGAATGTTGTTTCGAGAACGCCTGCTCTTGCGCCGCCGATACCGAGAGCATAAGCAAGACCGATATCCTGTGCGTCGCCCGTAGCGTCCTGCTCAACAGCGATAAGACAAGGAACACCCTTGCCAGCCTGATATTCGCTTCTTACTGTGTGTCCAGGTCCCTTAGGAGCGATCATGATAACGTTAACGTCCTTAGGCGGAACGATGCAGCCGAAGTGAATGTTGAAGCCGTGTGCGAAAGCAAGTGTCTTGCCTGCTGTGAGGTTTGGAGCGATCTCCTTTTCGTACATTTCAGCCTGCTTTTCATCAGGGATAAGGATCATGATAACGTCAGCAGCCTTTGTAGCTTCTGCAACGGACATTACCTTAAGACCCTGAGCCTCTGCCTTAGCAGCGCTCTTGGAACCTGCATAAAGACCAACAACAACGTTTACGCCGCTGTCCTTGAGGTTGAGTGCGTGTGCATGGCCCTGAGAGCCATAGCCGATGATTGCAACTGTCTTGCCGTCAAGTCTGCCGAGATCGCAGTCCTGCTGATAAAAGATCTTATTCATTTTAATTTCCTCCATATATGTATTTTTTATTTGGGAAGTGCCAAAATCCGTGTTTCAAACTTTAGCAAACCCATTTTTTGAACTGTGCAGAAAAATTCTGACGCAGAATCAGAAACATTATTACTTGGTCTTAAGGCTATCCGAACCCTTTTCGATAGCGATAACACCCGTTCTTACGAGTTCCTTTATGCCGTAAGGACGAACAAGCTCCGCAAAGCGCTTCAAAGTCGGCGTTGTGTCGCAGATTTCGACCGTAACGGTGTTGGAAGTAAGGTCAACAACCTTTGCACCCATGATCTCGCAGATGGTGAGAATTTCGCTTCTCTGCGAAGCGTTTGCGTTTATCTTTATCATCTGAAGCTCTCTTGAAATGAACTCGCCCTCGCTGAGATTCTTGACTTTGAGAGTATCGATGAGCTTGTTGAGCTGCTTTTCAAGCTGCTGAGCGGTGTGTTCATCACCGTCGGCAACAATGGTGATTCTTGAAATTTCGGGGTCATCGGTAACGCCTACTGCAAGGCTGTCGATGTTGAAGCCTCTTCTTGAAAAAAGTCCCGAAACTCTGGAAAGAACGCCTGCATGGTTCTCAACAAGGACTGAGATAGTGTGTTTCATATATTTTTCTCTCCCTATTATAAAGTGCTTTCGTTTTTGAATACGTTGACTTCAAGCAGGAACGGCTTGTCGGAAGCTGCGAGCTTTCCGATAGCTTCTTCCGCTTCGGACATATTTGAAACGGACATAGAATCAATGCCGTAAGCCTTTGCAAGCATCGCGAAATCAGGGTTTCCGTCCGTAAGACGAACTGCTATCTGCTGATCTTTATAAGCCTTTGTCTGAAGCTCACGAACCATTCCGAGGCGGTTGTTTCGCATAATGATTATCTTTACGGCAATGTTCTCCTGAACGATAGTCGCAAGCTCCATCATCTGCATCTGGAACGAACCGTCGCCGCAGATAACGACAACTTCCTTGTCGGGTGCAGCCATTTTCGCGCCGACAGCCGCAGGAACGGAGTAACCCATTGTTCCCATGCCGCCGCTCGTGAGGAATCTGCCGCCCTTTTTGATGTTGAAATTGTTGCAAGCCCAGATCTGGTTCTGACCGACATCGGCAACGCATACCGAGTTGTCGGGGAGTGCGTTAGAAAGCTTGCGGATAAACATCTTCGGGTTGACGTAACCTTCAGTCTCGTTTTCGGTAGGAATGGAATTCTTTACCTCGTTGAGCTCGGAAAGCCACTCGGAGCGGTCTTTCTTCTCGATGTAGTCGGTGAGCTCTGTGAGGATAGCCTTGCAGTCACCTACAAGCGGGATATCCGTTTCAATGTTCTTGCCTATCTCGGCAGGGTCTATATCAATATGTATGATCTTCTTGTTTTCGGCAAGGAAGCTCGGCGAAGTAACAGCTCTGTCGCCAACTCTTGCGCCGATGAGGATAAGCGTGTCGCACTCGCTGACAGCGTGGTTAGCGGTCTTAACGCCGTGCATACCGAGCATACCCATATAAAGCGGGTGGTCGGTAGGGAAAAGGCTTATGCCCATCATTGTCGAAACAGCAGGGATACCCGACTTTTCGGCAAAAGCGATAAGCTCGTCCGCAGCGTCGGAGGCAAAAACACCGCCGCCTGCGCAGATAAGCGGCTTCTTGGCAGCTTCGAGAGCCTTTGCGATCTTCTTTACCTGCATTGTGTTGCCCTTGAAAGTGGGCTTGTATGTGCGCATCGAAACTTCTTCAACGGGCTCATATTTGATGACAGCCTGCTGAACATCGATCGGAACATCTATCAGGACAGGACCTTTTCTGCCCGTTCCTGCAATATGGAAAGCCTCCTTGAAAATTCGCGGGAGGTCGCTTGCGTTCTTGACAAGGTAGCTGTGCTTTACGAACGGCATCGCAGAACCCGTAATGTCTGCCTCCTGGAAAACATCGCAGCCGATCTGGTCGGTGGAAACCTGACCCGTGATACAGATTATCGGGATACTGTCGGCATAAGCGGTAGCTATCGCGGTAATAAGATTAGTTGCGCCCGGACCCGATGTGGCAATACATACAGCAGGCTTGTTGGTGATTCTTGCATAGCCGTTAGCGGCATGACCTGCGTTTGCTTCGTGTCTTACAAGGACATGGTGTATATCGCTTTTGTAAAGCTCATCATAGAAAGGGCAGATAGCAGCTCCGGGATAACCGAAGACGACTTTGACACCCTCTTGCTCCAGGCACTTGACCATGGCTTCGGCGGCTTTGATCTTCTCAGTCATCCTAATCACTCCAAACATAATAAATATACTTATTATTATAATATTATTCCCTTTTAAAGTCAACCGATTTTTTATTAATTTATAAATATTGCGATATTTAAATTAGTTATAGAGGGTATAACATTTGCAATTCGCAATGCGTAATTATTTTGCTCCGCAAATTTACGGCGAAACAACAATTTCCCGAAATAAAATAATTACGCATTACGAATTACGCATTAAGCATTAATAAAATCCCTCAAACATTATTGCATTTACAGCAAAAGTTTGGTATAATTAGTACATTGAATATTTTTCCTAAAAATCGGAAAGGAACGATAATATATGAAGAATACAAAGCGCATTTCCGCTTTTATCGCGGCGCTTATATGCATTTCGATGCTCGGCGGCTGCGGAAACAAGACTGACGATGCAGGCACTTCCGAAACGAGCGAGGCGGCGACGGTTGTTACCACCGCTGTTTCGGTAGATGAAAACGCTGTTGACCCGAGCGTACCGTTCGACCTTGAGGGCGGCGTTACCGACAAGATGTACAACCGCGCACTCCTCAACGAGGGCAACACTTCCCGTCTTGCAGCGGCTATGGAAAAGGCTAAAAAGGGTGAAAGCATCACCGTTGCGGCTATCGGCGGCTCTATCACGCAGGGAACGGCGGCATCAAGCACTAACAGCTGCTATGCTTCGAGATTTTTCTCCTGGTGGCAGGAAAAGTTCCCCGAGTGCGAAGTCAACACAGTTAATGCAGGCATCGGCGGAACGGACTCCTATCTTGGCGTTCACCGCGCTGACGAACAGCTTCTTTCCTACAACCCCGATGTTGTTGTTATCGAATTCTCGGTAAACGACACGGACAAGACCATGAACAAATACTCCTACGACAGCCTTGTGCGCAAGGTTCTTTCCGCTGAAAACGAGCCTGCTGTCATTCTCCTTTTCACCACGCAGGAGGACGGAACGAGCCTGCAGGACGTTCACAAGGAGATAGGCAAGGCTTACGATCTGCCAATGATAAGCTACCGTGAAGCCGTTTATCCCGAGGTTGCGGCAGGAACTATCAACTGGAAAGACATTTCGCCCGACAACATTCACCCGAACGATATCGGTCACGGCATCATCGGTCAGCTTCTTTCCCGCTATCTTGACGGAATTTACGATTCCGACACAGCTTCTCTTGCCGCTGAAGTGACTGCATTCGACACAGAGGGCTACACAAACGATTACTACAAAAACGCAAAGCTTGTCAACGCTTCGCAGATCGAATATACTGCCGACGGCTTCGAGGTCGGTCAGAACAAGGTCTACTCACAGTTCCCCGAAAACTGGATAACGGAGGGCGGCGGAACGCTCTCATTCGATGTTGAATGTCAGAACATCGGCATACTTTACCTCAAAACTACGGACGGCAAGAGCGGTACTTACGAAGTTTATGTTGACGGCGAGCGCAAGGGCAAGCTCGAGGGCGACTTCTCGGGCGGCTGGGGAAATTACGCTTTCCCGAAGCAGGTTCTTCTTGCAAAGGACACCGAAAAGCACACTGTTGAAATAAAGCCTGCCGATGGTTCGGAGGACAAGGGCATCACAATTCTTGCAATAATGGAAAGCTAAGGAGAATAAAACTATGAATATCAATGAAAATGAGCTTATAAAGCTTTACGGCGAAGATCAGCTTGACCGCCAGAAAGCACGTTACAAGGCTGCTGAGGAAAGCTTTGTCAGGGAATTCGGCGAGCAGAGCGGCATGAGAATTTTCTCCGCCCCCGGCAGAACAGAGGTAAGCGGCAACCACACCGACCACAACAACGGCAAGGTTCTTGCGGCGGCTGTAAACCTTGACATCATCGCATACACCGTTCCGACCGATGACGGCATCATCACCGTAAAATCGGAGGGCTATCCACTTTTCACCGTTGACACGAAAGAGCTTGAAGCCAAGGCTGACGAAAAGGACACAACTCCTGCGCTCGTTAGAGGTGTTGCGGCAGGCTTTGCAAAAAACGGACTTAAAATAGGCGGCTTCAAGGCTTATATGACCTCGGACGTTATGAAAGGAAGCGGCGTTTCGTCCTCGGCAGCGTTTGAAGTCCTCGTTGCAAGCATACTTTCGGGACTTTACAATGACAACACCGTGAGCGCAGTTAAGGCGGCGCAGATATCACAGTTCGCCGAGAATGAATATTTTGGCAAGCCGAGCGGACTTCTTGACCAAATGGCGGCTTCGGTCGGCGGCTTCGTTTATGTTGACTTCAAGAAAACGCAGTATCCTATCATCGTGCCGATCGAGTTCAACATCAATCAGTACGGCTACACCCTCTGCATCGTTGACACCAAGGGCAGCCACGCAGACCTTACCCCCGAATATGCGGCTATCCCTGCCGAGATGAAGTCGGTTGCGGCGGCACTCGGAAAGACCGTTCTCCGCGAGGTCGAGGAAGAGGAGTTCTTCGCGAAAATGGGCGAACTTCGCAAAAAGTGCGGTGACAGAGCAGTTCTCCGTGCGGCGCATTTCTTCGATGAGAACAACCGCGTGGAAAAAGCGGCAGAAGCGCTCAAATCGGGCGATATCGACACATTCCTCGCAGCAATTAACGCGAGCGGAAACAGCTCCTATAAATTCCTGCAGAATGTTTATGCGAACAAGAACCCCGAAGAGCAGGGCGTTGCGGTCGGACTTTACACCGCAGAGCGCGTTCTCGGCGGAAAGGGCGCATCGCGTGTACACGGCGGCGGCTTCGCTGGCACTATTCAGGCGTTCGTTCCGAACGAGCTTCTTGACGAATTCATCAAGGCAGAAAACGCTGTCTTCGGCGAGGGTTCGTGCCACAAGCTTTTCATTCGTCCTGTTGGCGGAACTGAGATCAATGCGTAATTATTTGTATTGCGTATATTTGTCATAAACTCCGTAGGGGCGGGGCACCTGTCCCAAATCGCGAAGTGATTTTTCGGCGCACGAAGTGTCGGAAATAATTATAAAAACAGACCTGTTTTCAAAGGAAAATTCCAATGAAAACAGGTCTTGTTCGTTTATATTACAATGTCCTGCAATATTTGTTTTGCGGAGCAAAATCGTGCGTTTATCCGGAGGATATGGAATTCGTCCCTGCCGAAATTCGTACACTCTGCTAAATTTTATTTAACTTTATTCAGCTTCGCATTTCTCCGACAGATTACTGTTCTGAACCTGCGCTCTCTTTCTCCAACTGACAAATCCATACATATCATTGAAAAAGAATATCGCAAAATTGACCGCAACGGGGATATACTGAGGGTCATTCATCGAAGCCAGCACCCACAAAACTATGAGCACGATATCATTCGATGCATATCCGAGCGCATAGAATGGCGAGCGGAGCATTGTGAGTGATGCGGCGAAAAAGCTCGTTGTTACCGACAGTGTACTGAAGGCGATATTCGGTGTGCCGAGTGCTTTCAATATAAAATAGAACACGGCTGTCGTTACTATCCCGAAGAAAACAAGTCCTATGACGTGCTTCTTGGTGAGCTTCTGTATTTCGACCTCTTTTCCGTTCTCGGACGGATTTTTTATCCACGTTATCGTTGACCAGACCGCCATTGGCAGGGTCATTCCGAGGTAGGTCATCATTTCGCCCCAGTATCGGAATCTCCACGAAATTATACCGTAGAGGACACTGAAAACTATCATCAGTATTTGCGACCAGACATTGCCCTTCGCGGCAAATACAAGTGAAGTCACACCGATGCATACCGCCGCGAGCGTGAGGATATCGACATTTCCCGCAAGCAGGTTTGAAGCTATTACCGCAAGCAGAGAACAGAGCCAAAGCGCCCATTCCTTTGCTGTAAGTTCTTTAATTGGATTGCTCATTTACATTTCTCCCTTGAAAATTTTTAGATTCGGTTTTCAAGGCAGGTTCTTGGGTCTAATATCGGAATTCTCCGATTATTCAATATCATTAAATGTAACTCCTTATATTTCGGTCATTTCCGCTTCATTGCCGTGTTCAATGATAAGTCGCAGAACATCATCGGCTTTCATATAAACGGTCGCGGTGTTGTCGTTAGGGTGAACACCGATCATTCCACTCTCAAATTCGGCATCAAGGTAAAATTTCACCTTGCATTCGCTGTCGTTAAGCAGTCCGAGCGGTGTTACCGAGCCCGGGGTGAGTTCCATAATTTCGAGCAGGTCATCGGCAGAGGCAAACGAAAGATGTCTTAATTCGTGCTTTTGGCGAAAATCCTTTAGATCGACACGCTTGTCGCCCTTAACGGTGATAAGGTAGTAGTTCCGCTTTTTATCATCACGGACAAAAAGGTTTTTCGCTTCCCATTCGGGGTGGGGAAGCTCGATCGTGCCGAGTTCGTCCATATTGAACACGGCTTTATGCTCGACAGCTTCAAATTCTATGTTATTTTCCTTTAGAAAAGCGTAGGTTTCTTGTTTGTTCATTTTTCTCACCAAATTAATAAGGTTTTATCGCAAAGCAAGCTGGATAAAGCCGAGAATTGCAAGATGAAGCGGATAGTATATGTAGAAAATCCACTTCATAGCTTTGTTTGTGCGAGGGTTTTTGCCTCTTTCGCCGTTGTAAAGCTTTATGAACGGTATCGCGAGGACAACGCCCATTTGCACAAGTCCGTATACCCAGTCGATAGTGAAGCAATAAACAGCTGAATAGATAGCAACATAGAAGATCATCCAAAGCGACTGCGCTTTGAGGTTGCCGCGGTTCGTGCCGAATGCGAGTATGCAAAGACTTGCGATGCAGCTCCAGTCGCTCGGGAATGTCACAAGGCATATCAGCAGTATAAGAACGGTTTTGACCCATTGCTTCCGTATCTTTTCGCTGTTGACTACGCGCAGCATAACAAGCCCCCATGCGAGAGGCCAGATAACGCTCGTCTGGTTGAGGATATTTCCGTAATAAAACGGGATAAATGACTTCCAATCGACAAAATCCGCAGATGCGAAAATATATGCGAAATGCGAGATGAACGCAAATACGAACAATCGGCAGGTATATTTGCGGATATTTTTGGTGTAGTGATATCCCTCTGCGATAAAAAAGCACATAATGGGGCAGGTCAGCCTGCCGATGATGTGCAGGATAACGGGCAGAGCTTCGTGCGGATAATCGGGGAAAGCGAGCCATGCGATATGGTCTATCGTCATTGCGGCAACGGCGATCATTTTAAGTGCATTGGAGTTCAAGCCCTTTTTCATTTAAAAAATACCCCTTATGATAAATTCGGAATTCGGAATGCGGAATTCGGAATTGCCGTGGGTCCATGCTCTGATTTTTAATTATACCGTAAAAAATATAAAAGTAAATAGCCCTGCGGCATATTGCTTTGACGCGTTGTTATATTCTAACATTATGTATAAGCTGTTTGCTTGTTTCGGAAAAACAGAACAGCGCAATTCACATTAAAGATCACGAATTTCGTTTTCCGTTATCGTGTGAACTGCGCTTTTGATCTGCTAAATATCACGCTATTTGATTGTTGGTTTATAAAGTTTCGCTTGGCTTCGCAATACCAGGCAAATGTTAGCTATGCTAATAATTCCGAATTCCTAATTCCGCATTAAACTATCACATTTTGTCGAAAAACGCCGTAACAAACAGCATTGCCGAGTTTGCAAAGAGTACGGTTTCATTTGTCGAATAGCATACTTTGTTGTCGCAGTAGCATTTCGCGCGCGGTGTTCCTCTCGGGATATTCCATTTCGCGAATGAATCCTTTGCATCGTCGTCCGCGCATACGCCTATGACGAGAAGTCCCGGTACGGGGTCGTCCGTTTCGGAGAATGCCGAAAGTCTGTGGTGCGGATTTTTTACTGGGTTGATGCCAACGCCCGTGATAAAGCACTGCCCGAGCGGATTTTTTCCGAGGATATAGTCGAACTGGCTTGCGGCGGCGTTGACATACTCTCTGCTGTGGAAAAAGATATTCGCAACGATAAGCACCATTGCACGGTTAAGGACATTTATATTGGTGAAGTAGTTATACTCCGAGGGTGCTTGCGCAGTTTCAAAGCCGTTATGCTCGGAAAGACCGATGATATTGTCGGCTTCGATACGGAACTGGAGGCGTATATGACGATCCACTTCGAGGTCTTTTACTCTGTCGGTCGTGATATAGGCGAGTGCGCCGAAGCCGCCCGTGCCGAAGCAGGAAAATTCCGTTGCGCAGACATTTTTATAGAGTTGATGTATCTTCCTGCGGAACGATTCTTCGCCCGTGAGCGAATAAAGCTCGCACACTGTCCAGAAGAGCGTATCCGTAAGGCTTCTCGGTTTGATATCGCCGCTCGATGAATGTGTAAATTCGGGAGAGTTGACGAACTGCTGAGGTTCTTCGCAGGAGGAAAGCCATATCCAACCGCTGAAAGCCGCAGACTGGAGCAGGTCGGCGAAGTCCCTGTCGAATTCTTCGTATATACTGCTTGCGAGCGCCGCAACAGCCGTAAAGCAGGCGGTCGCCTGGAACGAAACGGGCGCAACGAGCTGAAGCTCGTGGTCATTTTCGGGACGTGCAAAAACGCTGACGTTCGGTGTCGAAACCTTGTGGTAAACTCCGCCGCTCCTCGTCTGCATTTTCAGCAGCCATACAAGTTCGACTCTGCACTCGGCGAGGATATCGGGCATACCCTTGGGCGAATCGGGGATATTGTCCCTGCTGCAAAATTCGGCAGGGAACATTTTATAAGCATAAAGCATCTGAGCAAGGGCAATGCAGGCGCTCGGGACAGCCTTTACATAGCTGCCCGAATCGTGCCAGCCGCCCGAAACATCGATGATCTTTTCACGGTTCTCGACAAGCTCCGCAGGCTCGCAGTGGCATTTCGGGTGAGCATATTCGGGGATAATTGCAGGATTCTCATCGCTCACTTCGCCGCAGCGGTTGTAATAAAATCCGCGGAGCAGCGTTGCTTTAAGGTTGCAGTAGGGGCGTTCGCGCACATCGAATTCGTATGAGTGCTTCCTGCCGACCTTTATGTAATATCTTCCCGGAAGACGGAACGTGGAGAAATCCGCAATGGCAGTGTATTCTCCCGAAGCTTCGTCAAAAAGCGGCTTGGAAAGCTGCCCCGTGAGCATAGTTTTCTCAGTGGAGCAATCGACAATGCTGAAATATTCTGTTTGGGTGATGCCCGTGACAACAGCCGTTTTCGGACCGTAAAGCTCATAGCCGAGCTGGTTGATAAAAAGCCTTGATTTCATATTGTCTTCACCGCCTATCGGAATGATAAAGTGTACTTCTTTCTACCTTAATTATACTATTCCATAATGAGTTTATAATGAGGATTTTCTGTATATTTTTGAAAAAATTATATGATTTTGCTTGAACATACCGAGAATGTATGTTAAAATATTATAACAGTAGGAATGAAAATGTTTTCATTTCCGGTTTTAGGAGGATAAAAAATGAACAGCATAAAAATGTCGGATAAAAGGATATCATACAGCGGAAGAATAAATTTCGGTGATGAAAATGCACCCGTGTTTTACTACGCAGGTTCAAGTGCTTCGTTCCGCTTCAAGGGAACAGCACTCACCGTCAGGATCAACACCGTTATCTATTGGGGCGAACTTTCCCTCGGCGCAGTCGTTGACGGAAAACAGTGCAGTGTGAAGCTTTCCGCCGAAAATAACGGCAGGGATATCGATATTGTTATAGCGGAAAACCTTGAAAACACCGAGCATAATGTCACAATATACAAGCAGCACGCCGCAAACCAGCTTTTGACCCTCAAAGGTATTGAGATAGACGGCGAAATGCTCGATGCGCCCGAAAAGCCGAAGCTTAAAATGGAAGTTTACGGCGACAGCGTTTGCGCAGGTGAGGTCATCGAAGCCGCAGATTATATCGGCAAATGTGACCCAGAAAATCACAATAGCCGCTATGATAACGTCTGGAACAGCTTTGTGATGCAGACCGCGCGCAATATCGGTGCGGAAATACATAATATCTGTCAGGGCGGCATCGCGCTCTTTGACGGAACGGGATATTTCCACCACCCCGATTATATCGGACTGGAAAGCGTCTATGATAAGCTCTGTTACTTCCCCGAGGGCGGACTTTCGCAGTGGGATTTCTCACGTTATATCCCCGATATCGTCGTAATTGCTATCGGTCAGAACGATAAGCATAACGGCAGAACGGACAGCGACGATATAAACATCTCCGACCCCGAGTACAGAAAAGTGTGGAAGACCGCATATATCAAAATGGTCCGCGACCTCGATAAAAAGTATTCCTCGCCGAAATTTGTCCTCACAACGACAATATTGATGCACGATGCCGAATGGGATAACGCAATAGAGGAGATAAAGAACGAGCTTAACGAAATGGGCATAAAAGCATACCATAACCTCTTTACAAGAAACGGCGCGGCAACTCCCGGACACCCAAGACTTGCGGAACACAATGAAATGGCAGGGGAATTGACGAAGTTTATAGAAAACATTAAGGATTAATTCGGAATGCGGAATTCGGAATTATTTTGCTCCGAAAATTTACGGCGAAAAAACGGATTTTCGTAGGGGCGGATTCCATATCCGCCCGATGCAATCTACGAATTACAGCGGAACTACTGTAGGGGACGGGTTTCCCGTCCCGCGCCGCAAGGCGTTATAATACTAATTTTTAATCAAAGTGTAGACAAAAAATCGGCGCAAAAGCCATATAAACCTGTTTTCAACATCAAGCTGTTATAACAGCTACGAGCTTTTGCTTGATTTTTTGTATAGTTTTTAATTGGTGTTTAGTATAAAATAAACGAACAGACCTGTTTTCAAAGGGATAATTCTTTGAAAACAGGTCTGTCTTTGTTTATTCGCATATCGAAAATCCAATTAGCAATTAAACACGAAAAGGGCGGATATAGAATCCGCCCCAACGATTTAAAATTATTTGCGAAGCAAACTAATTCCGCATTCCGAATTCCTAATTCCGAATTAGTAAGAAACGCCCTGCCACTTCATTGCATCTGCAACCTTGAGGAAGCCTGCGATGTTTGCACCCATTACGAGGTTGCCTTCGTGACCGTATTCCTTAGATGCATTGTATGCATTGTGGAAAATGTTGATCATGATGTTCTTGAGCTTAGCGTCAACTTCTTCAAATGTCCATGAAAGTCTTTCGCTGTTCTGGGACATTTCAAGACCCGATGTTGCAACGCCGCCTGCATTTGCAGCCTTTGCAGGTCCAAAGAGAACGCCTGCAGCCTGGAACTTTTCGATAGCTTCAGGTGTGGAAGGCATATTTGCGCCCTCTGCAACTGCGATTACGCCGTTCTTGATAAGAGCGTCGGCGGATTCGCCGTCCAGTTCGTTCTGTGTTGCGCAAGGAAGAGCGATATCGCACTTGATAGTCCAGATGCCCTTGCAGCCTTCTGTATATGTAGCGTTCTTGTGGCTTGTTCTTGCAACGTATTCCTTGATTCTGCCTCTTTCAACTTCCTTGATCTGCTTAACGAGGTCGAGTTCGATTCCGTCAGGATCGTGGATATAGCCGTTGGAGTCGGAAAGTGCAACTACCTTGCCGCCGAGCTGTGTAGCCTTCTGTGTAGCGTAGATAGCAACGTTGCCCGAACCGGAGATAACAACTGTCTTGCCCTCAAAGCTGTCCTTCTTCATGCAGGAGAGCATTTCGTTTGTGAAGTAGCAAACACCGTAGCCTGTTGCTTCTGTTCTTGCGAGAGAACCGCCGTAGGAAAGACCCTTACCTGTGAGAACTCCTGTGAATTCGTTGCGAAGACGCTTATACTGACCGAACATAAAGCCGATCTCTCTTGCGCCTGTACCGATATCGCCTGCAGGAACGTCTGTGTCTGCGCCGATGTGCTTGGAAAGCTCTGTCATAAAGCTCTGGCAGAATGCCATGATCTCTCTGTCGGACTTGCCCTTAGGATCGAAGTCGGAGCCGCCCTTACCGCCGCCCATAGGAAGACCTGTAAGGCTGTTCTTGAAGATCTGCTCGAAGCCGAGGAACTTGATTACTGATGCGCATACGGATGGGTGAAGTCTGATACCGCCCTTGTAAGGTCCGATAGCGGAGTTGAACTGGCAGCGGTAACCTCTGTTTACCTGAACGTTGCCCTTATCGTCAACCCATGAAACTCTGAACTGGATGAATCTTTCAGGTTCAACGATTCTGTCGATGATGCCGTTTGTTTCAAAGGACTTATCCTTTTCAACAACGGGTTCAAAGGATTCGAGAACTTCTCTTACTGCCTGTAAGAATTCCTTTTCGCCGGGATTGCGCTGTTCAACCTTTTCATAAACCTTCTGGAGATATGCGTTTTTGAATGCCATTTTGGTTTCCTCCCATTAATAATAGTATATAGTGCTGATGACTCACTCACAGCTTCTCGTTCCGCCGCTTTTTCGTTACGGAGAACATTACAGTTTCTATTATACACTATACATCTTTGGTTTGCAAGAGCTTTTTGCCAAAAAATCAAATTTTTTATAGGTTTACAATATTTGACCATAAATATTGAGCAATATGACGTAATGATGCAGGATTTTAAAAGATAAGTTGCATTGCAGAGGCTTGTTTTTGAGTTTTTGCAGGAAAAAGCACTATTGCTGTGCAAGTTTTTGGAGGACAAGAATAGTATATCAAAAAGATGAAATAAATACAAAATCAGGACATATTTTAGACTTAAAACATAGATGTTGTTGAAAGCTTTGTGATAAACGTACAATATTTTTAGACATTTTGTTGAAAATAACATATTGCCAATTTGTAACCAAAATGTTATAATAGGGGTAGTATCTTGGGGCAGGGTGTGCCCTTAAATCTTTTTTATCCAACCGGAGGTGTAAATCCTATATGAAGACATTTATCTACACCGCCACAGACGTTCAGGGCAATACTGTCAAGAACGCTCGAATGACGGCTGAGGATGTAAATGACTTTTTGGAAAAGATCCACGAAAAGGGGCTTTTTTGCTCCAGCTACAAGGAAGCTTCTTCCAAAACGACAAACACTCTTCATAAGTTCACGACAAAAGAGCTCTCCAATGACTGCAGACAGCTCAGCGCAATGCTGACATCGGGACTCACACTCGTCAAGGCGCTCGATATCCTGTATAAAGAGCAGGAAAAGAAAGCGCAGAAGCAGATCTATCAGGAGATCTACGAAGAAGTTCAGAAGGGTTCGTCTTTCTCGGACGCTCTCAAAATGCAGCAGGGTGCATTCCCGAACTTTATGATCTCGATGGTTCAGGCAGGTGAAGCTTCGGGTTCTCTTGACGTTATTTCAAAGCGACTTGAAGATAACTACGCAAAGGAAGCTAAACTCAACAACAAGATAAAAGGCTCAATGATGTATCCTATTATCCTTGCTGTTCTCTGCGTAGCGATCGTTGTTCTCCTTTTCACATTTATCATGCCTACATTCAAGGATATGATGAGAGAAGAGGATATGAAGGGTATCACAGGTGCTCTTTTTGCATTCTCCGACAGCCTTATCGGCTACTGGTATGTTTACATCGCTGTTATCCTCGGCGTTATCTTTGCAGTAAAGTATGCTCTTAAAGTTCCGTCGATACATTATAAATGGGATAAACTGAAATGTAAAGGTCCCGGCTTCGGAAAGCTTGTTGTAAAGGTTTATACCGGTAAATTCGCAAGAACACTTTCGTCGCTTTATTCCTCCGGTATCCCTATGGTCGAAGCACTTGAACGTTCGGCTGCTATCCTTAACAATGACTATATCGAAAAGGCTTTTGAAACAGTCGTTGATGAAGTAAAGCAGGGTGAACAGCTCTCCGTTTCCATTCAGAGAACGGGCATTTTCGAGTCAATGTTCGTTTCTATCATCTATGTTGGTGAGGAATCCGGTGCGCTCGATACCATTCTTACAAAGTCCGCTGAATTCTATGAAGATGAATCGGACGCTGCTATCGGACGTCTTGTCGGTATGATCGAGCCTGTAATGATCATCTTTATGGGTACTGCGATCGGTTTCGTTATTGCAGGTATCCTTCCGGCTCTTTACGGTTCGTTCGAAAATATCCAGTAAAAATAAAAATCTATTTAAAAAATAAATCAGTGAGGTGACGAGTATGCTTTCATTTGATATTACCGACAGACATATTCGAATTATTCGTGGTACAGAAGCAAACAACAAGATCAAGGTTTCCGCTGCTGCTGCTATCGATCTCGAAGAAGGTCTTATCGTTAATGGTCACATTAAAGATATACCTAAAATCGCAACAATAATCAACGAAGAACTCAAAAACAAGAAGATGGCTGACAAGGAAGCTGTTATCAGCATTTCCTCGAACCTTGTTATCTTCAAGGAGTTACATATCCCTAAGGCAAAGGGCGCTCAGCTCCTTTCAATGGTCCAGAACCAGATGCAGCATACAATGGGTATTGCTGACGACTATTCGATCTCCTACACCATTGCAGGTGAGATCGAAGAGGATGGCGTTGCGGCTCTTAAGATACTTGCAACAGCCTGCCCGTTTGAAGTCGTTGACTGCTTCAGAAAGGTGTTCTCGATGCTCGGCATAGGACTTCGTTCCGTAGCCGTTGCCTGCAACACTATTTCAAGACTTATCATTTCCGATCCGAAGATGAAGGCAAAAATGCCTATGCTCCTCGTTCAGATCGACCCGAACTTCGTAAGCCTTAACCTCTATGAGAACAACCAGCTTACATTCTCGCGTTTTGCATCGATCGACCCTGTTGACTATGACAACTCCGAGGATTACATCTACGAAGCTGTTACCGAAAACATCTCCCGTATGTTCCAGTTCCAGAGATCGAGAAATCCCGAAGATCCTATCAAGAACGTTGTTTTCTACGGTGATACAACAGAGTATATCCGCCTTACAAATGCTCTTGAATCCCTTGATATCGTAACGAGCCTCCTCGGTGTTCCGAACAACGTCGGCGGCTATGAAAACTTCGAGTTCCAGGCTTATGCAAACGCTATCGGCGCTATGCTCAGAAGCAACAAGGACTCCGAAAGAATCAACCTTATCGAAACAGACGCAACATCGGGACGTTCCGCTGCAGGTGCTTCCTTTGTTGTTACCGTTGCAGTCGCAGCTCTTGCTTCGATCGCTCTTGTTGCAGGTATTACTCTCGGCGCAAACGTTGTAAAGAGCCAGTATGAGGACGATACCGCAACGATCCAGGCTTGGCTCGACAGTCCCGAAACAGCACAGAAGACTGCCGCTGTTGACACAGCTCAGGCAAAGCTCGACAAGGTAAATTCGTTCCGCAGCAGCCTTGAAGAAGCTAAGGGCTATTTCGATTCGCTTCCTGTATTCACAACAGAAGTTAAAACGACCCTCGAGGAAAACTTCAAGGGCACAGATGCAAAGATACTCAGTTACACTTATTCCAACGGTGCGATCACTCTCCAGTGCCGTGCTGATGACAACCAGACACCTGCAAAGGTAGTTACGAATTTTGTCGATCAGGATGCTTTCTCCAATATAACCTACACAGGCTACAGCAGCTCGTCGGATAAGGATTCGGTAAAGGAAGTATATGATTTCACGATCTTTGTCCAGATAAAGGAAGTCGTTCCCGAAGAAACAACAGAGGAGGCTGAATAAGAATGAAGCTTTCATACAGAGATAAAGTAATTTTTGTTGCAGCGATCGTTATAATTATTATCGTTGCAGGTATTTTCGTTTTCATCAAGCCTAAGTTTGAGGAAATGAATTATGCAAAGAGCGCACTCCAGGCAAAACAGTCAGAACAGGCTGATGTTGAAGCTAAGATAAACACCCTCCCTGATGTTGTTGCTGCACTTAAATCCGCAGCACAGGATGTTGGCGAGATCCAGGAATATTTTATGCCTGAGCAGGATCCGTACCTCAACGAACAGTATGTCCGTGAGATCCTCGGAAATAACGTAACAGTTCGCGGAATGAACACTCAGTACACATCCGCTGACGATATTGAACAGTATGTCGTAAATGCGCAGAATATCGCTGCCTGCGATATCTTCATCGACAGCGACCTTTACAATGAACTTCCGCAGGAAGTTTATGATGCATATAATAAGGCAAACAAGCGCACAGGCGGCAGCAGCATCATCGGCGTTACATCTATGACCGTTGACTACAGAGATAAAATGGATTATTCCGGACTTTATAAGTTTATTGACGCTGTAAAGGAAAACGGCAAGACTATTATCGTCACCGAATTCAATAAGGGCGAAGATGAACAGGGTGCAGCAGAGGTAGAAAGCTCAATAAATCTTAAGATCTATTCCATCTATCCTCTGAATATCGATAAGGTAATGGAAGAAAGCGACCAGTTCGTTTTTGACCCAAGCCTCGTTGAAACCGAAGAAACAGCAGAGTGATCAAAAAAGCCGCAGCCGATGAAGAAACCTTTCTTCATCGGCATAAGTGGCATATAGAGAAAATATTTTAAAGAAGAGAAGATTTTGTTCATACCCCGGCATAAAATTTTAAGAAAGGGTGGAAAAAATGGCAAAAATCAGTACCGATAAGAAAAAAAGCCTTAGCGGCGTTGTTCTTATCATGGTAGTTACGGTAATGTTTGTTCTGATCATAATGCTGTTGGCGACACTGAGCGTTGTTTCAACGGCGCAGAACAGATACTATACCAAATATGAAGAAAACCAGGCGTATTATACCGCGCGGTCGGCTTTGGACGTGTTTACGAACAACCTGCTTAATGACAAGGATTATTATGCCTATGATTCAAGCGGTGTAAGAACGTATATACATGACAACAATGTTACCACAGATAAAATGAAGCAGGGTCTTGCGCTGCAGCTTGATCTGTACAATATTCATTCTCAGAGTGGTGATAATATTGAGCAAACGGCTTTAAATGGTTATTCGCCTGCAACGCCAAAGGACGAATATCATCATTATTACGGAGCTGACAACACAAAGGTTCAGACTGATTCCACAACAGGTAATGAGTATATTGAATACCGTATCACTGTTTTTCCACAGGTGAGCAGTGCTTCTGACAACTACGGTAAAATGGTCGATACTTCTAAAGTTGGAGGCGTCGACCAAATAGAAGCTACTATCAGAGTCGAAGTTCTTGACAGAAAATATGATATTGATGAAAGTAAGATAACTGATGGAACCTATGCGGACAGAGCTACTCTTCTTGCAAGCTCCGATGGTCCTGAGGCGTTTGAAAACGGTGCCAGAGGCAAGGACCAGATGCGTCTTAAAATAACGTCTACTGTAACATTTATGGACGTTGAAAGCACAGCTGTGCTTATATATGATACAAACCAGAAAGATCCTCCGGCTTCTGATAATGCACTTACAACGACCGGTAGTTTTGCAGGCGCTGGCGGTGCACAGGTGAGGACTGCGGGCGGCGTAGCAAGCATGGATATTGGAACATCTGCGGTAGGTGATGGTAACAATATGTCAGGTTCTGTATTTTCGCTTGGTTCCCTACAGTGGGTTTCATCTGCTGACACGGTTATCAATGCAGGTGATTCTATAGTTGGAATGGATGGTATTGTTTCATCTTCAAACCCGACTAAGGTCAAGGCAACAGGTGATGGCTGCTATGTATTCCTTGGGGGAACAAGCGTTCTCAACAACGGCGGTACGTTCGGTGATAATACATATAAAGTAAATGTTATCGCAGATCAAATAGTAAAAACAAGTGCTACTGATTTAAACTTTTATGGTGATGCGTACGTTACAACTTTTGAAGTTCAAGACACAAATCCTGGTAAGGTCCATACAAACGATGGAAGTCTTTATGTAAAAAATTTGGTGTTGCCTGATGATTGTATTGATACATCGACTTGGCCTACAGTAACAATAAATCTTAATCAGTATTCAAATGCAAATTTAAAACTTTGCAGAAACTTTACAATTTCTGATTCAACCGGAATAAGAGCAACAGCTATGGACACTTGTGTTTTCACAATAAATGGAGCAATTGTTCTTCCGGAAACATCAACAGATCCATTTGATATTAACGATTATTCTACAGTAAAGGATTCAAATGACAGGATTTTTAAACAGTATATTCTTCCTTTTCAGATTGACGGAAGCAACACCATTGAAGTTCCAACTGCTCAGGCATATTTCAATGATTATTTCGCAGATGGTGCTTTTCATGAGTCCACAGGTGAATTAAAGAATTTTGACAATCCGACAGTTGCAGATCCAACTCATCCAGACAATGCATATTCTAATATTTACAGCCAAACGAACAAAATAAAATGGCTTAATTCGGGGGCTGACTTGCTTGCCGATTATCTTGAGCTTGATCCTGTCACTCCAGGCGCAGGACCCAGAACCATTACATCAATGATTGCCGATGGTACAATTCCAAATGTTCAGTCGATGCCTACGGGCAGCTACACTTTTGATTTGAGTAGCGGTGACCAGTATTATGTACTTGATAGAAACGCATATTATGGCTGCCGCTGGACAGTAACAGGGGATAATGGCAGACTTATTCTGTTACTTCCTGAAGATAGCAACACAGCGCTTGTAGGAGCGTCTGCAACAACTACCTTTGACAATTGCATACTTGTTACAGACGATGTCAATACAGCAACGACTGCAATTACAAATGGTACAACAAAGGCGCCTTCCATTGATATTTATGGCGGAACGGGTTCATTCCTTAATACAGGCAACCAGAACCTTATCTGCGGATATATTATGATGCCTACAGGTTTCCTTTATCTTAATAATGGTGGAAAGATAGGAACGGTTGCATACGATAACGGTAATGGAGCAGTTACAAACGTTCAAAACGCTGCAATTATAGGTTCACTTCTTTGTCAGGAATTTAGCGAAAGCAACCAGTCAGGCATACTTTACCTCGATAAAAGCTCAGGTGATAATGGTCAGGCTGGTGATCCGATTCATGACTTCAAGTCATACCAGTATTCGAGAAACTAAGGAGGTAAATGCTATGAAAAAAAGTTTCAGAGGTTTTACCCTTATTGAATGTCTTATTGCTCTTGCGATACTTGGCATTGCTTCACTGGTAATGGCTCAGATCTATGCAGATGTAAGCCGTACAAATTTGAACAACCATAACGTTAACGCAAGTTTGTCATACCAGATGAAAATTGTTGAAGATGCTACAGGAACGGATTCTATACCAATCTATTATGGCAGCACATCTGCTACATCGGTTGCGGATAACCACAGTGCAAGCAAAAGCGGTGACTGCACCCCTCCAAGCAAGGTTACGGACGTTTCCGTACAGAAAAATTATATTGAGATCAAAAAATACGACAGTGCAGGAAACCTTACAGGTGAAATGTACAGCTACCCTGTTGATATCTATGTTCTTCTCAGCCGCAGTCACGACAAAAACAATCCTAATAACGATGTACCATCTAAAACACTTGTGTCGGGTACTTGGGTGGATAATCCCGCATATACCGGCTTGGCTGAAAAGGATATCTCGCTCCGCTATAAATACATAGTGGGTCACAGCAATTGATAGGGGGCTCTTATGAAAAATAAATTGATAAAAGGCTTTACCCTTATTGAGTTGATTGTTGTAATGGCAGTTATGTCAATTCTTATGGTCGGTATAATGCAGATGATGAAGCCGATAAGAAACACGTACGTTGATGCGACATATTATGAAGCTCAGCGCAATACCCAAAGCGGCATTGTGACATACATTACGGAAAGTACACGCTATGCTACCAAAATGGGAATATACAACGAGCAGACAACGGCGATCAACAATCTTTCAGACGCTATTACAGCGTTTACAAATGCAACCGGTTACAATTCTGCAACAGATGGCGATCTTAATGTTATCACGATTGACAACAAGACGCAGTATAAGTACAACGACGCAGATTCATACGGACGTATCCTCCGAAGCAAGACCGCCACCGGAACGACATCACGTCTTGCTCTTGGTGAGGCTTACTACGGAAAATATACTTACTCCATTAATGTTGTACCGGTTAATATTGTTCCAAAGCATGATGACCCATCTGATCCGTCGAAGGTGACAGGAAAAACCTTCGACGGATTGAAGATTACTGTTTCGAGTCTTCTACCATCTTCACTTGACCAAGTGAATCGTGCAGGAACAACCGTTGGTACAAATGATGTTTCAGGTTATAAATTTGTTTCGACGGATGGTGAGGTAAATTGCTTGAATCTGAGTTCTCCCATAAATGGAGCAACTGATGCTCTTTACGCAGGAGCAAGCACAACAGCAAATAACGCAAATACCTATATCATTTTTACTCTTCCGAAAGATTAAAAAATTCGGGGGTGCGCATAAGCACACCCCCGATATGATCGGTCAAATCACATAACGTGCGGAACAGTCATAGCAGTCCAGTACATATCGAAAAGCTTCGTTCCGAAGAATGATGCACAGACAAGTCCCACTGCAAGGCACGGACCGAACGCGAATGCGTTGTCAGCGTCCTCTTTGTCCTTGTTTTTGATCTTGATAACAACGGCAGCGACCGCTCCGATGATTATTGCGATGAAAAGCGCTACAACAGCTGCTTTCCAGCCGAACATCAAGCCGCCTGCAGCCATAAACAGTATATCGCCCATTCCAAATCCGTAAACAGGGCCTTTTTCCTTGATCTTTTCAAGAGTTTCATTAAGAAGCTTGGTCAGTTTTTCGGCTTCCTTTTCGCTCAGCTTCTCTTTTGCAAGACGTTTTTTCAGCTTTCTTACAGTTTTGTGATCTTCACTTATAAATAATATGTAAATAAGCGGCGTGAACACGAAACCGATGAGAAGAAGCGGAACGCTTACTGCAAAAAGTCCGATGATACCGTCAACGAGCGGAACATCGTTTCCTCTGAATGCAGTCGGAAGAAGCACCGAAAGAACTCTCGTCAGAAAAGCTTCAATGCCGAGATAAACAAGCACACATACCGACATTTCCTGCGTATCAAAATCCTCAAATCCGATAACGATGATGCCTGCAATGAAAAGACACACAACAGCAGGATAAATAAGTCCGTCGGTGATAAGATCATACTGTGTGTAGACCAGTACGAAAAGCACACCCGTCAATCCTTCGACAAGCGGATATCTTCCCGATATCTTCGCTCCGCAGGAACGGCATTTTCCCCCGAGTATGAGCCAGCTGAAAAGCGGGATAAGATCATATCGCTTTATCTCCGCGCCGCAGGTCATACAGTGCGAATTCCGTTTGATGAGCGATTCGCCCTCAGGAAGCCTGAATATGCAGACGTTCAGGAAGCTTCCGATCGTGATCCCGAAAAGGAACACCATTACATAGATACCGATCTGCAAGCCGATCATTTCTGATGCGGCAAAGGCAATGTTCATTTGCAAAACTCCTTTACAGTGAAAATTTGATATTTGCTTAAACAATATCTTAACATATAATTTTAAATTTTTCAATAGCAATTTTAAAATCCGCACCGTGAGCGGCACAAAAATTAGTCACGGAGAAACGGAGAATATATATGAAGAATATCCCAATAGGACAATATATGGTCAATGAGGGCGTAATTACCGAAGAACAGCTCCAGCACGTTCTTGACGTTAAGAAAGAGGAAAATGTCCCCGGTAAATTCTTCGGCGATTATGTTATCCAGCTTGGATACGTTACCGACGTTCAGTTCGCACAGATCCTCGCAAAGAAGCTCAACGTTCCGTTCGTTGACCTTAACGACCCCGAAGTCAACATCGACATCGAAGCCGTTAAGAAGATACCGGAAGCGCTCGCAAAGAAGCATACTATTATTGCTATAAAGGTAACAGGCAAAAGACTTACCGTTGCTTCGCACGACCCTGTAAACTTCTATATTTTTGAAGATATCAAGGTTTCAACGGGAATGGACGTTGTTCCTGTCCTCGCAACAAAGGAAGCTATCACAAAGGCTATCGGCAAATGCTATTCGATGCAGAACACGGGCGCTATCCTCGACAGCGTTACGAGCCAGTTCGCCGATGATGACCTCAACGGCGTCGATGACGAATCCGCAGACAGAATCGACAACGCTCCTATCGTTAAACTCGCAACGACTATCGTTGAAAACTCGTTCCGTGCAGGCGCAACGGATATTCATATCGAGCCGTTCAAGACCTTTACCCGTATCCGTATCAGAGTTAACGGCGACCTTATCGAGCTTATGAACGTTTCAAACGTTGTACATAATGCACTCGTTACAAGACTTAAGATCATAAGCGGTATGAACATCGCGGAAAAGCGTGTGCCGCAGGACGGACGTTTCTCGCAGGTCGTTGACGGAACAACGCTCGACGTCCGTGTATCTAACCTCCCGATGGTAAACGGCGAAAAGGTCGTTATCCGTATCCTTTCAACGGGTAACGTTGCCCTCCGTAAGATCACAGACCTCGGTATGACCGATTATAACTATCAGAGATTCTCAAAACTTATCAAAGTTCCGCAGGGCGTTATGCTCGTAACAGGACCTACAGGTTCAGGTAAAACAACCACCCTTTATGCCGCTCTCGGTGAGCTTGCAAAGCCTAACGTAAACGTAGTTACGGTCGAAGACCCTGTCGAAAAAGATATCGAAGGCATCAATCAGTGTCAGGTAAACGCTAAGGCAGGTATGACATTCTCCGCTGCCCTCCGTTCTATCCTCCGTCAGGACCCTGATATCGTAATGATCGGTGAAATGCGTGACCAGGAAACAGCCGAGATCGCTATCAGAGCTGCTATCACCGGTCATATGGTTCTCTCGACACTCCATACAAACGACTCCGCATCGACCGTTACCCGTCTTGTGGATATGGGCGTTGCACCGTACATGGTCGCTACTTCGCTTATCGGTATCGTTGCACAGCGACTTGTTAAAAAGATATGCGAAGACTGCCGTACGCCGCGTATGTCTACCCCCGAAGAGGACGAACTTATGGGAATCAGCGCACCTATCACTATTTATGATGCCTGCGGCTGCCCGAAGTGCAATAACACGGGTTACACGGGACGTACCGCTATCCATGAAGTTCTCACCTGCACAACGGAAATGAGCAGCCTTATCGCGAACGGCGGCAAGACCGACGCTATCGCAGCACTCGCAGCTAAGCAGGGTACAAAGCTCCTCCGTGACAACGTTTCGGAACTCGTTCAGCAGGGCAAGACCACAATGGACGAACTCGTCAGAGTTACATACGCAGTATAAAATATACTATTATATATTTTTCAAACATATAATCTTGAAAGGAATTGAATCAAATGGCAGAAATGGAAACCAAAGCTCCCGAAAAAGTAGTCATCAACATCAACAAAATTCTTGACGAAGCTCGAGTTCTCGGCTGCTCCGACGTGCATTTCACAACGAAGATCGCGCCTGTAGTTCGTCTTCACGGCTCGCTCCGCAGACTTGCATCTTACCCCGAGATGACCGAAGCCGCTATCATGAAGATCGTTGAACAGATGACAAACGGCAGACAGCTTGAAAATATCAAGAACAAGGTCGATACCGACTTCTCGTACGTTACAAAGAGAGGCTACCGTCACAGAGTCAATGTTTACCACCAGAAGGGCAACACGGCTATCTCTATCCGTCTTCTCAGAAACGATATTCCGTCCCTTGCTGACCTCGATCTTCCTCCTATCCTCGGCGAATTTGCAATGCGTCCCCGTGGACTTATCCTTGTAACAGGTCCTACAGGTTCAGGTAAATCTACGACCCTCGCAGCTATGATCGACTATGTAAATATCAACCGTTCGGCGCATATCATCACCGTTGAAGACCCTATCGAGTACGTTCACGAGCATAAGCGCTGTATGGTAAACCAGAGAGAGATCGGCGACGACGTTGAATCGTTTGCAATGTCCCTCCGTGCCGCACTCCGTGAAGACCCTGACGTTATCCTCGTCGGAGAAATGAGAGACTTTGAAACCATTAACGCCGCTGTTACCGCCGCTGAAACGGGACACCTTGTAATGTCCACACTTCATACAACGTGTGCAGCCGATACTATCAACCGTATCATCGACGTTTTCCCTGCACATCAGCAGAACCAGATCCGTTCACAGCTCGCAACAGTTCTCGTAGGTATCATCGCCCAGACCCTTATCCCTAAGGCTGACGGTACGGGACGTGTTGCGGCTCTCGAAATTCTTAACGCTACCGATGCCGTTAAGGCAATGGTTCGTGACAACAAGGTACATCTTATCCAGACAGCTATCCAGACAGGTAAAAAAGAAGGAATGGTCTGCCTCGATCAGGAGCTTGCACGACTTGTTAAGGACGGCGTTATCACAGACGCAAATGCCCGTGAAAAGAGCCTTGATATCGCTGAATATGAGCGTTACCTCAAGGGTGCAGGCGGCGCTCCCGGTATGAACCGCTTCTGATAATAAAAAAGTTATGCCGAAGAAAAAAGTGTGATTTTACATAAACGTTTTCAACAAAAAAGTGCATACTTTGGCAGAACTTATATGCATTTTACCGAGAGTATAAGAAAACGTTTGTGTTTATTAATAATTTAGTCAAAATGGCAAAAAATAATCACAATTTTAGTGATAAAAAGAAATTATACACAAATTCACTTTTTTAGTGCAGAAATATTACAAAATCTATTGACAAAAAGATACTCGCGCTATATAATAATAACAGTAAGAGAACACTACATAAAATGTGTGAAACTTATTAGGAGGAGATCCCAATGGACAGTAATAAAAACTGCGGTAAGTCCTCCGCAAAAAGCTTAAAGGGCTTTACCCTCATCGAGCTTCTGATCGTTATTGCGATACTTGCAATACTTGCAGGAATGATCTCAATACTTACAACGGGACTTGTGCGTGATTCAAGGCTTGAAACAGCAAGAGATAAAGCACAGACCGTTTATACAAGCGTTCAGAATGCACTCATACAGATAGAGATAAAGCAGGAAAGCGATTTGCTTGACCCGACTACATACGGTGCAGGCGGAACATTTTCCAAATATGTTACCTTGAGTTTTGTAATGGATAACGGAATAATGACAAGTTCGCATAGTCTTGTTATTAATGATGGAACAACAACAGCAACTCTTTCATACAATTATCCGGATGCAGCATCGGCAACGACCAATACGGAGAAGAAATTCCGTAAGCTTGCGAAGTATCTGACCGATAACCTCGCAATGGACTTTACAGGTTATGTTTATGCAGCTATCGATATGGAAGATTGGATAGTTGACAGTGTGGTCTTCGCCGAAGACTATGAAAGAGTCGAGAATTCAGCAAACGGTATTGCTGATTTTGTTCCAATGTTCAAGACAAAAAGTTCAGGCAGCACAAACATTATGACTGCTTCAAACGGAAGGATTCCTTTCTGCGAGGACATTTATTCACAGAAGAGAATATATTCCGGAAAAACTCTTGATGACGGCACGTTCCTCGGAAAAGCCGCAGGAACAGCAGTTGGATATTATCCGTTGTATGCGGATATTGAGAATTCCACAACTGTTTCCTACACTTAATAACGTATAAAACCGCATGGTTCGGTTTTAATAAAAAAACATTTTAAATATTGAAAAGGAGGAATTTCCACATGAGAAATTCAAAAACTAAGGGCTTCACCCTTATCGAACTTATCGTAGTTATTGCGATTATCGGTATTCTTGCTGCTATCCTCGTACCTTCTATGCTCGGTTACGTTAGAAACGCAAGAATTTCTTCCGCTAACTCCGGTGCTAAGCAGGTTCACACAGCATGTGCTTCCGCTCTTACACAGCTCGGTATCGCTAACTGGTCTTGGTCTGGCACTACACAAACAGAAGGTTACCTCACAGTAAATACAACTGATAACCCAATTAGCAACGGTGTTATTCCTGTGTCTTGGAATAACGTTAATAACACACCTCAGGATGCTGACGTTGACCTTGCTGCTTACCTTGGCGAAGAATTCACAGGCTACGGCAGAGCATTCTTCAATCCTGGTACATACTCTGTTTCCGTTGCTGTATATGCAACAACAGCACAGGGTTGGAACGTAATCAGCACTAAGACATCTTCCGATGATGTTAAGGCTATCACAGAGGGCGATCAGAAGTCTGACGCTAAGGCTGGTAACATTTACGGTGTATACCCTGCTCCTTCCCTTGGCACTTCTAGCTCTAATCCGTAATCGACTTTGAGCGACTAATTGAAAATGACAGCAGCAGACCTTTCTGCTGCTGTTTTTTTATAAAGTCATTTGTGAGGACAATATGAAAACAAAAACGAAGGTTATGATAATAATAGTGGTAATTCTTGCAGTTGTCGCAGTGCTGCTCCTGCTCATACCGGTTGAAAAAAAACAAAAGCTGCACGAACAGTATGGAAAGCTTGCGGAAAATGCCGAAACGGACGAACGATCGGCATATATTCTTGAACACGTTGACGAATACCCCAGGGCATTGCTCGACTATTACTATATGAACGATGAATTTATTGATATGGTTTATAATTATGTTGAGCATAAGGACGATTATAAAACGATGTCGTTCACCGAGGAAGAGCTCGATAGCGGAACTATTCCGAATTTTTATATGGATGATTACCGTTGGGCGTATGAAACGATCGGAGGTAGATATATCTTTTCGGGCGGCTGCGCAGTTGTAAGCATTTCAATGGTAGATGTCGGTTTGACAGGTGACGGCTATTATGATCCCGTGAGGGTTTCGAGGGTAGCGGAAGACTTAGGCGCGAGCGGTTTTATGGGCGGTGTAAGGAACAGCGAGATTGGAAACATTTGCGAGGCTGTCGGTCTGAAATACAACAGCTACAACTTTGACCCCGATGAGGGCGGAAACGGCAAACCCGATGAAAAGCAAATGAAAGATATTCTTGATAAAGGCAGACCGCTTATTGTGAACGTGAAAGGTGATACGTTCGGAAGCCACGCATTTGTAATCCGCGGCTATGATAAAACAGGATTCATCATCAATGACCCTGCAAATCCCGAAAAAAGTGCAAGAACGTGGGCATTTGATGAGTTTTCTCCCGAAATTCTGAGATATTGGGAGATTTGGAAAGAATGAATATTACAATTTGATTACAAATTTGCTTTGCTGTTGACAAAATATAGAAATTGTTATATTATGAAAGTATAATAATTTCAGTTAAATATATATGATTATTTTACATTTGGAAGGGGACAATGCTATGAGGGGAAAAACAAAGGGTTTTACATTGATTGAACTGATCGTAGTAATTGCGATAATTGGTATACTGGCAGCAATACTCGTGCCATCAATGCTTGGATATGTGAAAAAATCGAGAATATCACAATTCAATGCAAATGCCAAGACTGTCTTTTCAGGAGCACAGCTTGCTATCACGGATAACTATAATGCAGGGCAGTTTTTCAATGCAGGTGAGCTTTTTCTTAATTCTGCCGACGGGGACGCTGAATGTGTGGGACAGACAAGCGGCGATGTCTGCGATATCACAGATTATGTAGGTGAAAATTTCAGAGGCTATTTTGGGTTCGTGACAGATACAGCAGGAACGGGCGCTTCATACGCATTATGGAGCGATCAGCCGCTTTCTGCATCTGACTTCACGGGAATGTATTCATATAATGATGTAAATGCGCGCTTCACGAACGGCTCTGTTCCCCTCGGATGTCACCCGCTTGCGCCATAATGCGATTGGATCTTCTATACCTCGGACGAAAGCTCCGAGGTATTTTTTTATCCTCAAATGAATAGAATTAAAGGAAAAATAATACTTCAAGGAGGATAAAAATGGACAGCAAAGCTCAAATCGAAGCAATGGCACGAAAATATAAGGAAGAAATGCTGCGAATGTACAAACAGAGCAGTAAAACGGGTGGGGGAGCGGCTGAAACGATATCTCCGCCGAGAAATGTTCAGCCTGTGCATTCCGTGCAAAGTTCAGTGCCGCCAAAGTCGGTTCAGCCTGCACAATCTGCACAAAATGTTCAGCCGATAAAGCCGAAAGCAGCTGCAGAGTTTTTTTCTGCCAAAAATGAGCGCAGCATTATCCCCAAAGCAGTTCCAACGTCAGCATCATTGATGTCGGAAAATGCTGACAGCGTAAAATCGAAGCCGAAAACGCCGCAAATGCAGGAGATGCCAAAGACCAACTCAAAATTTCCCTCGCCCGAGGATATAATGCGCGAGGAATTCGAGGCGTCAATGGAAAACAGGTTCGTGAATGAAGTTATGTCGGGCAATAACGGTTCGGACGGGGGGCGGAATGAGCCGTCGGCAGGGGAGTTTCGTCCCGAAATGACTTCGCCCCGTGATATTATGACTTCCGAACCCGAAAATTTTCAGGGAAACTATAACTCCGAGGAGTTCTCCGACCTTTCCGACCCTCTTGAACCGAGATACAGCGGAGGTGAGGACGAAACGTCCGATGAAGACGGCATCGGCTACATAAAGGCAGAGGTCACAACGGGCAGCGGTGCTGTTCCAATCGAAAATGCAGTCGTTCTTATCACGAAAAAGGAAAACGGCAAAACTTACCTGCTGAAAATGCTTATCTCGGACGAGAGCGGCTCGACCGAAACGGTGGCTTTGCCTGCGCCGAACGTTTCGTTTTCCGAAACGCCCGACCCGACCGAGAAGCCTTTCGCCGATTATTATATAAGTGCCTATGCTGACGGCTTTTACGCCGAAAATGATATGGAAGTCCCCGTTTTTTCGGGCGTGAAGTCGATACAGCCTATCGCGCTTATCCCAAGATCGAGCGATGATGGCAGATCCATGCTTGGTTGAAAGGCGGTGGAATGATGCCTGAACCGTTTATTCCCGAAACTGTCACAGTCCACCTCGGCAGACCGAATGACGCTTCTGCGGAGAATGTGACCGTGAGCTTTCCCGACTATATAAAAAATGTCGCATCGAGCGAGCTTTATCCGACTTGGCCCGAAGCCGCACTTCGCGCAAATATTTACGCGATAATCTCATTCACGCTCAACCGCATTTTTACCGAATGGTATCCCTCGCAGGGCTATGACTTCGATATAACGAACTCCATTCAGTTCGACCAGTCTTTCTTCAAGGACAGAGATATTTACGAGCCGATAGCTCAGATAGTTGACGAAATTTTCAACGAATATATCGTTCGCCAAGGGAGAGTTGAACCGCTTTTTGCGGTCTATTGTGACGGAAGAGATGTTGCCGACTGCGGAGGTCTGACCCAGTGGGGGACAGTTGCCCTCGCTCGTGAGGGTCTTGGACCGTATGATATTCTGACACGCTTTTATGGAGATGATATTGACATTGTGACCAATACAGACGTAAGGACGAATGCGCCGTCCTATCCCGGCGAGCCGCTAAGTCTTGGCGACGGCGGAAATGATGTTGTCCGAATTCGCCGTGAGCTCAACCGAATTTCACGGAATTATCCTGCGATACCGAAAATCCCGACTGAGGGGACAGTTTATGACAGTGCAACGGAAGAGGCTGTGCGAGCTTTTCAGAAGATCTTCAATCTTCCGCAGACGGGAGTTGTCGATAAGGCGACATGGTATCGGATACACTATATTTATACGAGCGTGAAAAAGCTCTCCCAGCTTGCGTCCGAGGGACTTACTCTCGAAGAAACGGCGGTCGTTTTCCCCGAAAGGCTTTCATTCGGCGAGAGCGGAATGGCTGTGCGCTATCTGCAGTATTATCTCGAAGTCGTCGGGGCGTACTATAATAATGTCCTGCCCGTCACGATAACGGGAACTTTTGACACTGCGACCGAGAATTCCGTCCGCTCATTCCAGCAGGTCTTCGGTCTGCCGCAGACGGGCGTTGTTGACCGTGAAACGTGGAATTTGCTCGAGGACGCTTACCTCGGCATTGTTGAGAACGTTCCGCTCAATGAAAACAGCGAAAACCCCGTGCTTTTCCCCGGAATTATCCTGAACGAGGGTATGACAAATCCTTATATACGGATTTTGCAGGAGTATCTGAACTATCTGCATCGGTTCTATCCGACAATACCCGAAATTCAGCCGACAGGCTTCTACGGGCCGCTGACGAAGCAGGGCGTGACCGAGTTCCAGCGCATCTTCGGACTTCCGCAGAACGGCGCTGTCGGTGCTGATACCTGGAACAAGATCTCCGAGATATACAGCGAGCATCGATTCGGCTATGTAAAGCAGGCAGGGCAGAACCCGGGTTACACTATTTCATAATGTACATTTATCAGATATAATACGGAGGGTAATCAAATGGCAGAAAACAAAGCTTCGGACGTTCGTGAGGCACAGCGTTATCTTCGGACGATATCGAAATACAACCCCAATATCCCTATGACTGTCGCAGACGGAACTTACAGTGATGACACAAGGGACGCAGTTGCGGCATTTCAGCGTGAGAGAGGTCTGCCCGAAACGGGGGAGATCGATCCGAGGACATGGGACGAACTTTATAAGCTGTATAAAGAAGCGGCACTGTTCTTCGCCGAGCTTGAAAGCATAAATCCGCGCGCGGTCAGCGAAACTCCACTAACGACAGGCTCGGCAGGCTATCCCGTTTATATCATTCAGGTGATGCTAAACACTATCGCGCAGTTTTACGACAATCTTAAAGGTGCGGCGATAAACGGGATCTATGACAGCGAAACCGCCGAGGAGATACGCCGAATCCAAGCGATATCGGGTCTGCCCGTAACGGGTGATCTCAATCACGCGACATGGAACGCACTTGCGCGGATATACAACTACCACGCGGCTATCGATGATATGGATAATGATGAAGCGGTTTATACTATGAGTATAAATGCGGTAGGATAATACTTGGTTTAAATTCGGAATTCGGAATGCGGAATTAATTCAATGCGTAATTCGTAATGCGCAATTATTCTTGCTCCGCATATTTTACGAAAGGCTGAATTCCGTAGGGGCGGATTCCATATCCGCCCGTTAGCGACCCACGAAACTACAATGGACGGTTGCCCATCCTGCGCCGCAATGTGTTATGAAATAAACGAACAGACCTGTTTTCAAGGAAAAATCCTCGAAAACAGGTCTGTTGATTTAATGTGCAGATTTTATTTTTACTATAAGAACAACAAGAAAGTGTATTTATTTCAAATAATTGACAAAATACTATTTAAATGATAAAATAAGGTTTATGGGCATACCTGAACGGTAGGCGGTCAATCTTTGCTCCCTGAAAGGGGGCGTTGCGATATGAGTATCACAGAAGTTGTATCTTTAGGAATACTTATATGCAATATCATACAGATAGTATTGAATTGCTGCAACAATAAAAAGAAGTAACCGCCCGAGCGACCAAACCGGAGCGATTACTTTTTTTCGCTAATTTTGGGAGCGACCGTCTATCAGTATGCCCTCTTTGTATTTATATTATAATGCTTTTAAAATGATATGTCAAGAGCTGTTTTTGATTTTGTTTCCGACAAAATTATCAATTGTAAACTGTCGATGCTTAAAACAACAAAAAAGTGTATTTATTTCAAATAATTGACAAATTTCAACATAAAAGATAAAATAGAATCTATGGGCATACCAGAAACGGTAGGCGGTCAATCTTTGCTCCCTGAAAGGGGGCGTTGCGATATGAGTATCACAGAAGTTGTATCTTTAGGAATACTTATATGCAATATCATACAGATAGTGTTGAATTGCTGCAACAATAAAAAGAAATAACCGCCCAGAGCGACCAAACTTGGACGGTTATTTCTTAACCTAAATATTGGGAGTGACCGTCTATCGGTGTGCCCTCTTTGTATTTATATTATAAGACTTTTAAACTGATATGTCAAGAGTTTTTGTTGGAAAACAGTCGAATATAAACCCGTCCCTATGAAGATAGGGTTCTCACCGTAAACCTGCGGAACAAAATAATTACGCATTAAGCATTACGAATTACGCATTATTCTTCAAGATGTCCCGGCATCTCGAACCAGAATGTGCTTCCGACACCTTTTTCGGAACGAACGCCGAATTCATAGTTGTGGCGCTGGAGTATCTGCTTTACTATGGAAAGTCCAAGTCCCGTGCCGATGACCTCACGCTTGCTCTTTTCCGTGCGGTAGTAGCGGTCGAAGATGAGCGGTATCAGCTCGGGGTCGATGCCTGCGCCCGTGTCGGTTATCTCGATTCGGACGAGTTTTTTCTTCTTGACTATCTGCGTGATATAAACGGTCTTGTCCTCGCCCGTGTAGTTGACGGCGTTGTTGATAAGGTTGTAAATTACCTGCTGAATTTTAACAGCATCGGCTTTGACGATGAAATTCTGCTCGGCAGAAACGATAAAGGTGTAGCCTTTCTGCTCGGAAAGCAGGGTATAGCGCTCCATTATGCTTCGTATCGTGTCGGTGATGCAGAATTCCGTTTCGGTTATCTCAAAGTTGCCGCTTTCAAGTTTGGAAAGGTCAAGGATATCATTGACGAGCTTTGCAAGTCGGTCACTCTCTTCGATGATAACGTTCAGATGTTCAGCGCGCTTCTGCGGATTATCGCCCGAAATATCGCGTATCATCTCGGCGTAGGCTTTGACCATTGTGAGCGGCGTTCTCAGATCGTGCGAAACGTTCGCGATAAGGTCACGGCGGAGAGTATCGACCTTTGAGATTTCTTCCTCCGCACTGTTCAGAGTATCGGCGAGAATTTCCGTTTCCTCATATCCGTGTCCGTCAAAGACAACGTTGTAGTTTCCCTCGCCCATTTTCTTCGCGGTTTTTGTAATGCGGACGATAGGCGCTTCGATAACGGACGCGAGGAAATACGCAATGATAAGTCCGAGCAGAAGCAGGATAATACCTATCCAATATATCTGCCGCTTGATAATATCAGCGGTCGATTTGAGCGGTGCGAGAGAGGTGTTGAGGTAAATATAGCCCTCGGGGTCATCGACCGAGCCTATGACCATAACGAAAAGCAGTGTGTTCGTGTTGAAGCGCGGGTTGTTGACCTCGGCGTAATAATAGCCGTTGCTGCTCGCAAGAGCCTGATTTCGGTATTTGAAAAGGTTCAGGCTGTAAACGCCGTGGATAAGGCAGTTGTTCGCCATCATATCGTAGGAATATACCGTGTAGCCGTCGGCGTCCTGAATAAGGATGCACATATTATTATTGTATGCCGTATTGTCGAGATTTTCGGTAGTCAGTCCGTCCTCGTTCCAGCCCTTGAGAATATACGAAGCGATAGAAACGATGTCCTTGGTCTTTTTGCTCTTGTAGTTCGCTTCGAGCGACACGCCGAACGTGAACCACAGCAGTACAAAAATACCCGTTATAAAGATGACCAAGTACATCCATATCGCCGTTTTGAGGTTCAAGATACTTTTATGTTGTTTCAAACTTATATCCCATTCCTCTCAGAGTTTTGATGAACTTGCGGTATTCGCCGAGGGAATTTCGGAGCATTTTTATATGTGTATCAACGGTTCTGTCATCGCCGAAGAAGTCATAACCCCATACTTCTTCGAGGAGCTTTTCACGCGAAAGTGCGATGCCCTTGTTCCGCACAAGGTAGAAGAGCAGGTCGTATTCCTTTGGCGTGAGCGAAACAGGCTTGCCGTCAACGCTGACCTCTCTGCCCGTGACGTTGATCTCAAGACCCTCGTAACGGATAATATCCATTGGCTGTTCCTTTGCGGCTGCGCGCTTGAGGACAGCTTTTATTCTTGCAAGAAGCTCCTTAGGGGAGAAAGGCTTTACAACATAGTCGTCAATGCCTATCTCGAAGCCGAAAAGCTTGTCGTATTCCTCGCCCCTTGCCGAAAGCATTATGACGGGTATCTGCTTGGTCTTGCGAATTTCCTTTATCGCCGAATATCCGTCGAGCCTTGGCATCATTATATCCATAACTATAAGGTCGAAGTCTTCTTTGCGGCAAATTTCGACCGCTTCCATTCCGTCCTCAGCCTCTGTGACTTCAAAACCGTCAAATTCGGCGTATTCCTTAATAACATTTCGTATCATTTTTTCATCGTCAACAACAAGTATTCTCTGCATAATGTCATCTCCTTGATTTTTACCGAAAAGCCATATAAAACCCATATATTTTATCCGTTTTCCACGACTTTTCCGAGCGTTTTTCTGCCATTTTAATTTAAAAATAAGTTTACCACGAAAATATGAAAGATATGTGAAAATTCAGCGTATTTTTAAGCTTTTATTGTCATTGCCTTGACAAAATGCAAAAATAAGAGTATCATTATCTTAGAATAGTATGGCAAAATTGACTTATTGTGCAATAATTTACCATTTAAAAACTGCTTTTTTCCCGAATTTTTTCAGCATTGTGTCTTTTCAAACAATCGAGCAGCTTTCATCTTAAAGGGGAGAATTATATGAAGAAAAATTATACGGGGCTTATCATCGCCCTTTCATATATAGCGTCGGTAATGGCGGCGCTTATCGTGGCTGTCAACCTGCCCGAATATATGGCGGCAGTCATTGTGATGTATCTTGCGCTGGCGGCTGTTTCGGTCGTTGTGCTCTGCGGTGTGATGAAGCGCAATGAGCGTACAAGGATAGCAAAGCAGAGAAGCTATCTTTCCGATATCGTCCAGAGTCTTAACGCTATGGCTATCGTCTGGGAGAGCAATTTCCATGAGATAGAGGTAAACTCCGAGCTTACCACCGTCACGGGTTATACTGCCGACGATCTTCGCGACAATGCAAAGAACATTCAGAAGCTTCTTCCAAAGGACGCTTTCGCACCGAGCCTTCAGGCGATAATCAATAACCGTGACGAGGAGTTTTTCGTGACCTCAAAAACGGGTGCAAAAGTTTGCACTATTTGGAATACCTCGCTTATGTTCGTTGAAAAGCACGGCAAGAATAACACTAAATATATTCTCCTTTCGATAGGTCATGACCTTTCGGAGAACGCCAAGATGAAAGAGGAGCTTACAAATTATGCTCACGCCCTTGCTTCGTCCGAAAGCCGCTTCACAATGGCGATGGAGTATTCGGGCGTAGGTCTTATGCTCAAAGATGCCAACGACTACAGACTTTATACTTCCGAGCAGTTCCGTCAGATGGGCGGCTTTGATTCGGAATATATCGGCTTTGATGAGTTAAAATCGCTCATTTACCCTGATGACAGGTTCGTTGTCGAAACATTAAGACGTGCAATGACGGCGCAGACCCCCACAAAGTCGGGCGAGATCTATTCCGTTGAATTCAGAATGAAGCCTAAGAACAGTGATTCCTACCGCTGGCTCCAGTACCGATATAAAGTAACTCCCTGCGCAAATATCCTTATGTCAACGATAGGCGGCGCAGTTATCGATATCAACGACGACAGAGAAAAAGACCTTATCATCGAGAAAATGGCTTATATCGATGAAGTTACTCAGATCTACAACCGCAATAAGTTCATCGTTACGGGCGAAGAAACCTTCCGACTTTATGATTCCGTTGAAGGTCAGGACCTCGATTACTGGATAATCATTTTCGATATCGATGATTTCCATATCATCAACGACACCTGCGGCTATCAGAACGGTAATATGCTCCTTAAGGAGTTCGGCTCTATTCTTAACAAAGCTCTCAGCACTCTCGGTGAAAGTTCGCTCGGCGCAAGAATAGGCGGCGATAATTTTGCCATTATAGTAAAGGATAATGGCGATGACGAACTTCCCGTAAGACTTGTAAAGAGCATACAGAAAGACTTTGCCGCATTCTCCGAGGAGAATTTCTCAACGCAGACTATCACTTGCTCCGCAGGCTACTGCAAAATGTCGGACGGAGGAAACGACTTCCTCCAAGTCCTCGACCGTGCGGAATTCGCACTTTCACATTCGGACGATACAAAGGGCAGCATAGTCCGCTACGACCGCGAGATACACGATCAGATCATCAAGAGCAACGCTATCGAAAAAGAGCTTGCAAGCGCTATCGAAAACAACGAGCTCGTGCTTTACTATCAGCCTAAGATCGACCTCAACACGGGCAGACTTACGGGTATGGAAGCACTTATCCGCTGGGTAAAGCCCGACGGCACTATCATTCCTCCGGGAAACTTTATCCCCGTTGCCGAAAGCTCAATGCTCATCACGAAGATAAGCCGCTTCGTTCTTTACAACGCTTGCCGTCAGAACAAGGAATGGCAGGATAAGGGCTATCCGCCGGTAACGGTTTCGATAAACCTTACGGCTGTTGATTTCTATCAGACCAATGTTACCGAAAATATCAAGAGGGCGCTCGAAGAAACGGGTATGGAACCGCAGTGGCTCGATGTTGAGCTTACCGAATCGCTCGCACTCAAAGACATAGACCATGCCGTTGCGCAGATGAACGAGATAAAATCGCTCGGCATCAAGCTTTCAATGGACGATTTCGGAACGGGTTATTCTTCGCTCAGCTACATTCAGATACTTCCTATCACGCTGCTGAAACTCGACCGCTCGTTCGTAATGTATCTTGAAGATGATGAGATTTCACGAGAGATCGTCTCGGCTGTTATAAGAATTGCAAAATCCAAGAAGATAGAGACCATCGCCGAGGGCATCGAAACTCCGGGTCAGGTGGATATACTCAAACAGTCGGGCTGCGATCTTGCGCAGGGCTTCTTCTTCGGAAAGCCGATGCCTGCGGATAAGTTTGAAGAATTTATGAAGATGAAAGCCGAGCAGGCTAAGCGCGAAGACCAGAAAAAGCTTACCGAACAGCCCGACAGCGTCTCGGTCGGTGCAGATAAATAAGAATAAAAATAAATGTTGAAAGGATTGGTCCAATATGGCAAAGAGAAGAATCGGTATCCTTACAAGCGGCGGCGACTGCCCGGGTCTTAACGCAACTATCAGAGGAGTGGCGAAAGCCTGCTTCGAGGAAATGGGAGAGGACAACGTTGAGATCGTCGGAATCCAGAACGGCTATTACGGACTTATCAACAACATCGCAAGAGAGATGAAGCCGTCCGAATTTTCGGGTATTCTCACTCAGGGCGGAACTATCCTCGGCACAAAGCGTCAGCCGTTCAAGATGATGTCCGTTATCGAAGAGGACAACGTTGACAAAGTCAAGGCTATGAAAGACACATACAAGGCACAGAAGCTTGACTGCCTGCTCACCCTCGGCGGCAACGGCACACACAAGACTGCAAATCTCCTCTCCGAAGAGGGACTTAACGTTATCGGTCTTCCAAAGACTATCGACAATGATATCTTCGGCACGGACGTAACATTCGGCTTCCACACAGCTGTTGATACTGCTACCGATGTTATCGACAGACTTCACACCACAGCTGCTTCGCACAGCAGAATCCTTATGGTCGAAATAATGGGCAACAAGGCAGGCTGGCTCACACTCTATTCTGGCATCGCAGGCGGTGCTGATATCATCGTTATCCCCGAGATACCATATAATACGGAAAGCATCTGCGCAGCTGTCGAAAAGAGATCGAAAGCAGGAAAGACTTTCTCTATCGTAGCAGTGGCAGAGGGCGCATTCGATCAGGAAGAAGCAAAGCTCAAAAAGAAAGAGCGCGCAAAGCGCAGACAGGAAGCAGGCATCACAACCGCAACATCAAGACTTGCCGCACAGGTTCAGGCTGAAACGGGCATCGAAGCAAGAGTCTGTGTTCCGGGACATATGCTCAGAGGCGGCAGTCCGTCAGCCTATGACAGAGTTCTCGCAACAAAGTTCGGTGTAAGAGCCGCAAGCCTCATCAAATCGGGCAAGTACGGCTACACAGTAGCAATGGTAGACGGAAAGATCACCGAAAACAAGCTTTCCGACATTGCCGGCAAGACAAAATTCGTGACCCCCGACAACCAGCTTGTCATTACGGCAAAGGAACTTGGGGTTTCGTTCGGAGAATAAATTAATTGATCGCCGATCATTATAGCGGTAATGGTCGGCGATTGGTTTAAGGTGCAGTTTCCAGAAATCTGACAAAATCAGGCGGTATTTTAATTAAAATACTTATTGGAAGTGAAGTAGTGACCGTCACAAAATACCTTTATATATTCTTCTTTGAACTCTTATTTTACATTTTTGACACAAATACTGTGCTGCAGTCGTTTATTCCGCCGTCAGTGCTTGGATCGGAGAATATAATTCACCTGCTTATGCAGTTCATTGAATATGCTGCGGTGTTTTTTCTCTGTTTAAAAATGACGGAGCTAAAAGTCGAGAAGACAAAACTGCTCAAAGCTGCGGTCATACTGCTGTCCGTGAAGATAATATCGGATATTGTGTCATATTATGCTACTATACGGACGGACGAGCTTTCCGCAGAGCCGCTTTTCAACAAATTTATATGGGATATTTTCCACGTTCTGCATATTTTTATAATTTTTGCGGTGATTTGGGTCGTTTGGAAGCCGAAAAAAAGTCTTGACGGAAAAAAGCTTGCGGTCAATGCTGTTTTGCTGTCGGTCGGAATAGTTTGCTTGGCGGTTTCGGGCGTGATACTTTCCGATTTTATCAATGATACGGTTTACAAATACAATATTGACCAAATAATAGCGGACAGCTATTCTCCCGATGCTTTACCCGATTTTCGCACCAACTTTGAATACTATATAAACAGTGCATCGGAGATATACGGCATTGTTTCAGTTTTCATGCGAACGCTTATATTTGTATCTGTTTCAAATATATTCGGTGCGATACATGGGGAGCAGGTGAAAAAGCGGCGGTTTTCGGCTGAGGTCGGCTGTGTTGTTTTATGTTATGTTTTGAATCTATGCTTTAATAATGCAAATGTTTTTACGGGAATTTATCACGGAAAAGCGGTTTTTGAAAAAGAGCCGTCCGTTATGACTGTCGATTATGACGTATGGCAGCTATTGAGGGGTATTGGAAGCGAGCGGCATACTTGGTGCGCCTGCGATGTGAATTATGTTTATATCGGTGACGAATTTGTATGCAGGTTCAAAACTGAACCGCTTGCAAGCTCGGATTGGCTTGCCGATTACGGAGATGCTGACTGCATGGCTGTTGTGTGCGAAACAACTCTTATTGCATACAAGAATGAAAACGGTGAATGGCATACTGTGCGTTTTGACAAACTCGATAAAGCAGAAGAAAACAGCAAGCTGACAGAGGTTCTTATCAACGTATGCAAAACGGGAAACCTTGAGGCGGTAAATTACGCTCTTCCATATCTGGACAAATACGAACCCGAGCTTATTATCGGGATACCGACAAACGCCATAGAGAAAAATGCTATCTTATCCGATGACTATTTTTCCGAATTATATAAGAAAACATCGCATAGGGTCGAATGGCTGAATTGAATGGAGAAGTTTATGAAAAACAAAGCGATATATCTTTTATGTGCAGTTTGCCTTACAATGACAGCCTGCGGAAAGACAGTAAATAATGAGCAGGAGAGCTTGACAGAGGAAATAACAACAATTTCAGAGGCAACGGAAACCGAAAAGGCTTCCGAAACGATAACCACGGCACCGACCGAAACGACGGTCACCACCACAACAAGACCAACACCCGAAACGACATTTGATGAAAATGATGAGATCCTTGTCAGGGGTCAGGAATTTGCGGAAGGTTATGCCAAAATGTACTGGGATTATCTTTGCGGTGCGGCTTGGGAAGATTATTTGAATACACCGTATTTCGATTTTGACGATAAAAGCGATGGCAATTATTTTGAAGATGACGAAAATATGCCTGCTGCCGAGGGCGTGACCTTCGACCCTATACCGTATTACAAATTATTGATCACTGATTATACTTACGATGAGCTTATAGCTTATATCAAAAGCTTTTATTCAGATGAATTGTTTGAAGAATTCAAACAGAATTATTTAATTGGTGGTTTATTTACGGGCAAGGATAACTGCATTTATGTAAACGGAAATGAACCGACTTTTATATATCAGATGCGCAATGAACACGCTCACATTATAGGATATACCGAAAATGACGACGGAAGTGTTACTTACGACTGCTTTGCAAAAACGACCGAGGAAGATGATGACGACCTTTATTTTTCGTTCACTTTAAACGCTGACGGAAAACTTTGCGGTGATTTTGATATTTCTTTGGAAAATAAGCTTGGGCTTTTCTCCGATACCTATTATTGTGATGATGAAACTTGATCTTTCGGGCGATATTATGAAAAACAAAGCAATATATCTCTTATGCGCAGTTTGTCTTACGATGACCGCCTGCGGAAAGCCAGCCGACAATGTGCAGGAGAGTTTGACGGGAGAAATTACAGCAAGCAGCTGTTCGGAAACGGTATCGGAAAACTGCGAGTCTGACAAAGATATCGCCGCAGTTATCGAGGAAAAGAAAGCGGAGCTGGACAGCACGGACGAGCTTTTTGGGGTGACGGATATATATTTCGGGACGACGTTCGATTATAACAATGACGGTTATGACGACCGGGTGATACTATACTCGCTGTATGCACAATTTGAATTTGTGATAATGGATTCTCGGAATGCGGATATTTTATTTGATAAAAGAATTATGGCGGATCTTTTCCCTCAGACAAAAATAGAGGTTTACAGATGCTCCGATTCCGAATATGCGTTCAAGATTACCGACAGAATAGAAAAGCCGCAGATATCAAGTATCAATGAAACGGTACAGATAATATCTCCGTTGGGAAACAGTGTTTTTGATGCGGTTTATGACTGTGATACCAATGAATTTCACCACGCTTACATTGGCAGCTATACTGAATACGACTATGAACGGTATATTCAAAAGCAAAACGAATTACTGGGCGGCTGTGACTACTGTATGGACATAAAATTTGAACCGTATTCGGGATAAGAACCCTTATTTTGCCACGAAAACACACTTTTTATGCACAAAAAGCGTTGTTTTGTCGGAAGTGCATAAAAATTTATCGGAAATCGGGGCGAAATTCTATTTTAAAATTTCGGGAAAATCGCGAAAACCCTTGAAATGACAGAATTAGTGTGTTATAATACTACTTGCGTGACTGCAACAAGATATGCGTTGAAGTGAAAGGTGGCCGGCGGTTTGCCGGGGAATTTTCATGGAGTATGTCCGATTTTAAACCGGGCGGCTGTAATATCAACACTGTGTGTGCTTAAACCGTTGGCATTTTTATGCCGATAGGTAAGTTTTGTGTGTATAAAAGCTGACGTTTCCGGAAACACCTGTGTTTTTCGGATTTTTTTATGTGAAGCTTGCGATACACACGGTAGCGTTGAACATTACATTGTCCCCTCTACATTATTAAATTTGCTTAAGGAGGCGATTCTAAGTGGCAGTCAATGAAAAAATCAGAATCAGAATCAAGGGCTTTGACCATGCGGTTGTAGATGCAGCAGCAGCTAAGATCGTAGAGGCAGCAAAGCGCAGCGGTGCAAGAGTTTCGGGTCCTATCCCGCTCCCAACAGACAAGGAGATCGTTACAATCCTCCGTGCTGTACACAAGTACAAGGACAGCCGTGAGCAGTTCGAGCTTCGCACCCACAAGAGACTCATCGACGTTATAAGACCTACTGCAAAGACAACTGAAGCTTTACAGGGTCTTGAACTTCCTGCCGGCGTTGATATCGTAATGGAAATCAAGTAAGCGAGAGCCTGCCATTTCCGAAAATATCGATCCGCAGGTCATGTTGTGCAAAAACACAACCAATAACCAATAGGAGGAAAAAATCATGACAAAGGCAATCATCGGTAAGAAAATCGGTATGACACAGATTTTCGATGAAGCAACTAACAAGGTTATCCCCTTGACAGTTGTAGAAGCCGGCCCTTGCGTAGTCGTTCAGAAGAAGACAGTTGAGAACGACGGTTACAGCGCAGTACAGCTCGGCTTCGGCGATCTCAGAGAAAAGCTTGCAAACAAGCCTGTAAAGGGTCACTTTGCAAAGGCTGACGCTCCTCTCAAGAGAACTCTCAAAGAGTTCAGACTTGACGGTGCAGAGGCTATCGAGGTCGGAGCTATCCTTAAGGCTGATACATTTGAAGTAGGCGACATCGTTGATGTAAGCGGTACTTCAAAGGGTAAGGGCTTCCAGGGTACAATCAAGAAGAACAACCAGCGCTCACTCAAGGAAACTCACGGTACAGGCCCTGTTCACAGACAGGCAGGTTCCATGGGTGCCTGCTCCTCGCCTTCCCGTATCTTCAAGGGCAAGAAGCTTGCAGGTCACATGGGTGCAGAAAAGGTTACTATCCAGAATCTTGAGATTGTCAAGATCGACGCAGAAAACAATCTTATCGCAATCAAGGGTGCTATTCCCGGTCCTAAGAACGGAATCGTTACTATCTGCGACTGCGTAAAGAAAAAAGCTTAATGGAAGGAGGAAGCAACAATGCCTAATATGAAAGTTCTCGATATGACAGGTAAAGAGGTTTCCAACATTGAGCTGTCAGATGCAATTTTCGGTATCACACCCAACGAGTCCGCTATGCACACAATGGTAGTTAACTACCTTGCTAATCAGCGTCAGGGCACACAGTCCACTCTCACCCGTACAGAGGTAAGAGGCGGCGGTAGAAAGCCTTGGAGACAGAAGGGTACAGGCCACGCAAGACAGGGTTCTACAAGAGCTCCTCAGTGGACACACGGCGGTATCGCACTCGGCCCTAAGCCAAGAAGCTACCGTTTCACAGTAAACAAGAAGTTAAGAAGACTTGCTATGAAGTCTGCAATGTCCGTTAAGGTAGCAGACAACAACATGATCGTTCTTGATGCCATCAAGATGGAGGAATTCAAGACAAAGACTGTTGTTAATATGCTCAAGTCGATCGAAGCAGAGGGCAAGAAGGCTCTCATCGTTCTTTCCGAAAATGACAGCTTCGTAATCAAGAGCGCTGCTAACATCCCAGGTGTTAAGACAGCTCTCGTTAACACGATCAATGTTTATGACATTCTCAACGCTGATAAGTTCATCGTTGTTAAGGATGCCGTAGCTAAAATTGAGGAGGTGTACGCATAATGTTAGCACAGGATATCGTAATCAAGCCTATCATCACTGAAAAGAGCATGTCCGGTCTTCAGAATGGAAAGTACACCTTTAAAGTAGCCAAGAACGCTAACAAGGTTGAAATTGCTAAGGCAGTTGAAGAGCTCTTCGGCGTTAAGGTTGCAAAGGTTAATACTCTCAACGTAAGAGGACGTTATAAGAGAATGGGCATGAACGCAGGCTACACAGCAGCTTGGAAGAAGGCTATCGTTACTCTTACAGCAGATTCTAAGACCATCGAATTCTTCGACGGTATGATGTAAGGCCCAATAAGGCTTTTACTCCTTAGCCCACGGGCATTGAGTAAGTATGGAAGGAAACAGCTTCCGCAAAACATCGCAAATTTATAAAGGAGATTTGAACTACAATGGCTATTAAAGTTTACCAGCCTACCACCGCTTCAAGACGTCAGATGACTGTAACTGACTACAGCGGTCTTTCCAAGGTAGCTCCTGAAAAGAGCCTTCTTGCACCTGTCAAGAAGAATGCCGGCAGAAACAGCTACGGTAGGATCACTGTTCGTCACAGAGGCGGCGGAAACAGAAGAAAATACAGAATCATCGACTTCAAGAGAGATAAGCAGGGCATGAACGCTACTGTTCTCACACTTGAGTACGATCCTAACAGAAGCGCATTCATCGCTCTCGTTCAGTACGAGGACGGCGAAAAGAGATACATCATCGCTCCTAACGGCCTTGCTGTTGGCGACGTTATCCGCGCAGGTGCTGACTCCGATATCAAGCCGGGCAACGCTCTTGCTCTTGCTAATATCCCTGTTGGTACATTCATCCACAACATTGAGCTTTACCCCGGCAAGGGCGCACAGCTCGTTCGTGCAGCAGGCAACATGGCTCAGCTCATGGGTAAGGAAGACGACTACGTTCTCGTAAGACTTCCTTCCGGCGAAATGAGAAAGATCCCTGCAGGATGCATGGCTTCCATCGGTCAGGTTTCCAACATTGACCATGAAAACGTAAACCTCGGTAAGGCAGGTAAGACCCGCCACAGAGGTATCAGACCTACCGTTCGTGGTTCTGTCATGAACCCATGCGACCACCCACACGGTGGTGGTGAAGGTAAGTCACCTGTCGGCCGTCCGGGACCTGTTACTCCTTGGGGCAAGCCGGCACTCGGTTACAAGACCAGAGCTACTCATAACAGAACTGACAAGTTCATCGTTAAGAGAAGAAACGGCAAGTAATCTTATAAGAAATTTTATTGAAAGTTTACTCATAGGAATCGTAAAGAGGAATGTCGGAGCAATCATGCTCCCGACATCTTGCCTCTGATTTTGAGAGGGGAGGAAAACCAATGAGCAGAAGCATTAAAAAAGGACCATACGTCCAGGAAGCTCTTCTTAAGAGAGTTATTGCTATGAACGAAGCAGGTGAAAAGAAAGTCCTCAAGACTTGGAGCAGAGCTTCAACGATTTTCCCTGATTTCGTAGGTCATACATTTGCCGTTCATGACGGCAGAAAGCACGTTCCCGTATATGTGACTGAAGATATGGTAGGTCACAGACTCGGTGAATTCGCACCAACAAGAACCTATAAGGGTCATGCGGGTTCAAAGACATCCAACAACGGTAAGTAATAAGGCAGAGAGGAGAATTTAGAATGGAAGCAAGAGCATACCTCAAAAATGCTCGCATAGCACCTCGAAAGGTTCAGATCGTTCTTGACCTTATCAGAGGCAAAGACGTTGAAACAGCTATGGCGATTTTAAAGAACACACCTAAATCTGCTTGTGAATATCTGGAGAAGCTTCTGAAGTCCGCAATCGCAAATGCAGAAAACAATTTCGGTATGGATAAGAACAACCTTTATGTATCCGAGTGCTTCGTTTGCCCCGGACCTACAATGAAGAGAATCATGCCGAGAGCACAGGGCAGAGCATTCCGCATCCTCAAGAGAACATCTCATGTAACTCTTGTGGTAAAGGAAAAAGAATAAGTCGAAAGGAGTAAACTAAATGGGACAGAAAGTTAATCCCCACGGCCTTCGTGTAGGCGTAATCAAAGATTGGGACTCCCGCTGGTTTGCTAACAAAGCAACTTTCGGCGATACCCTCGTAGAAGATTACAACGTTCGTAATTATATCAAGAAGGAACTTTATGCAGCAGGCGTTGCCAAGATCGAGATCGAAAGATTTGCTGATAAGGTAAGAATCCATGTTCACTGCGCTAAGCCCGGTATCGTTATCGGAAGAGGCGGCGAGAACATCGAAAAGATCCGCGCTAAAGTTGAAAAGATGATCGGTAAGTCTGTAGCTATCAACATCGTTGAAGTTAAGACACCTGATATGAATGCACAGCTCGTTGCAGAAAACATTGCTGCACAGCTTGAAAACCGTGTATCTTTCAGAAGAGCTATGAAGCAGTCCATCGGCAGAGCTATGAAGCTCGGCGCTAAGGGCATCAAGGTTAAGTGTGGCGGCCGTCTTGGCGGTGCTGAAATCGCACGTTCCGAAAGCTACCATGAAGGTACAATTCCTCTTCAGACGATCCGTGCTGACATCGACTATGGTTTTGCAGAGGCTAACACAACCTACGGCAAGATCGGTGTTAAGGTTTGGATCTACAAGGGCGAAGTTCTCAAGGGCGACCTCAATGCTGCTAAGACAGCTCCCGAGAAGCCAGAAAGAAAGCCCAGAAGAGCTAACGGTGACAAGCCCCGCACAAACGGCGGCAGAAACCGTACAGAAAGAAGAGAAGGAGGTAACCAGTAATGCTTCTTCCAAAGAGAGTTAAGTACAGAAGAGTACAGAGAGGCAGACTTACAGGTAAGGCTACAAGAGGTAACGTTGTTTCATACGGCGATTTCGGTCTTCAGGCTCTTGAACCTGCATGGATTACCTCTAACCAGATCGAAGCTGCCCGTATCGCTATGACACGTTACATCAAGCGTGGCGGTCAGGTTTGGATCAAGATTTTCCCAGACAAGCCGATCACAGAAAAGCCTGCTGAAACCCGAATGGGTTCCGGTAAGGGTTCACCTGAATACTGGGTTGCAGTAGTTAAGCCGGGCAGAGTTCTTTTCGAGATCAATGGCGTTACTGAGGAGCAGGCTCGTGAAGCTATGCGTCTTGCAGCTCACAAGCTCCCTATCAAGTGCAAATTCGTTAAGCGTCAGGCAGAAGAGGAGGCGAGCGTATAATGAAGGCATCAGAAGTTAGAGAAATGACTGATCTCGAGCTTGAAAACAAGCTTGTTGACCTCAAGAAAGAGCTTTTTGCTCTCCGTTTTCAGCTCGCTGTAAATCAGCTTGACAATCCAACACGTCTTAAGGCTGTTAAGAAGGACATCGCTCGTATCAAGACTATTCTTGTTGAGCGTTCCAAAGTACAGCAGTAAGTGAAGGAGGGTTTTGAAGATGGCTGATGAGAGAAATCTTAGAAAAACAAGAGTCGGCAAGGTCGTTTCCAACAAAATGGATAAGACGATCGTTGTTGCTATCATAGACAGCGTTAAGCATCCTCTTTATAAGAAGACTATCAAGAGAACTGTTAAGCTTAAGGCTCACGATGAGAACAATATCTGCAACATTGGCGACCGCGTTGAAATTATGGAAACCCGTCCTATCTCCAAGGATAAGAGATGGCGTTTAGTAAAGGTTATTGAGCAGGCTAAGTAAAATAAATATCATATTGTCCCTTGTTTTTGGTGAAAACGCCAGTTGACAACAAGGGGCAACTATGCTATAATGTTTTCTTGGTGATGGCTGTACCGAACGTGTGAAAAGCGTCCTAAAGCGCGAAACACCCGGGAGCGTTGAGTCATTTTAGCTTGTTTGAATATTAAAATCAATTTATATGAGTGAACGGTGGCGAGATCGGAGCGAAAATCGGGTCTTTCTGCCGCGATGCTCTGTAAAAACGGGAAGGAGTAGTGCACTGTGGTACAGATGCAGACTTATTTAAAAGTCGCTGATAATACGGGTGCTAAGGAACTTATGTGTATCAGAGTTCTCGGCGGCACACGCAGAAGATATGCTAATATCGGTGACGTTGTTGTTGCTTCGGTTAAGAAAGCAACACCAGGCGGCGTTGTTAAAAAAGGCGACGTTGTTAAGGCAGTAATCGTTCGTTCTGCTAAGGGTGTTCGCCGTGAAGACGGAACCTACATCAGATTCGATGAGAATGCTGCTGTTATTATCAAGGAAGACAAGAACCCGAAGGGTACTCGTATCTTTGGACCTGTTGCTCGTGAGCTCAGAGACAAGGACTATACTAAGATCCTTTCACTTGCTCCTGAAGTACTTTAAGGAGGTGTCCTGAAATGAATAAACTTCACGTTAAAACCGGCGACACCGTTGTTATTATCTCAGGTAACGACAAGGGCGAGCGCGGCAAGGTTTTGGAAGTATCCCCCAAGGAGAAAAAGGTTATCGTTGAAGGTCTTAACATCGCTACAAAGCACGTTAAGCCCAGACAGATGGGACAGCAGGGCGGCATCGTAAAGTGCGAAGCTCCTATGTACGCTTCAAAGGTAATGGTTGTTTGCCCACACTGCGGCAAGCCAACAAGAATCGGCCACAAGATCGAGGCTGACGGTACTAAGTCAAGAGTTTGCAAGAATGCAGACTGCGGCAAGACATATTAAGGAAAGGAGAAATTGATATGGCATCTAATTTAAAAGAACTTTATGTCAGCACAGTTGCTCCTGCTTTAATGAAAAAGTTCGAGTACAAGAGTGTTATGCAGATCCCTAAGATCGACAAGGTTGTTATCAACGTCGGTGCAGGTGAAGCAAAGGATAACGCTAAGGTTATCGATGCTATCATGACTGATCTCGCTGCTATCACAGGTCAGAAGCCTGTTGTATGCCGCGCTAAGAAGTCGGTAGCTAACTTTAAGATCCGTGAAGGCATGCCTATCGGTGTTAAGGTTACTCTCAGAAGCGAAAAGATGTACGAATTCCTCGACAGACTTTTCAATGTAGCATTCCCACGTGTTCGTGACTTCAGAGGCATCAGCGCTAACTCCTTCGACGGCAGAGGCAACTACTCTACCGGTATCAAGGAACAGCTCATTTTCCCTGAAATCGAATACGATAAGATCGACAAGGTTCGCGGTATGGATATCAACATCATCACTACTGCAAACACAGATGAAGAAGCTAAGGCTCTTCTTGAGCTTATGGGCGCTCCATTCATCAAGTAATCATTTAGGAGGGTTAATTAATAATGGCTAAAAAAGCAATGAAGCTGAAACAGCAGAAGACTCCTAAGTTTTCCACAAGAGCTTACAACAGATGCAAGATCTGCGGCAGACCTCACGCATATATGAGAAAATACGGTATTTGCCGTATCTGCTTCAGAGAACTGGCTCACAAGGGTCAGATCCCCGGCGTTAAGAAGGCAAGCTGGTAAAAACAATCGGCAATGGGATCTTTTCCCCACTAAAATAAGGAGGTTACCAAGGTATGCAAATTACTGATACAATTGCAGACTTGCTCACCAGAATCCGTAATGCGAATTCTGCTAAGCACGCAACAGTTGATGTGCCTGCTTCCAACATGAAGAAGTCTATCGCTCAGATCCTCGTTGACGAAGGATATATCAAGAGCTTCCAGATCATTGATGACGGCAAACAGGGTATCATCAGAATCACACTTAAGTACGGTGAAAATAAATCACAGGTTATCACAGGACTCCGCAGAGTTTCAAAGCCCGGTCTTCGTATCTATTCCAGCTGCGAGGATATGCCAAAGGTTATGAACGGCCTCGGAATTGCTATTATCTCTACATCTAAGGGTATCGTTACAGATAAGAAGGCAAGAGAGCTCAACGTTGGCGGCGAAGTTCTTGCATTCGTATGGTAAGGAGGAACACATAAATGTCAAGAATTGGTAAAAAGCCTATCAGTGTTCCTGCAGGCGTTGATGTTAAGATCGACGGCACTACCGTTACTGTAAAGGGACCTAAGGGTACTCTTGTTGAAACATTCAACAAGGATATGATCATTAAGCTTGAAGGCAATGAAGTTATTGTTGAGCGTCCTACAGAGGATAAGCTCCACAAGTCCCTCCACGGCCTTACAAGAACACTTATCCACAACATGATCGAAGGCGTTACAAACGGCTATTCCAAGACTCTCGAGATCGAGGGTATCGGTTACCGTGCTGCTAAGCAGGGTACAAACGTTGTTATGAACCTCGGCTTCTCTCACCAGGTCACTGTTCCTGAAACAGCTGACATCAAGCTCGATGTTCCTAACCCTAACACGATCGTTGTTAACGGTATCGACAAGCAGAAGGTTGGTCAGTACGCTGCTGAGATCCGCGAGAAGAGACCGCCTGAGCCATATAAGGGCAAGGGTATCCGTTACCAGGGCGAGCATATCATCCGCAAGGAAGGTAAAGCTGCTAAGGGTAAGAAGTAATCCGATAATATTTATCCTGTTATGTGGAGGAATGGGACAGCCTGAAAGATCGGCTACTATTCCTTGTTGAAAAGGAGTGAATTTAAATGGTAAAGCAGTTCAACAGAAAGGCTGCAAGAGCTAAGAGACAGGTTCGTGTACGTTCCAAGATCAGCGGAACAGCACAGTGCCCAAGACTCAATGTTTTCCGTTCTGCAAATCACATTTACGCACAGCTCATCGATGATGTTGCAGGCGTAACACTTTGCGCTGCATCTTCCGTAGAGAAGGACTTCGGTGCAAACGGCGGAAACAAGGAAGGCGCTATGAAGGTTGGCGAGATGATCGCTGCAAGAGCTGCCGAAAAGGGCATCAAGGACGTTGTATTCGATCGTGCAGGTTATCTCTACCACGGTAGAGTTGCAGAACTTGCCGAGGGCGCAAGAAAGGGCGGTCTGAACTTCTAAGTTCGGCTTCCAAGTAACTTATAAGGAGGTTATTCTTTTGGCTAATGCTAAGATAGACGCTTCTGCACTCGAACTTTCCGAAAAGGTTGTTGCTATTAACAGAGTTTCCAAGACTGTTAAGGGTGGTCGTATTTACAAGTTTGCTGCACTCGTTGTAGTAGGCGACGGCAACGGCACAGTTGGTTTCGGTATCGGTAAATCAGGAGAAGTTCCTGATGCTATCCGTAAGGGTATCGAGGATGCAAAGAAGAATTTGATTAAAGTTTCCCTCAGAGGAACAACAATCCCTCACGAGGTTATCGGTGAATACGGCGCAGGCAGAGTTCTTATGAAGCCCGCTGCTCCCGGTACCGGTGTCATCGCAGGCGGTCCTGTTCGTGCAGTTATTGAAATTGCAGGTATCAAGGATATCAGAACTAAGTCCCTGCGTTCCAACAACGCTTGCAATGTTGTAAGAGCTACTATCCAGGGCCTTTCAACTCTCCGCAGCGCTAAGGACGTTGCCGACATCAGAGGCAAGTCCGTTAATGAGATCTTAGGTTAAGGAGGACGTTTGAAATGGCACTTAAAGTAAAGCTTGTTAAAAGCCTTAACGGCTGCACAAAGCCGCAGATCGCAGTAGCACATTCTCTCGGCCTCAATAAGGTTGGTGCTGAAAAGGTTCAGCCCGATAATGATGCTACAAAGGGAAAGATCGCTAAGATCAATCACCTTGTAGAAGTTACCGAAGCATAATTGCAGGGAGGTGCGATACAATGTATATTCACGAATTATCACCTGCTGAAGGTTCCAAGAAGGACGTTAAGAGAGTCGGCAGAGGTCACGGTTCAGGCTGGGGCAAAACTTCCGGCAAGGGCCACAAGGGACAGAATGCTCGTTCCGGCGGCGGTGTAAGACCGGGCTTTGAAGGCGGTCAGATGCCTCTCGCAAGAAGAATCCCTAAGAGAGGTTTCAACAACATCTTCGCAGCAAAGATGGCTGCTGTTAATGTTTCCTCACTCGAAATCTTCAAGGAAGGTACAGAGGTTGATGCAGAGCTTCTTCTCGCTTCAGGTCTTGTTAAGAACATCGACAACGGCGTTAAGATCCTCGGCAATGGTGAGATCACCAAGAACTTAACTGTTAAGGCTGATGCATTCTCCGCTTCAGCAAAAGAAAAAATTGAAAAGGCAGGCGGAAAGGCTGAGGTGATGTAATGTGTTTACGACCTTCAGAAACGCTTGGAAGGTTCCAGAGTTAAGGAATAAAATCCTTTACACATTATTAATCATCTTTATTTTCCGTTTAGGCTGTCATATCCCTGTTCCTTTTCTTGACGCTTCGGTAATGGCATCCGATATTTCGGGCAGCGGAAGCTTCCTGAGCTATATGGATATCCTCTCCGGCGGCGCTCTCTCAAAGGGAACTATCTTCGCTCTTTCGATCCAGCCATACATCAATGCTTCGATCATCGTTCAGCTTCTGACGTATGCGCTCCCTCCTCTTGAAAATCTTCAGAAGGAAGGCGAAGAGGGAAGAAAGAAACTCGATACGATAACAATGTATGTTTCACTGGCAATTGCTTTGGTAATGTCGTACGCTTACTTCATTACTCAGCGCAACAACGGTGCTGTAAGATTTACAGACGGTGCTTCGGGCGTATTTGCAGCGATAGTTATTGTCGCAGCGTTCACCGCAGGCGCAGGCGTTGTTGTTTGGCTCGGCAACTGCATCAATGACAAGGGCATTGGCAACGGTATCTCAATGATACTTTTCGCCGGTATTGTTTCGAGAGGTCCTGCAAGCATTCTCCGTATGTTTGAACTTGCGAAGGACGACAAGAAATACTACCTGATCGTTCCGATCGTTCTCGTTGTTTTTGTTCTTATGATCGCATTCATCGTATTTATGAATGAATCCGAAAGAAGAATCCCGATCCAGTACGCTAAGCGTGTTGTCGGCAGAAAGCAGTACGGCGGTCAGAGCACTCATATTCCGATAAAGATCGCAATGAGCGGCGTTATGCCGATCATCTTCGCGATGGCTATCATGTCGCTCCCTGCTACGCTTGAAATGTTCATTCCTGTAAAGGCTGACCCAGTCACATTCTGGCAGAAGTTCTACGCAGGCTTCGTTCACTTCTTCAGCTACCGCAGCGGTTGGTACGCTATCATCTATTTCATTCTTATCATTGCTTTCAACTACTTCTATGTTGCAATGCAGTATAATCCTATTGAAATAGCTAACAACCTCCGCCAGAGCAACGGCGGTATCCCCGGTATCAGACCCGGTAAGCCTACCAGCGACTATATCCAGAAAGTTCTTTCAAAGATCACTTTGGTCGGTGCATTTTTCCTCGGCGTTATCGCTATCTTCCCGATACTTTCAAATATGGCAATGCCTGACTTGAATATCGCAATGGGCGGTACTTCGATACTCATCGTGGTAAGCGTTGTTCTTGAAACTTCCAGAACACTCGAATCTCAGATGATGATGCGTCACCACAAGGGATTCCTCGAATAATCGTCACAAACCATTACACACTTATCGTCAGGAGGATTTGTTATGAATTTGATTTTACTTGGCGCTCCCGGTGCAGGCAAGGGCACACAGGCAGAGGTTATCAGCGCAAAGCTCGGTATCCCTCAGATCTCTACCGGCAACATTCTGCGTGAAGCAGTAAAGAACGGTACGGAATGCGGACTTAAGGCTAAAAGCTATATGGAAAGCGGCGCTTTAGTTCCTGACGAGGTTGTGATCGGTATTCTTAAAGACAGAATTGCCGAAGACGATTGCAAGAACGGTTTCATACTTGACGGTTTCCCCAGAACTGTTCCTCAGGCAGAAGCTCTTGAGGCTATGGGCGTAAACATTGACAAGGTACTTTCGATCGACGTTCCCGATGCAGACATTCAGGCTCGTATCTCGGGCAGAAGAGTTTGCGAAAAGTGCGGTGCTTCCTACCACGTTGACTTCAAGCCGACTAAGGTAGACGGCGTTTGCGACAAGTGCGGCGGCAACGCTGTACAGAGAAAGGACGACGCTCCCGAAACTGTTATTGAAAGACTTAAAACTTACCATGTTCAGACTGCTCCTCTCGCTGATTTCTATGCAGCAAAGGGCAAGCTCACAAGAGTCAAGGGTCTGGACGGCGTTGAAGCAACTTCAAAGGTTGTTTTAGAAGCGCTCAATGCTTAAAGGCAGAGAAAAATGATTAATGTTAAATCCAAGTCCGAATTGGAGAAGATGCGTAAAGCAGGTGTTATCACCGCTAACGCTCTTCACTACGGCGGACAGTCAATAAAAGTCGGTATGTCAACTTATGAGCTTGACAAGCTTATCCACGATTACATCGTCAAGAACGGTGCAAAGCCTTCGAGCCTCGGTTACTGCGGTTTCCCCGGTTCGGCCTGCATTTCGATCAACAACGAAGTAATCCACGGAATCCCGTCCAAGAAGAAGTTCATTCAGGACGGCGACGTTGTCAGCATTGACGTTACCGCACTTTATGATGGTTACAACGGGGACACGGCTTATACCTTCCCTGTAGGAAACGTTCCCGAAGAAACGCTCAAACTGCTTGAGGTAACAAAAGAGAGTATGTATCTCGGAATCGAGCAGGCTGTTATCGGAAACCGTATCGGCGACATCGGTCATGCGGTAGAAGAACACTGCGTTTCTCATGGATATGGTGTAGTCAGACAGTATATAGGTCACGGCATCGGCAGAGAAATGCACGAAGCTCCCGAAGTTCCGAATTACGGACGTCCGGGACACGGTCCAAGACTTGTTGCAGGTATGACTATCACAGTTGAACCGATGATCAATGCGGTCGGAGAGGATGTTAAAGTTCTTTCGGACGGCTGGACCGTAGTGACCAAATCGGGTTCTCCCGCTGCTCATTTTGAGCACACTATCGCAATCACTCCCGACGGGCCTGTAATTCTTACAAAGCCCACAATTGTCTGACAACGGCAAACCCCGAAAGGAGTTAAGGCTGTGGAAGCAAAAATCGGAATGATCGTCAGATCGGCTGCAGGACATGACAGAGGAAATTTCCTTGTGATCACCGCAGTTGAGGGTGACTTTGCGTTTATTGCTGACGGAAAAGAGCGAAAGCTCGAAAAACCGAAGAAAAAGCGTTTAAAACACCTTAAACTTACCAATACTGTTATAGATACAGACAATCTGACAGATAAGGGACTTAGAAAGATAATTTCTTCGTTCACCGAAACCCAAGATCCATAAATCTAAAAGGAGGCATATGTTTGTCTAAAGAGGATGTTATTGAGATTGAAGGTACAGTAATCGAAGCTCTCCCGAATGCAATGTTTCAGGTTGAACTTGCAAACGGACACAAGATTCTCGCTCACGTTTCCGGTAAACTCAGAATGAACTACATCAGGATCGTTCCGGGTGACAAGGTCACGGTTGAGATGTCACCATATGACCTCTCAAAAGGCAGAATTACTTGGAGAGCAAAGTGAATTCTTGAAAAAGGAGGTATTTATCATGAAAGTAAGACCTTCAGTAAAACCAATTTGTGAAAAATGCAAAATCATTAAGAGAAAAGGCAAAATTATGGTTATCTGCGAGAACCCTAAGCACAAGCAGCGTCAGGGCTAATCAGTAAAGATCCGTAATAATTGCTTTAAAACGTAAAAATCCAATTCGGAGGTGTATGTAAATGGCACGTATTGCAGGCGTTGACCTTCCAAAGGATAAGAGAGTCGAGATCGGACTCACATATATCTATGGCATCGGTCGCAAATCTGCTGATATTATCCTCAAGGAAACAGGCGTAAACCCTGACATCAGAGTTAAGGACCTTTCCGAGGATGATCTTGCAAAGATCCGTGATTATATTGATAAGAATTTCATCGTTGAGGGTGACCTTCGCAGAAATGTTGCTCTTAACATCAAGCGTCTTGTTGAAATCGGTTGCTACAGAGGCGTTCGTCACAGAAAGGGTCTCCCCGTTAGAGGTCAGAGAACCAAGACTAACGCAAGAACTCGCAAGGGTCCTGTAAAGACAATCGCTAACAAGAAGAAGTAAGGAGGGAATGAACAATGGCTCAGGTTAAAGGCAAGAAGACTGTCGTTAGACGTCGTCGTGAGCGTAAAAACATTGAAAATGGTGCTGTTCATATCCAGTCCACTTTCAACAACACAATCGTAACTATTACTGATACACAGGGTAACGCAATTTCATGGGCTTCCGCAGGCGAACTCGGTTTCAGAGGTTCTAAGAAGTCCACTCCGTTCGCTGCTCAGACAGCTGCTGAAACTGCTGCTAAGGCTGCAATGGATCACGGTCTTAAGACTGTTGAAGTTTACGTTAAGGGACCCGGTGCCGGCCGTGAAGCTGCTATCAGAGCTTTACAGACAGTTGGTCTTGAAGTAAGACTCATCAAGGATGTTACTCCTATTCCTCACAACGGATGCCGTCCTCCTAAGAGACGTCGTGTATAACAGATATACCGATATTCTTTTACAGGTAAGCGTTTCCGCTTAATAATACGTTTTTTAATTACCAATGGAGGTGTAATTCTAAATGGCAGTTAATAAAGACCCCATACTCAAAAAATGCAGATACTTAGGAATCAGCCCTATGGTTATGGGTATTTCTAAGACTTCTAATAGAAACCCCGGTGCCAACAACAGAAAGAAGCTTTCCGAATACGGCACACAGCTCAAGGAAAAGCAGAAGCTCAAGTTCATCTACGGCGTTCTTGAGAAGCCTTTCTATCACTACTACGAACTCGCAAGCAAGGCTACTGACAAGACTACAGGTGACGCGCTCATCACTATTCTTGAATCCAGACTTGATAATGTAGTTTTCAGAATGGGTCTCGCTCTCACAAGACGTGAAGCAAGACAGCTCGTTACTCACAGACACTTCACAGTAAACGGTGAGAGAGTTGACATTCCTTCTTACAGAGTTAAGGAAGGCGACGTTATTGCTCTTTACGAAGGCAGCCGTTCAAGTGCTAAGTTCAAGGAGATCTACGATCAGACTAACGGCAGAGTAGTTCCTACATGGCTCGATTCCAACAAGGACAATTTCTCCGCTAAGGTTGTTCGTATGCCTGCAACTGAAGACCTTGACTATGAGGTTGAAACTCACCTTATCGTCGAGTTGTACTCCAAGTAATAGGTTTATCGTGTATAAACTTTTTATATGCGTTAATGATCCGCAATGCGAATATAGGAGGGTTTTATAATGCTTGAAAAAATCGAAAAGCCGGAAATCGAAACCGTTGAACTCAAGACCAACGGCACTTACGGCAAGTTTGCTATCGCTCCTCTTGAGCGCGGCTATGGACATACTCTTGGCAACAGCCTCAGACGTGTCCTGCTCTCCTCGCTTCCGGGTGTTGCTGTTACTTCGGTGAAGATTGACGGTGTACACCACGAATTATCTACTATTCCGGGCGTTAAGGAAGATGTTACTGAAATAGTTCTTAACCTTAAGGGACTCACGGCTAAGCTTTACGGCGAAGGCCCTAAGACCATCTATATCGAAGCCGAAGACGAATGCGAAGTTACCGCAGGTGACATCAAGGCGGATTCGGAAGTTGATATCCTCGTTCCGGATATGCACATTGCTACACTCGGCAAAGACGCTAAGCTTTATATGGAGATCACTATCGACAGAGGACGCGGATACGTTCCTGCTGAAAAGAACAAGCAGCTTTTCAACTTCGGTGTTGATGTTATCGCTGTTGACTCCATTTATACCCCTGTACTGAAAGTAAATTACACTGTTGAAGACACACGTCTTGGACAGGTAACTGATTATGATAAGCTCACACTTGATGTCTGGACCAACGGTGTTGTTTCAGCCAAGGAAGCTGTATCACAGGCAGCCAACCTCCTCATTGAGCATCTGAAGCTCTTCAGCGAGCTTTCTGATGAATCCGCTATCACAGAGATCATGGTAGAAAAGGACGACAAGGGCAAAGAAAAAGTCCTTGAGATGACCATTGAGGACCTTGACTTATCAGTACGTTCGTTCAATTGCCTTAAACGTGCAAACATTAACACAGTAGGTGATTTGATCAACAAGTCAGAAGAAGAGATGATGAAAGTCAGAAACCTTGGTAAGAAGTCCTTTGACGAAGTTAAGGAAAAGCTTCAGTCCCTCGGTTTTGAACTCAGCTCTGAAGATGATAACTAAGAGTGATAATTTTGCAAAAATACGATACTTTTAATAGGTAAGGAGTGATTAGAATGCCGGGAACAAGAAAATTGGGCAGAACAAGCGACCACAGAAAAGCAATGCTCAGAGCTATGGTTACATTCCTGCTCGAAAACGGCAAGATCGAAACAACAGTAACAAGAGCCAAAGAGGTTCGCGCTATGTCTGAAAAGATGATCACCATCGCCAAGACTAACGACCTCCACTCCAGACGTCAGGTTCTTGCTTATGTTACAAAGGAAGATGTTGTCAAGAAGCTTTTTGACGAGATCGCACCTAAGTACGCTGATGTTAATGGCGGTTATACAAGAATCATCAAGACAGGTCCAAGACGCGGCGACGCTGCTGAAATGGCTATCATTGAACTTGTATAAGTTTCTTTCGATATATAAAATCAACGCTGTTCGATTATTTTCGGACAGCGTTTTTTGTTTAATGCGGAATTCGGAATGCGGAATTCGGAATTATTGCATAGCTAAAATTTGCCGTGCAGAACGGTAAAAATATTGTTTGTGTTGGAAATGTAGGCTGTATTCAATATCCGTCAGTTTTCACATTTTCTATGGGTTATAATATTATGTTGGGGATATGTATACGAATGCTTTTAACATCATTTCATTTGAATTGTGGAAAAATTAATGCTGAGAGGCATTGGAAGTTGGTTTGATATTTGAACTTGGATGAATATAGATTTAACTTTTACCGAAATTTGTGGATTTTGTAAATAATTCCGAATTCCGAATTCCGAATTAAACTAAGTTCCGAATTTACTTCGTGGTTGACTTTTTCTGAAAACTGGTTTATAATTATACTGTATATTTATGCCCCGAAAATGAAATAATAGGGATATAGAAAATTCAGTTCGGGAGATATAGATATGATAGATAAAGATGAAAATAACGGCAACGAAAACAATGATTCCGCTTCCGATGAGGCGCTTGACCGTGCGGAGCTTATTGAAAAGACGGGGGAAGTCACTTCACAGAATGCAAAGCATCTCATTCACTGTCTTACGATAATCGGGCAGGTGGAGGGACATTATCTTCTTCCGCCGCAGAACAAGACGACCAAGTATGAACACATTATGCCTGCGCTTGTGGCTGTTGAGCAGGATCGCTCGATCGAGGGTCTGGTCATAATCCTGAACACGGTGGGCGGTGATGTTGAGGCTGGGCTTGCTATCGCGGAGCTTATTGCGGGAATGAAAACGCCGACGGTCTCAATTGTTGTTGGCGGCGGTCATTCTATCGGTGTGCCGCTTGCAGTTTCGGCGAAGCGTTCTTTCATTGTGCCGAGTGCGACTATGACGATTCACCCAGTGCGAATGAGCGGCACGGTTCTCGGAGTTCCGCAGACCTTATCTTATTTTGACAAGATGCAGGATAGGATAAGCAATTTCGTTTGCCGAAACAGCGGCATTTCCGCTCAGCGTTTCAAGGAGCTTATGATGAACACGGGTGAGCTCACTATGGATATGGGAACTGTCATTGACGGCGAAACTGCGGTCAATGAGGGACTTATTGACAGGCTCGGCGGTTTATCCGACGCCATTGAGGAGCTTTACAGGCTTATCGAAACGGGCGAACCTCGTTATCCCGATGAAGAATCGTAGTCGGAGGTGCGGAAAATGGTCATTCACTCTATTATCGGCGAATATGATATTTTATATGCGCAGGAACGCGAGGCTGCTTATGCGCTTCGTTCGGCTAAAGGTTCTAATGGATACGATGAAGCTTTGTTTTCTGCGGACTGCACGAAGCTTTCGGCGGAAACGCTCAGACTGCCTTGCGATGTGGGCGGTTTGACGGCTTTTTCGGTTTTAAATAAGTGAAAAATGCGCTGTTTGGAGCGCTTTAAATAAGACAACGGAGGAAAATTTCTATGACAGTAATTGAGGGCATTATTCAGGGACTTATTCAAGGCTTATCGGAGTTCCTGCCGATATCGAGTTCGGGGCATTTATCGGTTTTTCAGCATTTCTTCGGTATTCACGGGGAAAGTGCTGTGCTGGTGAATGTTTTCCTGCATCTTGGAACGCTCATTGCGGTATTCATTGCGTTCTGGGGGAAGATAAAGGCACTGATAATTGAATTTTTAAAGCTTTTAAAGGATATTTTCACGGGAAAATTCAAGTGGAAAGAAATGAATCCCGAGCGTAGAATGATATTTATGATAATAATTTCTATTCTGCCGCTTTTCGGGTTTTACATATTCAAGGATTTCTTCGAGGGATTGCAGTCGGACAGGAGCATTGTTGCGGAGGGCATCGGTTTTCTTTACACTTCGGCGCTGTTATTCCTTTCTACGAGCAAGCTTTGCGATGGGAACAGGCTGACCTGCGGCGAAGTCACAACGCCAAAGGCGCTTTTGATAGGTGTATTTCAGGGAATTGCGCTTGTGCCGGGCATATCGAGGTCGGGTTCGACAATTTCGGCAGGACTTTTTGCAGGCTTAAAGCGTGAGGACGCTGTTGAATACAGTTTTATTCTCGGAATTCCCGTAATACTTGCAGGTGCGCTGACGGAGATGCTTTCTTATGACGGGGGAGCGACTTCGGAGCTTATACTGCCGCTTATTGTAGGATTTGTTGTGGCGGCTGTATCGGGATATCTGGCAATAAGGCTTATAAAGCTGCTCGTTGTATCGGACAAATTCAGAATTTTTGCGTTTTACACGCTTATACTTGGTATAATTGTACTTTCGATAGGAATTTATGAGGACGTAAGCGGAAATTATCTTTATGAGATGATAGCTGCGAAATAATTGGAGGAATAGATTTGGCACAGAACAAGACAAAGGCGAGCAAAGAGGAGATCGCCCGTCAGAATGAGAATGCAAGGCATCACGACCGAGTTTTATGGTCGACGGTGCTGTTTGCGGCAGGCGTTCTTGCGGCGGCATTCACGCTGATAAAGGGTGAGTCGCTCTGGAACACGATACATAATATTTTTCTCGGATTATTCGGCGTGACTGCGTTCCTTGTGCCGATAGTAATGATCTATGCTTCGATAATGATAGCGATGGATAAGACGGAGCTTTATGTAAGCACGAGGCTCGTTCAGTGCGGAGCGGCGATACTGCTTCTGACGGGATTCGTACAGATATTCTTCGCAGGGGAATTGCAGGGAGAGCGACTTTTTGACGAGATACTTCCTGCGCTTTATGCGGAGGGAAAGAAGCTTCGGGGCGGCGGAGTGATGAGCATTATCATTGCAGGACCTTTGCTTGCACTTTTCAAGAGGGTAGGGGCATCGATAATCGTTGTGCTGCTTTGCTTCGTATATATAATGGTAGTTGCGAACAAGACGGTCATTGACCTTTTCAAAATGGTGCGCAACGGTTTCGCAAAGGCGAGTGCTGCCCGTGCGGAGAGCTATATTGAAACGCCCGATTTTGTACCTCCTCCGGGGGCAAGAAACGGCAAAAAGACTGTTCCGAACGAGGACGTTCCCAAAAAGATCGCAGAAAAGCAGCAGAAGAACTTTGATGTTGATATTCCGATGCCTGCGGGACAGAAGCTTTCGCAGTCTGAGCAGATAAAGGCTACGGGAACTTTGACCGAGCCGCCGAAGGAGTTCACGGACGAGGGTTCGGCTATTCCTGCGGCTACGCCTAAGATAGTCGGAAACAAGGCTGTTGAGGCTGACAAGGAGCTTGCGAAGGAGCAGCTCAAATCGGCATCGAGCGAGCTTGATGATATTATAAAGAAGGCTGCGGCTGCGCCGAAAAAGGTGGCAAGTGCAGCAAGTTCGGCGGCTTCAAATGCTGCATCTGCGGCTTCGTCAAACACGGTTTCGGGAAATGCTTCGGCGGCTGTTTCATCGGGTGCGGCTAAGGCTTCGTCCGAAGATGACAATTCGCAGCTGAAAAAGGACATTGCGAATGCTATGGCAAATCGCAAGGCTGTTGCGAAGCAGTCAACTCTTGCTTCGGAGAAGATAGAATCGACCGAGGAGCTTGATATGCCCGATGCGCCGACGGCGGCTGACATTCAGCACGAAATTACCGAGAACAAGCAGGAAACTTTCGTTTACACGTTCCCACCGATAGATCTTTTGAAGCAGGCTGATAATGAGAGCAACTCCGAGCAGGCTGAGGCGGAGATGAAGAACAACGCTGACACGCTTGTTGACACTTTGAAGAGCTTCGGTGTTCAGACGAGGATTGTTGACATTCACCGTGGCCCGACCGTTACGAGGTATGAGCTTCAGCCGAGCGCGGGCGTTAAAATTTCCAAGATAACTGCGCTCGCTGATGATATTGCGCTCAACCTTGCGGCGGCAGGTGTTCGTATCGAAGCGCCTATTCCGGGCAAGGCGGCTGTCGGAATCGAAGTTCCGAACCGAGTAAAAGACACGGTTTCGATCCGTGAGATGATCGAGAGCGAGGAATTTTCACACGCGAAGAGCAAGCTTTCGTTCGTTGTCGGAAAGAACATTGACGGTGAAGTTATTGTCGGAGATATTGCGAAGCTTCCGCACGTTATCATTGCAGGTACTACGGGTTCGGGTAAATCTGTTTGTACAAACAGTATAATTATGAGTATTTTATACAATGCTTCGCCCGATGAAGTTCGTCTTGTGCTTATTGACCCGAAAATGGTTGAATTCAAGGTTTATGACGGCATACCGCATCTGCTTATCCCTGTTGTAACCGATCCGAGAAAGGCGGCAGGTGCGCTTTCGTGGGCGGTTCAGGAGATGCTGAAGCGATACAAGCTTTTTGCGGACAGCAATGTCCGTGACCTTAACGGATACAATGAAATGGCTGCCGAGACCGAGGGCGTTGAGCCTTTGCCGAGGATAGTCATTGCGATAGACGAGTTGGCTGACCTTATGATGGCTTGCTCGAACGAAGTTGAAGATTCGATATGCCGACTTGCGCAGATGGCGAGAGCGGCAGGTATGCATCTTATAATCGCAACGCAGCGGCCGACAGTTGATGTTATCACGGGTCTTATCAAGGCGAACATTCCGTCGAGGATCGCGCTGACGGTTTCATCGCAGATAGACAGCCGAACTATCATTGACACGGCTGGCGCAGAAAAGCTGCTCGGCTACGGTGATATGCTTTACTATCCGCAGGGAATACCGAAGCCTGTCCGAGTTCAGGGCTGTTTCGTTTCGACAAAGGAAGTCGAGGCGGTCGTTTCGTTCATCAAGAGCGGCGGTCAGGTCGAATATTCGAGCGAGATCATCGAGGAGATCGAAAAGGCTACTCCTATGCCTAAGGGTGAGGGCAAGGGCGATAATTCTTCCGATGTGCCTACGGGTGACGGCAGTGATGAGGAGATCATCGACCGTGCAGTTGATGTGCTGTGCGATGCGGGACAGGCTTCCGTTTCGTACTTACAGAGAAAGCTGAAGCTTGGCTATGCCCGTGCGGCGAGGATAATGGATCAGCTTGAAGAGCTGGGCGTTGTAGGTCCTTACGAGGGTTCAAAGCCCCGTGCAGTCATTATCACGAAAGAGATGTGGTTAAAGCGCAAGCTTATCAATCAGGACGTTGTTTCCGAGTCCGTTGGTGACGGCGGTTCGGAGATATTTGACGAAGTGGTTTCGCAGATGGAAGAGTCGGATTAATGCGTAATGCGTAATTAATATGAGCCGTGTTTTTTGTGTAATTCCGTAGGGGCGGATTCCATATCCGCCCGTTCGGGGTCGACATATTTGCCGTTTGGGTGTATCCGTAGGGGACGGGTTTCCCGTCCCGTTATGCCCGTTGCGTTGGGTGATCTCGTCTGTTTGTTATCTCGGTTTGGGGTGTATGCTATGCTGAAATGGATAATTGATACTTTTTATGACATTGTTGACTATGGTTTGTTTTCCGTATTCGACAAAAAGAACAACTATCGTTCGCCGCAGCCCGTTACCGAGGCTTCGGAGGAGGCTGTACAGCAGAATAAGGACGGTGAGCCGTTTTCGGAAAGCTTTTTCGTGCGGCACATTATCGACTTCATCGGCATTGCGCTGACTATGATGCTGTTTTTCAGTGAAAAATTTGCGGAATTGATATATTATTTTCTGCTGTTTGGATATTTGCTTTTGATGATCGACTATTTTGTGATAATTCCGATAATTTTAGCGATGAATATTACGGCGTACATAATGGTCAAAAGGAACAATGAGGCAGGGATAATTCCTGCGTTTTTCGGAGGTATCATCGGTGCGGAGCTTGCTGTTAATATTGAAAATCGGGAATTTGTCGGCGGAGTGTTCATAAAGGCGATCTTTAAGATATTTATATGGATATGCGTAGTGGCTTTGCTTTCTGTTTTATATACATGAATTAAGTTTTTTATGCGAAATGCGTAATTAGTGTGAGATATATAACCGGGCGGATATAGAATCCGCCCCTACGGGAATTTGCGTTTTGCTGCGAATTATAGGAAAAATAATAATTCCGCATTCCGCATTCCGAATTCCGAATTGAGCTGTATGTTACGAAAATAAAAAGGAGTATTTATGCCGTTTTTACCTATATCAAAAGAGGATATGCAGGAGCGTGGGATAGAGCAGTTTGACTTTATCTGCATCACGGGGGACAGCTATGTTGACCACCCGAGCTTTGGCATTTCCATTATATCGAGAGTTGTTGAGAGCCTTGGGTTCACGGTTGGGATCATTGCACAGCCCGACTGGCACAGCGTCCGTGATTTCAAGAAGCTTGGCAGACCGAAGTACGCGTTCCTTGTGACCTCGGGAAACATTGACAGCATGGTTGCGCACTACACGAGCGCAAAGAGAAAGCGTTCCGATGATGCTTACACGGCAGGAGGAGTGGCTGGAAAGCGTCCTGACCGTGCAGTCATTGTTTACTGTCAGAAGCTGCGCGAGGCTTATGGGGATATCCCCATTGCCATTGGCGGCTTGGAGGCTTCGCTTCGCCGATTTGCGCATTATGATTACTGGGACGATGCTGTTCGTCCGTCCATACTTTATGACAGCGGTGCTGATCTGCTCATGTACGGAATGGGTGAGCATCAGATAACGGAGATATGCACACGTCTTGCAAAGGGTGAGGACATTCACGACTTAAAGGACATTCGCGGAACGGCTTATCTTGTAAAGCCCGTCGACACGCCTTACGGTGCGGTGGAATGTCCGTCGTTAAAGGCTTGCCGCGAGAACAAGGCTGAATATGCAAAGGCTTGCCGCATACAGTATGACTGGCAGGACGAGGTTTACGGCAAGACTATAATTCAGCGACAGGACGATATGATGCTCGTTCAGCTTGCGCCCTCGCCCGTACTTACGACGGAGGAGCTTGACGCTGTTTACGAACTGCCTTACATGAGGACTTATCACCCTATTTATGAGAAAGAGGGCGGTGTTCCGGGCATAAAGGAAGTTGAATTTTCGATAACGCACAACCGAGGCTGTTTCGGATTCTGCAACTTCTGCTCGATAGCGCTTCATCAGGGCAGGCGAATCGCTGTGAGAAGTGAGGAGAGTGTTCTGCGTGAGGCGAAGCTTCTGACGACTTTGCCGAACTTCAAGGGTTACATTCACGATGTCGGCGGTCCTACGGCGAATTTCAGACGGACAAGCTGTGACAAGCAGCTCAAATACGGACTTTGCAAGGGCAAAAAGTGTCTTGCGCCCGAGCCTTGCCCGAATCTTGTTGTCGATCACACGGAATATCTTGAAATGCTCCGAAAGATAAGGGCGATACCAAAGGTCAAAAAGGTATTTATCCGAAGTGGTATCCGCTATGATTATCTTATCGAGGACAAGGACGATGAGTTCATGCGTGAGCTTATCGAAAATCACGTCAGCGGACAGTTAAAGGTTGCGCCCGAGCATTGTTCGGCGGCTGTACTTGACAAAATGGGCAAGCCGCACATTGAGGCTTATAAGAAATTTCAGGATAAATTTTATAGAATGACAAATCAGATTGGAAAAGAGCAGTATCTTGTGCCGTATCTGATGTCATCACACCCCGGCAGCACCTTGAACGATGCTGTGGAGCTTGCGCTGTTCTTAAAGTCGCTGAAAATGCGTCCCGAGCAGGTGCAGGACTTCTATCCGACACCCGGAACGCTCTCGACGTGTATGTTTTACACTGAACTCGACCCTTACACGCTTGAAAAGGTATATGTACCTAAGACGGCGGAGGAAAAGGGTATGCAGAGGGCGCTTTTGCAGTATTTCCGTCCGCAGAATCAGCGGAAGTGCATTGAAGCTTTGCAGAAAGCGCACCGAACCGATCTTATCGGCAGCACTCCCGACTGTCTTGTAAAGCCTGACGCTCAATATCTGCGAGAACTCAACGAGCGCAAGCAGAAGCAGGCTGAAAAGGGCAGGGGACACGGAACTTCGCACGGAAAAGCAAACGGAAACAGCCGTGGGAACACTCACGGCAGGAATGATGCCAAGGCTAACGGCAGAAACGGAAGTGAAAAGAATTGGCAGCAAGGAAAAAATCATCGTCAAAATCAAGATCATCAGGCTCATCAGCAGCACGGCGGAAAGCCGAACAGAGGGAAGAACAGAGCTTAAGGCGGCTTTTTCACCGTGGGCTGACGTTCCCTGCGCTGATAGTTGTGATACTTTTTATAGCGGCGTTCGCTTACGGTTCGTATCTTGAAAAGGGAAAGACGGAAGAGCCTGCGGCTGTGGTCAGCAACTTCATCGAAAAGGACGCTGACCTTGTAATACGGTACATTGATGTCGGACAGGGCGACTGCGAGCTTATTTCCTATGCAGGGAAGAATGTTCTCATCGATGCGGGCGTAAAAGAGGCGGCGGACGACATTGAAGCTGTGATAGACGGGCTTGGGATAACAAAGCTTGATTATGTTATAGCAACTCACCCTCACGCCGATCACATCGGTGCGATGGACAAGATAGTTGAGAAATACGACATCGGAACGGTCATTGCGCCGAGGGTAAAGGACGATCTTGTGCCGACGACCAAGGTTTATGAGCGTTTTCTGACGGCACTGAGCAAGAAGGGACAGAAGCTCACGGCGGCGCAGGCAGGGAGTGTTTACTCGCTCGCTGACGAAAACAAGGAAAACGACAACACGGCTTTTGAGGTGCTTGCGCCCGTTGGGGACGATTATGACGATCTGAACAACTGGTCTGTGGTGATAAAGCTCACGCACGGGAACTGTGCGTTCCTTTTCACGGGTGATGCGGAAAAGGCGGCGGAGGCTGATATTCTTGCGAGCGGTGCTGATGTTTCGGCAGATGTACTGAAAGCAGGGCATCACGGAAGTTCGACTTCTTCAAGCAAGAAGTTCCTCAAGGCTGTTTCGCCAAAGACGGCGATAATAAGCTGCGGAACGGACAATTCCTACGGACATCCGCACAAGGAGACCATTGACAAATTCAAGGAAATGGGCATTGAATATTTCCGCACGGACGAATGCGGAACGATAACCGTTTACTCGGACGGCGAAAGCTATCGTGTACAGACGGAAAAGGAGAGCAACGGAAAATGATGATAATTGACAGGATAGAGGGAAAGACGGTCGTTATCGAGGACGGTGACAGGTACTTCAACGCGGATATCTCGCTTTTTGACGGGGCGGTGCACGAGGGCGATGTCATTGCGGAAAAGGACGGGCGTTACTTTGCCGACAAAAATGCGACAAAAAAGCGCAGAGAGGATATCATTAAGCTGCAGAACAGCTTGTGGGAATAAAAAAAGAAGGTAAAAGTTATGCAGAAGTTATTGTTTGACGAATTAAGGGAAAGGCTCCCGAAGCTTTCAAAGGGTCACAAGAAAATTGCGGAGTATATGCTCAATCATTATGACAAGGCGGCATTCATGACGGCATCTAAGCTCGGCGGCATTGTCGGGGTGAGCGAATCAACGGTGGTTCGTTTTGCAACGGAGCTTGGCTATGAGGGTTATCCCGAACTTCAGCGCGCGCTGAAAGATTACACGAGCAATATGCTCACTACTGTTCAGCGAATCGATGTTATGAACGACCGTCTTGCCGACGAGGACGTTTACGAAAAGATCATAAGCATGGATATAGACAAGCTGAAAAAGACGCTTGAAGAGGGCGACAAGGAAGAGTTTTACCGCACGGTGGACGTGCTTTGCGAGGCTAAGAACATCTATGTTATCGGCGCACGTTCGGCGGCTGTACTGGCACGTTTCCTTTCGTTCTACTTTACGATGATGTTCGATAATGTCAAGCTTGTTCACACGACCTCGACCTCAGAAATGTTCGAGCAGATATTGAATATCGGAGAGAACGATGTTATGATCGGTATAAGCTTCCCGAGGTATTCCACACACACGGTCAAGGCTTTTCGGTACGCTTCCTCAAAGGGTGCAAAGAATATTGCCATAACGGACAGCATGTCCTCGCCGCTTGCGGAATATGCCGACAATATCCTTATCGCACGCAGCGACATGGTATCCTTTGCGGATTCGCTTATCGCTCCGATGAGCGTTATAAATGCGCTTATAGTTGCCGTTGGTCTGCGCCGCAGTGACTATGTTTCGGCAAGCTATAAAAGGCTTGAAGATGTTTGCGGAGAATATCATGTTTATGACAATGAAGATGATAGAAAGGGCTTTGCTCACGGCATAAGCACGGAGAGCTTATAATTGACGGTTAATATGGCAGATCAAAAAGCCGAATTTTCGGTAAAGAGGAATTAATATGAATGAAATTGTTAAAATGCTCAAAGTGCAGTATGACGACAGCTATAAAATGCTCAAAAGCATAGTTGAGATTTGTCCCGATGAGCTTTGGAAGGCGGATAATAACGGTCTGCCTGTTTGGAATAACGTTGTCCACGCTCTCATGGGCAGCGATTTTTGGCTCAGGTTTGATTACAAAGCTGACTTTGGATCAAGCTTTTGCCTGCCCGAAAAAATAGGCGAAAAGCTGTATCGGGACGAGTGGTGCTGCGAAAAAGACGGCTCAATGACAAAGGAGCAGGTAACGGATCTTTTTAAAATTTTCGATGTAAAAAAGGATAAATTCTTTGATTCGCTTACCGATGATATGCTCTGCCGAAAAATCCTCGATGATATGGATTTTACCTATCTCAGTGTGATATGCGCTCAAATACGGCATATTATGTGCCATGTCGGAATTTGTCAGGACGCTGTGACCTCATTCGGCGGCGAAGATATCCCTTGGGTGGCTTTCGGGGAAAATTGAGAGCTACAATAAAAAGTTTTTTGGAACGGAAGGCTGCTATGGACTTTATTTCAATAGGCGATGTTAAAATAGAAAAAACCGCTGCGCTCGCTCCGATGGCTTCGGTGGCGGACAGGGCTTACCGTGCGGTCTGCAAGGAGCAGGGGGCGGCTTACATGGTTTCGGAGATGATCTCGGCAAAGGGATTATGTTACTCCGACAGAAAGACGGAGGAGCTTTGCACTGTCATTGAGAGCGAGAGACCCTACGCTTTGCAGCTTTTCGGCGAAGATCCCGAATTCGTCGGCAGGGCGGCTTCGATGCTGATGAAATACAAGCCTGACATACTGGATATAAACATGGGTTGTCCCGTTCCGAAGATAGTTGGCAGCGGCAGCGGAAGTGCTCTTATGAAAACGCCCGAAATTGCGGCAGAGATAGTTCGTGCGGCGGTAAAAAACAGCGATGTTCCAGTTACGGTGAAGTTCCGCAAGGGTTGGGACGATGATAATGTCAATGCTGTACAATTCGCAAAGGTGATCGAGCAGGCAGGCGCTTCGATGATAGCCGTTCACGGGCGCACCCGTGTTCAGATGTATCACGGAAAGGCTGACCGTGACATAATTCGGCAGGTGAAAGAGGCTGTTTCGATACCCGTTATCGGCAACGGCGACATTGATTCGCCCGAGAGTGCGGCGGATATGTACAAACAGACGGGGTGTGACCTTGTTATGATAGGAAGGGGAAGCTATGGGAGGCCGTGGCTTTTCTCGCAGATAAAAAGCTACATGGAAACGGGTGAATATGCGCCCGAGCCTACGCTTGAAGAGAAGCTTGCGATAATGCTTCATCAGGCGGAGCTGACGGTCGGATTCAAGGGTGAGAAAAAGGCTATGGCGGAGCTTCGCAGGCAATGCTCGTTCTATCTGAAAGGCTTGCCGAATGCGGCGAGTTTCCGAGGCAGGTGCGGAACTCTGACCTGCATGGATGACCTGCGCAGTCTGACGGACGAGATACTGAGGGCGGCTTTATGAGATACACGATAAGAAAGGCGGTTTCGGCTGACCTTGAAGCAATGTTTGAGATAGAGCAGGCTTGCATTGCCGACCCTTGGAGCATGGCGGCGTTCGAGAGCAGTTTTGCGGCTAACGGGGCATTATTTCTTGTTGCCAAAGCTGAAAGCGGTGAGGTCTGCGGCTTCGTGACGGCCAATGCTGTGCTGGACGAGATAAGCATTTACAATATTGCTGTAAAAGAGGGTTTCAGGCGGCTCGGCATCGCTTCGGCTTTGATAAGTGAGCTTGAAAAAAGCAAGCCTTACAGAATTGACCTTGAAGTAAGGGAGAGCAACGCTTCGGCGATAGCTTTATACGAAAAATGCGGCTTTGAGCAGGTCGGTATGCGCAAAAATTTCTACGCAAAGCCGACGGAAAATGCTGTGCTTATGACTAAGTATTTTAAAGAGTAGGCAGAGCATTTTGTGTACTGCTTTGACAGAATTTCTTTGAAGAAAGGAAGAATGAAATGAAGATACTCGGAATAGAATCCTCATGCGATGAAACGGCGGCGGCTGTCATTGAGGACGGAAGAAAGATACTTTCCAACGTTGTTTCGACGCAGATAGAAGAACACAAGAAATACGGCGGAGTTGTACCCGAAATAGCTTCGCGCCGACACTGTGAGAACATTCTCGGGGTTGTGAGAAAGGCACTTGAAGATGCGGACACCGACCTTGACGGGATAGATGCTATCGGTGTTACTTATGCGCCGGGACTGATTGGTGCGCTCCTTGTGGGTGTAAGCTTTGCAAAGGGATTGGCTCTTGCGGCGGACAAGCCGCTTATTCCCGTACATCACATTGCGGGACACATTGCGGCGAATTATCTTGCGAGTGCGGAAACAGACGAGCCTTTGAAGCCGCCGTATCTATGTCTTGTTGCGAGCGGCGGACATTCGCACATAATTGAAGTAACGGACTACACTAAGTTCCATGTTATCGGCAGGACGCACGATGATGCGGCAGGCGAGGCTTTCGACAAGGCGGCGAGAGTGCTTGGATTCTGCTACCCCGGCGGTGTACAGATAGACAAGGCTGCGCAGAGCGGCAACCCGAACGCATACAAGCTTCCACACCCGAAGATAACGGGAAGTGAATATGATTTTTCATTCAGCGGATTAAAGACGGCAGTAATAAACCTTGCCCACAATGCGGAGCAGAAGGGTGAGGAGATAAACAAGAACGATCTTGCGGCTTCGTTCCAGAAGACGATATCGGAAATTCTTGTGGGAAAGACTATTGCGGCGGCTAAGGCATACAATTACAAAACGGTTGCGCTTGCAGGCGGTGTTTCGGCGAATTCTGCGGTGCGTGGTTTGCTTGAAAAAGAGTGCAAGAAGAACGGAATGAAGCTTTATATGCCTCCGCTTTATCTTTGCGGTGACAATGCGGCTATGATAGGCTGTCAGGCTTATTATGATTATCTTTCGGGCAAGCGCGCGGGAATGGACCTTAATGCAATTGCGACGCTTTCGCTTGAAGAAATATGAGGGAAGACTATGCCGAGATTTTTTATTGACCACGAACCGACGGACTATATAAATGTTGAGGGGGCGGACGCGAGGCACATTGGCTACTCGCTCCGAATGAAGATCGGGGACGAGATAACCTTCTGCCGCACGGGGACGGACTATATCTGCGAGATAGAGGAGATGACCGAGGGTTCGGTCTTATGCCGTGTAAAGGAGACTGTGCAGTCGAAGTGCGAGCCGAGCTTAAAGCTGACGATATATCAGGCTTTCCCGAAGCAGGACAAGTTCGAGCAGATAATACAGAAGGTGACGGAGCTTGGTGCGGTGCGGATAGTGCCGTTCCTTTCACGCAGATGTGTTTCTCGACCCGACAAAAAGGACTTTGCTAAAAAGCGTGAGCGTTTTATGCGCATTGCGGAAGAGGCGGCGAAGCAGTCGGGCAGGGGGATAATTCCCGAGATAGGGGAGCTGATGAGCTTTGACGAGGCGGTAAAGGATATGTCGGCGGCGCAGATAAAGCTTATATGCTACGAGAATGGCGGTCAGAAGCTTTCGGGGATAGATTTTATGGCCGCGGACACGGCGGCGGTGATGATAGGCTCAGAGGGCGGATTTGAGCATTCTGAGGTGGAAAAGGCAGAGGAGAGCGGAGCTGTGCCTATATGGCTCGGCGAGAGGATACTCCGATGTGAGACTTGTCCCATTGCAGTGACGGCTATTATAATGAATCTGAGCGGGAATATGTGAATTAGTATTAGAAGTATTAGAGCAGGTAAGAGCCGCGGCAGCGGCTTTGATCTGTGTTTTTATATAGTTAAGAAGTTAAAATGGGTGTAAATACTATATTGATTTAATGCGACGTTGTAATAATTGCATATAAAAAGTCTAAAAATGTTGAAAAAACCGAACAAAACATAGAACGCAGAAAAAACTATTGACAAAAGGGTCTAGA